>NZ_NKID01000014.1:0-86078 GCF_002256045.1 Pseudomonas sp. PGPPP4
AGCCGACCATCCTCGCCGACGTGCCCAAGAGCGCCAAGGTGTCCAAGGAAGAGACCTTCGGCCCGCTGGCGCCGCTGTTCCGCTTCAAGGACGAGGCCGAGGTCATCGAGCTGGCCAACGACACCGAGTTCGGCCTGGCGTCCTATTTCTATGCCCGTGACCTGTCGCGCGTGTTCCGCGTGGCCGAGGCGCTGGAGTACGGCATGGTCGGCATCAATACCGGCCTGATTTCCACCGAGCTCGCCCCCTTCGGCGGCGTCAAGGCCTCGGGCCTGGGCCGCGAAGGCTCCAAGTACGGTATCGAGGACTACCTGGAGATCAAGTACCTCTGCCTGGGCGTCTAGCCGTCAGAACTGCAAGGCGCGGGGAACGGCCCGCGCGCGACCTGCCGCGATAGGCGGTGGGCAGGCACCACCTGGTTCGCCGTCCGTTTCGCGGCGACCTTCCGACAACAAGAGCTACCAAGAAGGAATGAACCATGACGGATATCCGACTCTACATGTTCCAATCGGGATCCCTGAGGTGCAAGGTCCATAACATCAAGATGAACCAGGGTAATGGCGCCGATTACGAAATCCCGGTGCCCTTCTACGTGCTGACCCATCCCCAGGGTCATACCATCATCGACGGCGGCAATGCCATCGAGGTGGCGACCGATCCCCGCGGCCACTGGGGCAGCATCTGCGACATCTACCAGCCGGTCCTGGCGCCTGACATGGGCTGCGTCGACCAGCTCAAGCGCATCGGCATCCGTCCGGAAGACGTGCGCTACGTACTGCAATCCCACCTGCACCTCGACCATACCGGCGCCATCGGTCGCTTCCCCAACGCCACCCATATCGTGCAGCGCCTGGAGTACCAATACGCCTTCGCCCCGGATTGGTTCGCCGCGGGCGGCTACATCCGCAAGGACTTCGACAAGCCCGGACTCAAGTGGTCCTTCCTCAATGGCAACGCCGACGACTTCTACGACCTCTATGGCGACGGCGTGCTGACCACGGTGTTCACCCCGGGGCACTCGCCCGGCCACCAGTCGATGCTGGTCCGGCTGCCCGAGAGCGGACCGTTGCTGCTCACCATCGACGCCGCCTACACCACCGATCACTGGGACGAAAAGGCCCTGCCGGGCTTCCTCTCGTCGACCATCGATACGGTGCATTCGGTGCAGAAACTGCGACAGCTCGCGGAAAAGACCGGGGCACGAGTGGTGACCGGGCACGACCCCGATGCATGGCCGGAATTCCGGCAGGCGCCCGACTACTACGCCTGAGTGCCACCGCGTGGACGAGGCTGCGCCGTCGTCCACCCTACGACCCGGCCGAGAGGCCGGATGACGGCCTCTCGGTAGGGTGGAAAACCGCGCAGCGTTTTCCACGCGTTACCCGAAACCCAAGAGAGGCCCTCACCCCAACCCTCTCCCCTCGGGAGAGGGTTGGGGTGAGGGCCGCCCGAACTCATACCGTCCGGAAACGACGACGCCCGTGCCGGCAAGGCCGGACACGGGCGTCGTGGAAGCCTGTCGCCAGGCTTAGTGGTGGTGACCACCTTCGCCATGGATGTGGCCGTGGGCGATTTCTTCGTCGCTGGCCGCACGCACGTTGACCACCTTGACGTCGAAATTCAGACGCTGGCCAGCCAGGGGGTGGTTGCCGTCGACGGTGACCTGGTCGCCATCGATGTCACGCACGGTGACGATCTGCATGGCGCCGTCCGGACCGGAAGCGTGGAACTGCATGCCCACTTCCAGCTCGTCCACGCCTTCGAACATTTCCTTGCCCAGGGTGGCAACCAGTTCGGGGGTGTATTCGCCGTAGGCGTCTTCCGGCTCGATGGCCACCTTCAACTCGTCGCCGGCCTGCTTGCCGGACAGGGCGCGCTCGAGGCCGGGAATGATGTTGCCCGCGCCTTGCAGGTACACCAGCGGAGCACCACCAGCGGAGCTGTCGATGACTTCGCCGGCGTCGTTGGTCAGGGTGTAGTCGATGGATACTGCCGTGTTCGCCGCGATCTGCATGGCCAGAACCTTCATGCTGGGAAAAAATAGGATTGACGCATCAGTCTACGCGTCCAACCTAGCAATTGCGAATGCGTTCGGTCAGTCCCCTGGCGCCCGCAGGCATCTGGAGGGCGCCCCTGCAACGGTGCCCGACCGCTCGTCACGAGATCGCCATGGCCGCTTCACGGGGCTGTCATCCCGGCTACCTAGGGTTTGCTGCATACCCACTGCCGGAGCCCTGCCATGCCGATTCCAGTGTCCGCACCGCCCGCGTTGCGCGCCGAACGCCTGTCGACCGCCGCGGATATCCGCGCCGCCCAGCGCCTGCGGGCCGTGGTCTTCGGCAGTACCTACGGCGTGCATTTCGCCGACAATCTCGACCAGGACGCCTACGACGCGCACTGCCTGCACCTGGGGGTGCGCGACCTGCGCAGCGGCGAGCTGATCGCCACCACGCGACTGCTCGACGGCCGCCGCCGCGAGCGTCTGGGCAGTCTCTACAGCGAAAGCGAATTCCAGCTGGAAGGCCTGGACGGCCTACAGGGTCCGCTGCTGGAAATCGGCCGCACCTGCGTGGCGCCCGGGCATCGCACCGGCGCGGCCATCGCCCTCTTGTGGGCGGAGCTGGCCGAGATCATGGCCTGCGGCGACTATCGCTACCTCATGGGCTGCGCCAGCGTGCCCATGGCCGATGGCGGTCTGCAGGCCGCCGCCCTGCTGCGCCAGGCCGCGCGGGACGAACGCATCCCGGCGATCCGCGCCACGCCGCGGCGCCCGCTGCCCTTCGTCGCCGTGCCGGACAACCTGGTGGTGCAGCTGCCGCCCCTGCTCAAGGCCTATCTACGCCTGGGCGCCCAGGTCTGCGGCGCGCCCTGCTGGGATCCGGAATTCGGCGTGGCCGACGTCTTCATCCTGCTCAAGCGCGAAGACCTCTGCCCGCGCTATGCCCGCCACTTCAAGGCCGCGGTATGAGGCGACTGCGCCTCGCCCTGCGGCTGCTGCCGGTGCTGGCCGCGCTGCTGCTCGGGGCGCTGTTCGCCCTGACGGTGGCGCTGGCGGTAACGCTCGGTCGCCGGCCCTGCCTGGGGCTGCGGCAACGGCTGACGCGGCGCTTCTTCCAGCTGCTGGCCCGGGCGCTGCGCCTGCGCCTGGAGGTCCGCGGCGAGGTGCCGCGCGGCACCCACCTGTGGCTGGCCAATCATGTGTCCTGGCTGGATATCGTCGCCCTCGGCAGCCTGCGGCCGCTGGGCTTCCTGTCCAAGGCGGAGGTGGCGGACTGGCCTTTCGCCGGCTGGCTGACGCGCCAGGCCGGCACCCTGTTCATCCGCCGCGGCGCCGAACGCGGTGACGCCCTGGGCGAGGCCCTGACCACGCGCCTGACCCAGGGCCTGTCGCTGGCGCTCTTTCCCGAAGGCACCACCACCGACGGCAGCGTGCTGCGGACCTTTCACGGCCGGCTGCTGAGTTCGGCCATCGCCACCGGCACCCCGCTGCAACCCGTGGCCCTGAGCTACTGGCGCCACGGCGAGCCGGATCGGGCCGCGGCCTTCATCGGCGACGACGACCTGGTGAGTCATCTGCTGCGGCTACTGGAGAATGGCGGGACCACCCTGAGGATCGAGTTGCTGCCTGCGGTGCTGCCCCAGGGCCAGGCGCGCCAGGTACTGGCGGGTCGCTGCCAGGCGGCCATCGCCGCCCGCCTCGGGATTCAGCTGGAAACCCGCGCCGCCCGCTCGGCGGCGGCAAAGGCCTGCAACTGCGGATAGAAGTCGCGAAAGTCTGCCAGCAGGCCGTCGTAGGCGGCCTCTAGCTCGGCGAAGGCCCCGGCCAGCAGTTCCGGGCGTGACAGCCGCCGCGCCATCCCCTCCACCACCCGCTCCAGCACGGCGAAGTCCTGGTAGCTGCCCAGCCAGTCCTGGCGCGCCATCAGGGGCGCGATGCGGGCCAGCCGGGGCGGCAGCTCCGGTTCCTCCAGCAGGGTCTGGTAGCAGTCCGCGACGAAATCCGGCAGCGGCTGCTCGGCATAGTCGTGCCAGAGACGCGCCAGGCAGTGATCGAAGAAGACATCCACCAGCAGTCCGGCCACCCGCCGCCGCGCCGCGGGCAGCCGGGTCTTGGCCCTGATCACCAGGGGGTGGTCGTCGGTATAGACGTCGATGCGCCGGTGCAGCCGGATGCCGGCGGCGATCCCGGCCGGCCAGGCGTCCGCCGAGCCCTTGACGAAATCGCCATAGAGGCTGCCGAGGCGATCTTCGCGGTCGGGGCCGCCCAGGTGCAGGTGCGCGAGATAATTCATCCCCTCAGCATACTCCAGCCGCGCCCGGGCGGTTTTCCTGGACGACCCGCGGCTGCTAGGCTCGGACCTCCCTTCCCTGTCCGCTGGAGTCGTCATGCCCGTTCGCGCCGTGTTCCTCGACTATGCCTCTCTCGACCTGGGCGATCTGGACCCGGCGCCCTTGCGCGCGGTGTTCGACGAACTGGACCTCCATCCGGCGAGCGCCCCGGACGAGGTCGCGGCGCGCCTGGCCGGCGCCCAGGTCGCCCTCGTCAACAAGGTGGTGCTGGACGCCGCCATCCTGGCCGCCTGCCCCGAGTTGAAGCTGGTGCTGGTGAGCGCCACGGGCACCAACAACATCGACCTGGAAGCCGCGCGCGCCCAGGGCGTGCGCGTCTGCAACTGCCAGGGCTACGGCACCGCCTCGGTCGCCCAGCACACCCTGGCGCTGCTGCTGGCCCTGGCCACCCGGTTGCCGGACTACCAGGCGGACATTCGCGCCGGTCGCTGGCAGAGCGCCAGCCAGTTCTGCCTGCTCGATCACCCCATCGTCGAGCTGGAGGGCAAGACCCTCGGCCTGCTCGGCCTCGGCGAACTGGGCAGCGCGGTCAAGCGGCTGGCCGAAGCCTTCGGCATGCAAACCCTGGTGGGCCAGTTGCCCGGTCGGCCCGCCCGCCCGGGCAGCCTGCCGCTGGCCGAGCTGCTGCCCCAGGTGGATGCCCTGACGATGCACTGCCCACTGACCGAGCAGACTCGCGGCCTGATCGGTGCGGCGGAACTGGCGGCGATGAAACCCACGGCCTTCCTGGTCAACACCGCCCGCGGCGGCATCGTCGACGAACAGGCCCTGGCCGACTGCCTGAGACGCGGCCACCTGGCCGGCGCCGCCACCGACGTGCTCAGCGTCGAGCCGCCGCGCGACGGCAATCCGCTGCTGGCCGGCGACATTCCGCGACTGATCGTCACCCCGCACAACGCCTGGGGCAGTCGCGAGGCGCGCCAGCGGATCATTGGCCAGCTCGCCGCCAATGCCGAGGGCCATTTCGCCGGCACGCCGCAGCGGGTGGTCTGCTAAAGTTCGCGCTTTTTCGCCAGGTAGCCCCATGGATCCGCGCAGCGAAGTCCTCCTCCGTCACCCCGAGCGCTTTGGCGGCGCCTTGCTGCTGGCCGGCTTGCCGGCCGACGACCTGCTGGGCGCCCTGCCCGCGGCCAGCGGCTGGAGCTGGCATGCGGGCGAGGCCGAACAACTGATGCGGCGCTATCCGGGTCGCGTCAGCCTGGGGATCGAACCCCCGGCAGGCGACTTCACCGCTGCCGTGCTGTTCCTGCCCAAGTCCCGCGAGGCCACCGACTTCCTGCTCACCGCCCTGAGCCAGCGCCTGCCGGCCGCGGGCAGTCTCTATCTGGTCGGTGAAAAAAAGGCCGGTATCGAACGCGCGGCGCGCCAACTGGGCGCCCTGGGCCAGGCCAGCAAGCTCGACAGCGCTCGCCATTGCCAACTGTGGGTGGTGCAGGACCCGCGCACCTCGGCCGATCCGCAGCCGGACACCTGGCTGCAACGCCACCGGCTGGAGCGGGCGGGAATGAGTCTGGAGATCTTCAGCCTGCCGGGCGTGTTCAGCCATGGCCGGCTGGACGTGGGCACGGCGCTGCTATTGGAACACCTCGACGACCTGCCCGAGGGGGCGGTGCTGGACTTCGGTTGTGGCGCCGGCGTGGTCGGCGCCGCCCTGGCCCGCCGCTATCCCGCCAGCAGCCTGCATCTACTCGACGTGGACGCCTTCGCCGTGGCCAGCAGTCGCCAGACGCTGGCGGCCAATGGTCTGGCCGGAGCCGTGATCGCCGGTGACGGCATCGCCGCGGCGCCCACCGGTCTTGCCGCCATCGTCAGCAATCCGCCCTTCCACAGCGGCGTGAAGACCGACTACCGCACCACCGAGACCCTGCTGGCCGAGGCGGTGCGTCATCTGCGTCCCGGCGGCGAATTGCGCCTGGTGGCCAACAGCTTCCTGCGCTATCCGCCGCTGATCGAGGCCGCCTTCGGCAATTGCCGCACCCTGGCCGAACGCGACGGCTTCAAGGTCTACAGCGCCCGGCTGCGGTAGCGACAAGTTTGGGCGTTGGGCTTCGCTGCGCTCAGCACCAACCTACGCGGCATCCGTAGGTTGGGTTGAGACGGCTTCATCGTCTAAGCCCAACAGGTCGCAGTGAACCGGGGCAACGGTGGAGCCCCCTCTCCCCCTGGGAGAGGGCTGGGGGTGAGGGAAACCCCTCCCCAACCCGAACCCTCAACCCTTCTTCGCCGCCTCGTACAGCGGCATCACCTTGGGAATCGCCGCCTGCAGGGCCTTGGTGCGGTTGGCATCGGAGGGGTGGGTACTGAGGAATTCCGCCGGCTGCTTGCCCTGGCTGGCCTGGGCCATCTTCTGCCAGAGGGTGATGGCGGCATTGGGGTTGTAGCCGGCGCGCGCCGAGAGCTCCAGGCCGATCAGGTCGGCTTCGTTCTCGTTGCCGCGGCTGAACGGCAGGGTCAGGGCCACCTGGGACACCTGGTCGGCCAGCTGCATGCCGCCCTGGCCGACGCCCAGCAGGGCCCCGCCGAGGTTTTCGCCCATCTGGATGGCATAGGCCCGCGACATCTGCTCGCGGCTGTGCTCGCGCAGGGCGTGGGCGATCTCGTGGCCCATCACCGCCGCCAGTTCGTCGTCGGTCAGCTTGAGCTGATCGATGAGGCCGCTGTAGACGAATATCTTGCCGCCGGGGCCGCAGTTGGCATTGAGTTCGTCGCTCTGCACCAGGTTGACCTGCCAGTCCCAGTTCACCGCGTCCGGACGGAAGGCCGCGGTCTGCGGGATCAGCCGCTTGGCGATGGCGGCCACGCGCTTGCCGTCGGCCGTGTCGTTGGCCAGCTTGCCGGCGGCCTTGGCCTCGCTGACCGTCTTGGCATAGGACTGGGCGTACATCTGGTTGACCTGCTGCTCGGACAGCATGCTGAACATGTACTGCTTGCGCTGCACCCCGACCGCACCACCCGAGGTGGTGTTGACGGTCTGGCAGGCGACCAGCAGCAGGCTCAGGGACAGGCCTGCGAGGGGAAGGATACGGCGCATGGGAATCTCCAGGTATCGAGGCGGATACAGTCTAGAGAGGGGCGTCAGACCCGGCAACGTCCGGTAATGCCCGGCAACGCTCTCCTGCCAGCCGACCGGAGGCCTCAATGGACAGGCGTCAGCGCCGATAGCTCCCGGTATCGAACGCCCCGGAGTCCCCCCATGAATTCCCGCTCCATTCGCACCTCCATCACCCTGCTGGCCGGCGCCTGCATCCTGGCGGTGGTCGCTGCCCTGATCGCCTACACCCTGTTCGCCGGTCAGCGCACCCGCGCCCTGGTCGACAGCCACACCGAGGCCCTGGCCGCCACGGCCGCCGAAGCCCGGCTCACGGCCGAGGCCGAGGCCGTGGGCAACCAGCTGCAGCGGCAGCTGGACGTCCCCCTGCAACTGGCCAATCAGCTGGCGCAACTCAACGTGGCCATGGCCAGTCCGGGCGACCAGCAGGTCGAGCTGGATCGCCAGGGCCTGGTCCGCCTGCTGGGCCAGAGTCTCAAGCGCCAGTCCGGCCTGCTCAGTCTCTATACCGTCTGGGAGCCAAATGCCATCGACGGCCAGGACGACCGCCATCGCGGCGACGCCGCGGCCGGCTACGACGAGCAGGGGCGCTTCACCCCCTGGTGGCACAAGACCCTGGACGGCGATGTGACGGTGGAACCGATCGGCCCGACCGTGGAAAGCCAGACCCGCCTGCCCTCGGGCGTGCGCGAAGGCGAGTACTACCTCTGCCCGCGGGAAAATCGGACGACCTGCGTGCTCGACCCCATGCCTGACACGGTCAACGAGCAGCAGGTGCTGATCGCCTCCTTCAACGTGCCGATCCTGGTCGGCGGCGCCTTCAAGGGCGTGGTCGGTGCCGACGTGCCGCTGGACTTCATCCAGCGCCAGCTGGTCAAGGCCAATGGCCGCCTCTATGGCGGCGTGGGCCGCATGGCCCTGGTGGCCGGCCGCGGCACCCTGGTCGCCTACACCGCCGATGCCAGCCAGCTGGGCAAACCGGCCGAACCGGTGCTGGGCGCGCCCCTGGCCGGCCTCAAGGACCTCGGCGAAGGCGTCACCCGTCGCTTCGACGCCCAGAGCGAGCGCTATCAGGTCTATCTGCCGCTGCGCTTCGCCGGCGACAACCGCCAGGTCTGGACGCTGATCATCGAACTCCCCCGCGAAGCCGTACTGGCCGACCTCTACAGCCTCAAGGAAACCCTCGGCAGCCAACGCCACCAGGATGTGGTCGGCATGCTGCTGGTGGGCCTGGCGGTCGCCGGCGCCGGTCTGCTGGTGCTCTGGCTGATCAGCCTGCGCATCGCCCGGCCGCTGCGGCAGATGGTGACCATGCTCGACGCCATCGGTCAGGGCGACGGTGACCTCACCCAGCGCCTCGCCACCGAGCGCCGCGACGAGGTTGGCGCCATGGCCGGCGGCTTCAATCGCTTCCTGGCCTCGCTGCAGGGCCTCATCGGCCAGCTGATCCGCTCGGTGGGCGAGGTGGCATCGGCCGCCGAGCACACCTCCCATATCGCCCAGCGCACCCGCGACGGCGTGCAGCGCCAGTTGCAAGAGATCGACCAACTGGCCACCGCCATGCAGGAGATGACCGCCACCGCCCAGGACGTGGCCGGCAATGCCGGTCGCGCGGCGCGGGCCGCCACCGAGGCGGACGGCGCGGTCAACGAAGGCCAGCGGCTGGTGCAGCAGAACGTCGCCAGCAGCGCCGCCCTTGCCCGGGAGATCGAGCGCGCGGTGGAGCAGGTCCGCCGGGTCGCCGAGGACAGCGAGAACATTGGCTCCATCCTCACCACCATCAACGGCATCGCCGAGCAGACCAATCTGCTGGCGCTCAACGCCGCCATCGAGGCGGCGCGGGCCGGCGAGCAGGGCCGCGGCTTCGCCGTGGTGGCCGACGAGGTGCGTAATCTGGCGCAAAAGACCCAGGTCGCCACCGGCGAGATCCAGGAGATGATCCAGCGCCTGCAGCAGGGCACCCGCGAGGCGGTGACGGTGATGCAGGCCAGCGGCGCCCAGACCAGCACCCAGGTCGCCCAGACCGAGGCCACCCGGCAGGCCCTGAACACCATCCTGGCGGCGGTGGGCGAGATCACCAGCATGAATCTGCAGATCGCCAGCGCCGCGGAAGAACAAAGCGCGGTGGCCGAGGACATCAATCGCAACGTGGTCAACATCGGCCAGAGCGCCCAGGCGGTCCACGGCGAAGCCGACAGCGCCTCCCGCGCCGGCCAGCAGCTGCGCGAACTGGCCGAGCAGCAACGCCAGCTGGCAGGGCGGTTCCGGGTCTAGCAAGGCTAGCTGCGTGCCCCTCCTCTCTGTTTGGGGAGGGGTTCGTCGGCAGCGATGCGCCACTAAAACCTAAAGGTAGCGCGGTGCACTGCCGACAACCTGGCGCCACCCAAGCACTGGAGTGTTGTCGATGTCTTTCCGCTCAGTCCGTACGACCATCACGCTGCTCTCGGGGAGCTGCATCCTGACCGTGGTCATGGCGCTCGTCGGTTATGTGCTCTTTGCCGGCATGCGCACCCAAAGCCTGGTCGACACCCATACCGCCCAGCTTGCCGAGCGTGCTGCCCAGGCCCGGTTGGATGCCCAGGCCCAGGCGATTGCCGGCAGCCTGATGCAGAAGCTGGATCTACCGCTCACGGTCGCCCGCGGTATCGCTCAACTCAATGCCCAGGCCGACAGCAGCGCCGAACGGCCCCTGCGGATCGACCGTGAAGGCCTCAACAACCTGCTCCAGCAGACCCTGCTCGACAATCCCGACCTGCTCGACGTCTACGCGGGCTGGGAGCCCAATGCCTTCGACGGCGCAGACGCCCAGTACGCCGGACGCAGCGAAGCCGGCTATGACGCCACGGGTCGCTTCATGCCCTGGTGGTATCGCACACCCGAAGGCGGTCTGAAGGTGGAGCCCCTGGGGCCGACCATGGAAAGCCAGACGGTGCTGCCCACCGGGGTCCGCGAGGGTGAGTACTACCTCTGCCCGCGGCAGAGCCTCAAGCCCTGCATCGTCGATCCGGCACCCTACGAGATGAATGGGCAGAAGATCCTGATGTCCTCCTTCAACGTGCCCATCCTGGTCAAGGGTGCCTTCAAGGGCGTGGTAGGCGCCGACCTGTCCCTGGCCTTCATCCAGGAGCAGCTCAAGCAAGCCAACGCCAATCTCTACAAGGGCGCGGGCAGCATGGCGCTGGTCGCCAACCGCGGCACCCTGGTGGCCTATACCCGGGATCCCAAGGCGCTCGGTCAGCCGGCCACGCAGATACTCGGCGACGCGGCCCAGGGCCTGGCGCAACTCGGCGATGGGGTGACCCGTCGCTTCGATAGCCAACACGACCTCTATCAGGTGTATCTGCCGCTGCGCCTGGGCAGCAATGCCACCACCTGGACGTTGATCCTGCAGCTGCCCCGCGCGGCGGTGCTAAGCGATCTGCATCTTCTGCAACAGGCCCTCGGCGAACAACGCCGTACTGATATGGCCGGCATGCTGCTGGTAGGCCTGCTGGTAGCTGGCGGCGGCCTGCTGCTGCTCTGGCTGGTCAGCCTGCGCATCGCCCGCCCGCTCCGGCAAATGGTGGCCATGCTCGACGACATCGCCAAGGGCGATGGGGACCTGACCCAGCGGCTGACGGTCAATCGCCGCGACGAACTCGGTGCCATCGCCAGCGGTTTCAATGCCTTCCTCGGTTCGCTGCAGCACCTCATCGGTCAGCTGGTACATTCGGTCAGCGACGTGAACATGGCCGCCACCCAGACCTCCAACATCGCCCAGCGCACCCGCGACGGCGTGCAGCGCCAGCTGCAGGAGATCGACCAGGTGGCCACCGCCATGCAGGAAATGACCGCCACCGCCCAGGATGTCGCCAGCAATGCCGGACGCGCCGCTCAGGCGGCCACCCAGGCCGATAGCGCCGTGAGCGAAGGCCAGCGCGTGGTGCGGCAGAATGTCAGCGATTGCGCCACCCTCGCCGCGGAAATCGAGCGCGCCGTGACCCAGGTACGCCTGGTAGCCGATGACAGCGAGAACATCGGCTCCATCCTCACCACCATCAACGGCATCGCCGAGCAGACCAATCTGCTGGCGCTCAATGCGGCCATCGAGGCGGCCCGCGCCGGCGAGCAGGGCCGTGGCTTCGCCGTGGTGGCCGATGAGGTGCGCACCCTGGCGCAAAAGACCCAGGTCGCCACCGGCGAGATCCAGAGCATGATCCAGCGCCTGCAGAGCGGCACTCGGGAGACCGTAGCACTGATGCAGAACAGCCATGCCCAGACCAGCAATCAGGTGGAACAGACCCAGGCGGCCAGCCGGGCCCTGGAGGTCATCCTCACCGCCGTGGGCGAGATCACCGAAATGAACCTGCAGATCGCCAGCGCCGCCGAGGAGCAGAGCGCGGTGGCCGAGGACATCAATCGCAACGTGGTCAACATCGGCCAGGCGGCCAATGGCGTACACGACCAGGCTGATCAGGCCACCCGCGCCGGTAGCCACCTGAGCGAACTGGCCGAACGGCAGCGCCAGTTGGCGGCGCGCTTCAAGGTCTAGCGGATCACAAGGGCGTCAAACACTCCGGTCCGTCCACCTCGGGCCGGTTGACGATATCGGCCAGCACCCGCTCGCGCAGCGGCATGCCGCCCGCGGCCAACAGCGCCTGCAGGGCTTCGGGCGGGCTGTCCGGATCCTGCCACAGGGCACGCCCCGCTTCATCCAGCAGGATCGGCCGCCGCAGCGGGCCGGCGGCCTGGGTGACCATGGCCACCGACAGCCAGAGCTGGTCCCCGGCCGGATAGGCCTCCCAGAGCGCGGCGAACCAGGCCAGGGGTTCGCCATTGAGCATCCAGTAGGGCCGCTTGCGATGATTGCCGCGCCATTCGTAGAAGCCGTTGGCGGGCAGCAGGCAACGCCGCAGGCGAAAGGGCTCGCGAAACATCGGCTGGGTGGCCAGGCTTTCGGCGCGGGCATGGGTGGGGGTGCGGGAAAGATCGGTGAGCCAGGGCGGGGTCAGCCCCCAGCGGCCGCTGTCGACCCGCTCGCCCTCGGCGGTCCGCCGCTGCAGCAGCACCTGCTGGTGGGGGGAGATGTTCCAGCGCGGCGCATGCTTTTTGGGGAATCCCGCCAGGGCGGCGAATTCGGCGGGCCAGCGGAACAGGGCGTAGCGTCCGGACATGAAAACCTTTTTAGGTTCTTTACGAAAAGTCGCCGAGCGAAGGTCAGGCGAGGCGAAAAATGCTGAGGAAGCGGAGTTTACAAGTGGTAAATGAGCATTCCGAAGCGTTTTTCAACGAAGCATCACCGATGCGTAGGCACTTTTCGTCTAGAACCTAGCAGACGAGGATGCCCTGCTCGGGGGAGGGATCCTCTCCCGGCAGGGGCGTGGCGGCATTGTACGCGGCGATCAGCGCCTGCGCGCGGAGGGCCTCCTCATCCTCGACCAGCAGGCCGAGCAGCCCGGCCGCCGGCAGGTCGCCGATGCCCCCGAGCAGATGGCGCCCGGCGAGAAAGCCGCTGATGCCTTCGCTGGCCAGCACCGCCAGGAGCAATTCACCCTCGTGCAGCGAACCCGGCTCGTAGATGCGCCGCATCAGTCGTCCTCCCGACGAACCTCGAGATTCCAGTCCTCGCCATCGGTGTGCAAGCCGAAGCGGATCGGCCGGCAGCAGACCTCGCAGTCTTCGTAGTAATCCTGATCACCGCCGCTGAGGTCGAGCACCACCTCGCCCGGTTCGCCGCAATAAGGGCAATCGTATTCCTGGCTTTCCAGCATCTGCCTGCACTCCTCGACCGCCAACCTGCCGCCCATCCGGCCCCTGGCGCTTGCATCTGGCGCCACGCCCACTACTATGGCCGCCGGAATTTCTACAAGAGAACACCATGGGCGAGTTCGAAGCCATTCGACCCTATAACGACGCGGAAGTCCCCGGGGTTCTGGCCCGCCTGATCGACGACGACCACTTCATCGCCATCCTCGCCGGCTACCGTTTCCCGCGCCTGTCCAAGGGCCTCGGCTGGGTAGTGCGGCCCCTGTTGCGCACCCGCCTGCGCCAGGAACTGGGCGGCATCCAAAGCGTCGCCGCGCTGCAGGACAAGCTCGAACCCTATGTGGATCGCGCCATCGAAAAGGCCTCGGACGGCGTCACCTACTCCGGTATCGACCAGCTGCGCAGCGGCCGGGCCTATCTGTTCCTGGCCAACCACCGCGACATCGTGATGGACCCGGCCTTCGTCAACTATGCCGTCTACCACGCCGGTCTGCCAACGCCGCGCATCGCCATCGGCGACAACCTCCTGCAGAAGCCCTTCGTCAGCGACCTGATGCGACTGAACAAGAGCTTCATCGTGCACCGCTCCATCAGCGGTCGGCGCGAAAAGCTGGCGGCGTACCAGAATCTGTCCGCCTACATCAATCACTCGATCCGCCAGGACGGCCAGTCCATCTGGATCGCCCAGGCCGAGGGCCGGGCCAAGGACGGCGATGACCGCACCGATTCGGCCATCCTCAAGATGTTTCACATGAGCTGCAAGGACGCGCCCTTCGCCGAGCTGGTCAAGGCGCTGAACATCGTCCCGGTGTCGATCAGCTACGAATTCGATCCCTGCGACCAGGCCAAGGCCCGCGAACTGCACATCCGCGCCACCACCGGCGGCTATACCAAGGCACCGGGCGAGGACGACGTCAGCATCGCCCTGGGCATCACCGGTTACAAGGGCCGGGTGCACGTGGCCTTTGGCGAGCCGGTCACGGGGGAGTTCGAGGATGCCAAGGCGCTGGCCCAGGAAATGGACCGGCAGATCCTCGGCAACTACCGGCTGTTCCCGGCCAGCTACCTCGCCTATGCCGCCTGGGAGGGTCGCGATCCGCAGCTGGCCGTGCCCGCGGTGGACGCCCTCTTTCCCGCCGAGGAGATCGCGGTCGCCCGCGGCGAATGGGAAAAGCGCCTGGCCGAGTGCCCGGCGGAATACCGCGCGCAGCTGGTGCGCCAGTACGCCCAGCCGGTGCTCAACAAATACCGCGTGCTGGCCGGCCTGGAATAGCGGTCGGCTACCCATGAAAAAGCCCGGCACTGGCCGGGCTTTTTTGTGGGCGTCGGGTTTTCAGCGACCGCTGAGCACCTGGACCACGGTCGGATCCTTGAACACCCGGGTCAGGGCATCGCTCAGCACATCGCTGACCAGCTTGGTGTTGGCCTCGGCGTTGGGCGCCATGCCGAAACGCTGGTTGAGGCTGGCGCCGTAGCGGCCGCGATAGCCGCGCTGACTGTTGCGCACGTCGACCTGGAAGGCCGCGGCGACGTCGGAGGCGGTGACGTACAGCTCCTTGGGCGACTGGTAGTTCAGCTCGGCCAGGGTCAGGGTCAGCTGGGGCGCGCCGGGGCCGGCATTGGGCGACGGGGTGAAGCCCATCTGGCGGACCGCCTTCTCGGCTTCGGCCTGCAGCTTGGGAATCACGTCCTGGGTCTGCACCACCACCACGCTGGTGTCGGGATAGAGACCGCCGCGGGTGCCGAGGGTAAAGGAAGAACGGCCGTCGACCACCCGTACCGAAACCGGCTGGCCCTGGCCGACCGGGGCGATGGGCGCGGTGATCTGGGGTTGCGGACTCAATTGCTGGGGGCTGCTGGCGCAGCCGGCCAGGGTCAGACCAGTGGCGGCGAGCAGGCCGAGCAACAGGCGATAGCGCATGCAGAGACTCCAGAGAAAGGGACAGGGGGCAGTATACCCAGCCCCCCAGCGGCGTCGATAGACGGGCACCCCGGACAGAAGAACGCCGGCACGAGGCCGGCGTCTTCCTGGAGCAGGGTCAGGGCTTGGCCGCCAGCGGCGGTCGCGTCTGGCTGCGCTCCAGCCAGCCACCGCCGAGGGCCTTGTACAGGGTGACCTCGCTGTTGAGCTGGTTGAGTCGATCGGTGATCAGCTGCTGCTGGGCGCTGTACAGCGAGCGCTGGGCGTCGAGCACCGTGAGGTAGTTGTCGATGCCCTGGCGATAGCGCAGGTTGGCCAGGTCGTAGTACTCCTGGCTGGCCTGCACCAGGTCCTGCTGGGCCTGCAGCTGGTCGTCGTAGGTGCCCTTCGCCGCGAGGGCATCGGCCACTTCGCGGAAGGCGGTCTGGATCGACTTCTCGTAGGTGGCGACGTTGATGTCCTTCTGGATCCTGGCCGCATCCAGGCTGGCCTTGAGGCTGCCGGCCGTGAAGATCGGGATGTTGATGCTCGGCGAGAAGGTCCAGTAGCCGGAGCCGGCGTCGAACAGGCCATTCAGATCGCGACTGGCAGTGCCACCCTGGGCGGTCAGGCTGATGCGCGGGAAGAAGGCCGCCCGCGCCGCGCCGATGTTGGCGTTGGCGGCGCGCAGCTGCAGCTCGGACTGGAGGATGTCCGGGCGCTTCTGCAGGAGATCCGACGGCAGGTTGGCCGGCAGGTCGGCGAGCAGGTCCTTGCCGTCCAGGCCCTTGCCCTGCGGCAGGTCGGCCGGGATCGAGGTGCCCAGCAGCAAGGTCAGGGCGTTGCGATCCTGGGCCACCTGGCGGGTGTATTGCGCCAGATTCGCCCGCGCCCCTTCCAGGGCGGTGCGCGACTGGCGCAGGTCCAGGCCGCTGGCCACGCCGTTCTCCACGGTCTGACGGGTCAGGTCGTAGGAGCGCTGATAGGCGTCCAGGGTCTCGCGGGTCAGTTGCAGCATGCGCTGGTCGGTGAGCCAGGCGTAGTAGGCGTTGGCCACTTCCGAGACCAGCGAGATCTGGGTGCTGCGACGTCCTTCGCTGGTGGCGAAGTAGTTGAGCAGCGCCTGCTCGCTGAGGCTGCGCAGGCGACCGAAGAGGTCCAGCTCATAGGAGGTGAAGCCCAGGGTCACGCTGTACTGGCTGCTGATGCCGCCACCACCACCGCCACCCGCGCCGTTGGCGCTGTTGCCGGCGAGCAGTTCGCGGATCGCGGAGACCTGGCTCAGGTCTTCCGGCTGGCGGGTACGGGTCCCGGTGCCGCTGACACTGATGTCGGGAAACAGCTCGGCGCGCTGCACGCGGTACTGCGCCTGGTAGAGGCGCACGTTGAGCGCGGCCTGGCGCAGGTCGCGGTTGTTGTCCAGCGACAGCTGGATCAGCCGCTGCAGGGCCGGGTCGCGATAGAAATCGCGCCAGCCGATGTCGGCCGCCTGCTGGTCGCGATTGACCGTCAGGGCATCGTAGGCCTGGCCATGGGGCCAGGCATTCTCCACCGGCGCGTTGGGTCGCTGGTAGTCGGGGATCAGGCTGCAGCCGGAGACGGCCAGCATGCCCACGACCACTGCCAAGAGAGACTTCTTCATATCAGTGTCCTTCCTTGCCATGGGCTTCCTGGTCCTTGGTGGCCTTGTCCTTGAACAGGCTGCTGACCACCACGTAGAACATGGGAATCCAGAAGATCGCCAGTATCGTGGCGGTGAGCATGCCGCCGATCACGCCGGTACCCACGGCGTGCTGGCTGCCGGAGCTCGCGCCCGAGGAAATCGCCAGGGGCACCACGCCCAGGATGAAGGCCATGGAGGTCATGATGATGGGCCGCAGGCGCATGCGCGAGGCTTCCACCGCCGCATCAACGATGTTCTTGCCGCCCTCGTGCAGCTCCTTGGCGAATTCCACGATCAGGATGGCGTTCTTCGCCGCCAGGCCGATGGTCGTCAACAGACCGACCTGGAAGAAGACGTCGTTGGCCAGGCCACGGAAGTAGGTGGCCAGCAAGGCCCCCACCACCCCCAGCGGCACCACCAGGATGACCGCGATCGGGATCGACCAGCTCTCGTACAGCGCCGCCAGGCAAAGGAACACCACCAGCAGCGACAGGGCGTAGAGCGCCGGCGCCTGGGAGCCCGACAGGCGCTCCTCGTAGGACAGACCGGTCCAGGCGATACCTACGCCCTGCGGCAAGTCCTTGGCCATGCGCTCGATCTCGGCCATGGCGTCACCGGTGCTGTAGCCGGGTGCCGCGGAACCGAGGATCTCCAGCGAGGAGATGCCGTTATAGCGCTCCAGCTTGGGCGAGCCGTAGATCCACTCGCCGCGGGCGAAGGCCGACACCGGCACCATCTCGCCCGCGCTGTTGCGCACGTACCACTTGTTGAAGTCCTCGGGATTCATCCGCGCGCTGGCTTCGCCCTGCAGGTACACCTTCTTCACCCGACCGCGGTCGATGAAGTCGTTGACGTAGCTGGACGCCCAGCCGATGGACAGCGTCTGGTTGACGTCGCTCTGCGACAGCCCCAGAGCGCGTACCTTCTCGTCGTCGACGATGAGCTTGAATTGCGGCTCGTCGTTGAGGCCGTTGGGACGGGTCTGCATCAGCTTGGGATTCTGCGCGGCCATGCCGAGCAGCTGGTTGCGCGCCGCCATGAGCGCCTCGTGGCCAATGCCGCCCTGGTCCTGCAGATAGAAGTCGAAGCCGGTGGCGTTACCCAGCTCCAGCACCGCCGGCGGCACGATGGCGTAGACGATGGCGTCCTTGATGCCCGACAGGTAGCCCATGGCGCGACCGGCCACGGCACTGGCCCCGTCCTTTGCGTCCGGGCGCTCTTCCCAGGGCTTGAGCTGGATGAACGCCAGGCCCGAACTCTGGCCGCGACCGGCGAAGTTGAAGCCGTTGACGGTGAACATCGAGCTGACCGCGCTCGAGTCGTTCTTCATCATCATCTCGCGCATGGTGTCGAGCACCTTCTGCGTCCGCTCGGCACTGGAGCCCGGCGGCGTGGTGACCTGGGCGAAGATCACGCCCTGGTCCTCTTCCGGCAGGAAGGACGACTGGATGCGGGTGAACAGGAACACCATGACGCCGACGATCAGCAGGTACAGCAGCAGGAAGGGCACCTTGTGGCGGATCACCGCGGCCACGCTGCGCTCGTAGCGGTGCTGACCGCTCTCGAACTTGCGGTTGAACCAGCCGAAGAAACCGCGCTTCTCGTGGTGCCCCTGCTTGACCGGCTTGAGCAGGGTGGCGCACAGCGCCGGGGTCAGGATCAGGGCCACCAGCACCGAGAGCACCATCGAGGAAACGATGGTGATGGAGAACTGGCGATAGATGACCCCGGTGGAGCCGCCAAAGAAGGCCATGGGCACGAACACCGCCGACAGCACCATGGCGATACCGACCAGGGCGCCCTGGATCTGGCCCATGGACTTGCGCGTCGCCTCCTTGGGCGAGAGCCCCTCCTCGGCCATCACCCGCTCGACGTTTTCCACCACCACGATGGCATCGTCCACCAGCAGGCCGATGGCGAGCACCATGCCGAACATGGTCAGGATGTTGATGGTGAAACCGGCGGCCAGCAGCACCGCGAAGGTGCCCAGCAGGACCACGGGTACGGCGATGGTGGGGATCAGGGTGGCCCGGAAGTTCTGCAGGAACAGGAACATCACCAGGAACACCAGCAGGATCGCCTCGCCCAGGGTCTTGACCACCTCATGGATGGAGGCGGTCACCACCGGGGTGGTGTCATAGGGATAGACCACTTCCATGCCCGGCGGCATGAACGGCTTGAGGCGTTCGATGGTGGCGCGAACTGCCTTGGCGGTGTCCAGGGCGTTGGCCCCGGTGGCCAGACGCAGCGCCATGCCGGAGGCCGGCTTGCCGTTGAACTGGGCGTCGATGGAATAGTTCTCGCCCCCCAGCTCCACCCGCGCCACGTCGCGCAGGCGCACCTGGGCGCCGCTCTGATCGACCTTGAGGAAGATCTTGCCGAATTCCTCGACGCTGGTCAGGCGGGTCTTGCCGATGATGGTGGCGTTGAGCTGCTGCCCCGGCACCGCCGGCAGGCCGCCGAGCTGACCGGAGGCGATCTGCACGTTCTGGCTCTGGATGGCGCTGCTGACGTCGACCGGTGTCAGCTGGTACTTCACCAGCTTCTGCGGATCCAGCCAGATGCGCATGGCGTACTGCGCACCGAACACCTGGAAGTCACCCACACCGCTGGTCCGCGCGATGGGATCGCGCATGTTGGAGACGATGTAGTTGGACAGGTCTTCCTTGGTCAGGGAGCCGTCCATGGAGACCAGGCCCACCACCATCATGAAGTTGCGCTGGTACTTGGCGACGCGCATGCCCTGCTGCTGGACTTCCTGCGGAAGGAGCGGCGTCGCCAGCTGCAGCTTGTTCTGCACCTGGACCTGGGCGATGTCGGAGTTGGTGCCCTGGTTGAAGGTCACGATGATGGTCATGCTGCCATCGGAGTTGGACTCCGAGGAGATGTACCTGAGGTTGTCGATCCCGTTCATCTGCTGCTCGATGACCTGGACCACGGTGTCCTGCACCGTCTGCGCCGAGGCGCCCGGGTAGCTCACCTGGATCGAGACCGCCGGGGCGGCGATGTTCGGGTACTGGTTGATCGGCAGATTGAGGATCGACAGGATACCGGCGAGCATGATCACCAGGGCGATCACCCAGGCGAAGATGGGCCGGTCGATGAAGAACTTGGACATCGGGCGCTCCCCTTACTGAGCCTGACCCGCCGGCTTCTGCTCGGCGGAGGCGATGTTGCTCGCCGGCTTGGCGGTGACGGTGGCGCCCGGCTTGATCTTCTGCAGGCCCTCGGTGATGACCTTGTCACCCGCCTTGAGGCCGTCGGTGACCAGCCAGTCGGAGCCTACGGTACGCTCGGTCTTGAGGATCCGCTGCTCGACCTTGCCTTCGCCGTTGACCACCATGGCGGTGGGCTGGCCCTTGATGTCGCGGGTCACGCCCTGTTGCGGCACCAGCAGGGCATTCTGGCGGACGCCGGACTGCAGCTGGGCACGCACGAACATGCCGGGCAGCAGCAGCTTGTCGGGGTTGGGGAATTCGGCGCGGATGATCACCGAGCCGGTGCCCTGATCCACCGAGACCTCGGCGAACTTGAGCTTGCCGGAACGGCTGTAGGCGCTGCCGTCCTCCAGCATCAGCTTGACCTCGGCGGCGTTCTCGCCCTGCACCTTCTGCAGCTGACCGCTGTCCAGTTCGCGACGCAGGCGCAGCAGGTCGGTGGCGGACTGGGTCACGTCGACATAGATGGGATCGAGCTGGGTGATGCTGGTCAGGGCGCTGGTCTGGTCGGCGGTGACCAGGGCGCCTTCGGTCATCATCGAGCGACCGATGCGGCCGGAAATGGGCGCGGCGACCTTGGTGTAGGCCAGGTTGATCTCGGCGTTGCGCAGGGCGGCCCGGGCCGATTCCACCTGGGCTTCGTTCTGCCGCTGCATGGACAGGGCGTCGTCCGCTTCCTGCTTGCTGATCGCCTGCTCCTTGACCAGGGCGCCATAGCGCTGGGCCTTGAGCCGGTTGGAGGCCAGGGTCGCCTGGGCCTGGGCCAGCGAGGCCTTGGCCGAGTTGACGTTGGCTTCGTAGGTGCGCGGATCGATCTGATAGAGCTGGGTGCCGGCCTTAACGTCGGCGCCCTCGGTGAAGTAGCGCTTGAGGAGGATGCCGCTGACCTGGGGACGCACCTCGGCGATGCGGAAGGCGGCGGTGCGCCCGGGCAGTTCGTCGGTCAGGGTCACGGTGCGGGGCTGCATCGTCACCACCCCGACCTCCGCGGGCTTCTGCTGCTGTTGCTGCTGCTGGTCCTTGTTGTCCTGCTTGCCGCAGGCGCCCAGGGCCAGGGCCACGGCCAGCAGGGCGGGAGCGAAAAAGGCATGCGCCGGCTTGATCTGCATATCAAAAGTCCTTGAAAGCGGGGAAATGAGCATGCGCAGCGCGCCTTGTGGATCCGCACCGGCTCGAGCATAGGAATTATTATCAGACAAATATACTTACGTTCACGACTGTTTGTAAATAACCCAAGTGCCATGCTCGGGTATCGCGCCGGCGGCTCCGGCGCCTCGTGAAAACGGCTATTCCTACGACATCAGGCCCAGGCGACCGACCTCGGTAGCAGACCATCAGGCTGAAGGCGAGTTCTGCCAGGGGATCGCCCTGGCGCCCGCCCCCTCACCAAAAACGACCAGGCACAAAAATGCCGGACGAATCCGGCATCTTTGGTTACAACCTGAGGGCGTCCCGTTACTGGCGTACCCCTTCGAAGGACAGCATGAATTCCACTTCCTGGGATTTCGGGCCGAGGTCCTTCTGGATGTTGAAGTCCTTGAGCTTGAGGGTGGTGGTGCCCTCGAAGCCGGCGCGGTAGCCGCCCCACGGATCCTTGCCCTCGCCCATGAAGTGGGCCTTGATGGTGACCGGCTTGGTCACGCCGTTCAGGGTCAGGTTGCCGGTGACGTCGGCGGTGCCGTCGCCGGTGGGGGTGACCTTGGTGGATTCGAAGCTGGCCTGGGGATGGGCGGCGACGTTGAGGAAGTCGGCGCTGCGCAGGTGCTTGTCACGCTCGGCGTGGTTGGTGTCGACGCTGTCGGTGTTGATGGTCACCTTGATCTTGTCGGCGGACGGATCCTTGGCATCGAAGCTGAAGTTGCCGTCGAAGTCCTTGAAGGTGCCGTACAGCCAGCTGTAGCCCAGGTGCTGAATGCGGAACTGGATGAAGGCGTGCTGGCCCTGCTTGTCGATCTTGTAATCGGCGGCCATGGCCTGGCCGGCGCCCAGCAGAGCGGTACCCAGGGCCAGGGCGGCAACGGTTTTCTTCAGCATTGGATGGAGCTCCATGTGGTGGTGGGAAGCGAACATCAGGAAGGGGTATGGACGCGGCCGAGCATGCGCACCAGGGTGCCGTCGCGGTCGACGAAATGGTGCTTGAGCGCGGCCAGCACATGCAGGCCGGCCAGGACGATCAGCGTCCAGGCGAACCAGAGGTGGATCTTGCCGGCGGTGTCGGCCTGGTCCGGCAGGCCGCTCAGGGTCGCCGGTACCTTGAACCAGCCGAAGACATCGATGGCCACGCCATCGGCGGTGGAGATCAGGTAACCGGCCACCATGACGCTGAGCATCAGGGCATACAGCAGGAAGTGCCCGGCACCGGCGGCGCGGCGCACCAGGGGGCTGCCCTCCACCGGCGGCGGCGGACTGACCAGGCGCCAGAGCAGGCGCAGCACCAGGGCGATCAGCAAGAGGATGCCGGCGCTCTTATGCAATTCGGGGGCGGTGTGGTACCAGGTGTCGTAGTAGTCCAGGGTGCGCATCCACAGGCCGGAGGCGAACATGGCAACGATCGCCAGGGCCATGACCCAATGCAGAACCAGACTTACCAGACCGTAGCGAAGGCCATCGTTGCGCCAGTGCATCGCTTTTCTCTCCTGAAAAAGCTTTGCCTAAGCCTAGCCGCAAACGTATCGATGGAAAGCGGAAAAAGTATCGAATCAATATCGAAGGAATCGATGGATCGGACGGGGCGCGAAGGCCCCTTCCGCTCCGGCCCGGAGGCTGCGCAGGGGCAGCGTCCGGGCGCGGGCCTGGATCAGAACGACCAGTGGAACAGCTTCCAGAAGAAGCCGTGCTCGCCACTGTCCTTGGCCGGCGCGGCGTCGACGGCCTTGGGCGCGGCAGCCGGCTGAGCCGGGGCCTTGGCGCTGGCGACGACCGGGACCACGGCCTTGCCGGCCTTGAGATCGCGGACCTGGCCGGCGGCGCGCTGACCGCTGGCCAGGGCGCCTTCCAGGGTGCCCGGATGCAGCGGATCGGTGTGCTCACCAGCAAAGATCACCCGGCCGGTGGGCTTTTCCCACAGCCGCCAGTAACGGGTGATCTGGCCCGGACCATAGGCCAGGTAGGCACCGCCCACACCCGGATCGCGGCTGTAGCGACGGACTTCGTAGCCGGAGAAGGCACCGCGCGCCTTGGGATAGAGGGCGTGGAAGCGGATCAGCACCTGATCGACCATCTGCTTGTCGCCAAAGGCCTGCACCAGGCGCGCACTGTCGCCGGCCAGGTTGACCAGCACATTGGCGCCGCCCTTGACGTCCGGCTCCACCCACAGCATGCCCAGGCCCTGGTCGCTGTAGATCTCGCCGCTCATGCGCGACTTGCTGTCCCACACCGGGGTCTTGAACTTGAGCAGGATCTGGTCGCGCCAGCCGTAGGTGGTGCCCTTGATGGCGGCCTGCTGGGTGGCGTCCAGCGCCGGGGTCATCTGCACCTGGCCGAGGGCGCGCAGCGGCACCGCCATCACCACGTAGTCGGCCTTGTAGCCGTTGGCGCCGGCCTTGACGGTCACGCCACTCGGATCCTGGACGATGCTCGACACCTTGCTGTCCGTCTTGATCGTCTTGATCTGCTTGACGAAGGCCTGGGCCAGGACGTCGCTGCCGCCGGGCAGCCGCGCGGCGCGCAGGTCCTTGTCCTCGACGCCGCGATAGACGCGGGTCTGCTGGGCCAGATAGAGCAGCGACAGCCGCGAGGGCTCGTCGTAGCGCACGCGGATGCGCTGGTTGATCAGCTGGCGGGCCACCGGCGGCAGATTCTGCTTGTCCAGCCAGGTGGCGGCATTGATCTGGTCGAGGGCGTGCAGAGTCGGGGTGGCGGTCGGCTGCAGCGGATCGCTGATGGCGGCGGCCAGGTCGTCCAGGGACTTGTCGACGCGCTTCAGGGCATCGGCCACGGCCGGCATCTTCTGCGCCAGGTCGTCCTGGGAATAGTACTGGCCTTCGATCAGATAGCCCGGGGTGCGCACAAAGGACGGCGCGTCCACGGTCTTGAGCTTGAAGGTGTCCAGGTAGTGGTTGAGCACCGGCTGGGCCTTGGTGTCGCCGATCCATTCGCTGGAGGCGAGACCGGAGCGACCGCCGACGCGCGCGCCGGCCTCCAGCAGGGTCACGTTCCAGCCGGCCTGCTGCAGTTCATAGGCCGAGGCCAGACCGGCCATGCCGGCACCGACCACGATCACCGAGGGACCACTGGGCGCGACGGGCGCCGCGGCAGCCTTCTCCGGCGCCTTGTGCGACTCTTTATGGGCCTTCTCGGCAGCGCCTGCGCTCAGGCTGGTAGCGAATACGCCGGCTGCCAAGCAGACGGTAAAACCTGTCCAACGCGACGACATCTTTTCTAGACTCCTGGGACCGGGAAACGGCGGTGGCGCAGCATACGCCAGCGGCCCCGGGGCAACCAGACGGCGCCATGACCGGCAATCGGCCCGCGCCTTGCTCCCGTCGCGCGCCCTGGCTTAGGCTTGCGCCCCCTTTTTATCGCCGGGCCCACCGCCAGGAGACCGCCAATGACCAATCACGACTGGATGCGCCGTGACCTGGAGGTGCTCTGGCACCCCTGCACCCAGATGAAGGATCACGAGCAGCTGCCGGTGATCCCGATCCGCCGTGGCGAAGGCGTCTGGCTGGAGGACTTCGACGGCAAGCGCTACCTGGACGCCGTCAGCTCCTGGTGGGTCAATGTCTTCGGCCACGCCAATCCGCGCATCAACGACCGCATCAAGGCCCAGGTCGATCAGCTGGAGCACGTCATCCTCGCCGGCTTCAGCCACCAGCCGGTGATCGAACTGTCCGAGCGCCTGGTCGCCCTGACCCCGGCCGGTCTCGACCGGGTGTTCTACGCCGACAACGGCTCCTCGTGCATCGAGGTGGCCCTGAAGATGAGCTACCACTACTGGCGCAACGTGGGCCAGCCGGACAAGCGCCGCTTCGTCACCCTGACCAACAGCTACCACGGCGAGACGGTGGCGGCCATGTCGGTGGGCGACGTGGCGCTGTTCACCGAGACCTACCAGGGCCTGTTGCTGGACACCCTCAAGGTGCCGAGCCCCGATTGCTACCTGCGCCCCGAGGGCATGGATTGGGAGGAGCATTCGCGGCAGATGTTCGCGCACATGGAGCGCACCCTGGCCGAGCACCACGCCAGCGTCGCCGCGGTCATCGTCGAGCCGCTGATCCAGGGCGCCACTGGCATGCGCATGTACCACCCGGTCTATCTGCGCCTCCTGCGCGAGGCCTGCGATCGCTATGGCGTGCACCTGATCCACGACGAGATCGCCGTGGGCTTCGGTCGCACCGGCACGATGTTCGCCTGCGAACAGGCCGGCATCCGCCCGGACTTCCTCTGCCTGTCCAAGGCCCTCACTGGCGGCTACCTGCCGCTGGCCGCCTGCCTGACCACCGACGCGGTCTACCAGGCCTTCTACGACGACTACCACACCCTGCGCGCCTTTCTGCATTCCCACAGCTACACCGGCAATCCGCTGGCTTGTGCCGCCGCCCTGGCGACGCTGGACATCTTTGCCCAGGACGACGTCATCGAAGCCAACAAACCCCTGGCCCGACGCATGGCTGAGGCCACCGCGCACCTGGCCGAGCATCCCCAGGTCGGCGAGGTGCGCCAGACCGGCATGGCCCTGGCCATCGAGATGACCGCCGACAAGGCCCGCCGCACGCCCTACCCCTGGCAGGAGCGCCGCGGCCTGGCCGTCTACCAGCACGCCCTCTCCCGCGGCGCCCTGTTGCGGCCGCTGGGCAACGTGGTCTACTTCCTGCCGCCCTATGTGATCACCCCCGAGCAGATCGACTTCCTCGCCGAGGTGGCGAGCGAAGGCATCGACCTCGCCACCCGCACCTCGGTCAGCGTCGCCCTGAGCGACCTGCACCCCAACCACCGCGATCCCGGCTGATCTGGAGTCCGCCATGCGTCTCACCCGCTGCCACCTCGACCTGCCCCTGGCCCTCGGCCGTCTCGACCTGCCCGAGGCCCAGGCCCACTACCTGGGCCGCGTGCTGCGCCTGGCGCCGGGGGATGCCGTGCAACTGTTCGACGGCAGCGGCCGCGAATACCTCGGCCAGGTCGCCGAGGTGGGCAAGAAGACCCTCAGCGTCGAGCTCACCGAAGAGCTGCCCGGCCAACCCGATTCGCCGCTGCGGATCCACCTCGGCCAGGGCCTGTCCCGCGGCGAGCGCATGGACTGGGCGATCCAGAAGGCCACCGAACTGGGCGTGGCCGAGATCACCCCGCTGGTCAGCGAGCGCTGCGAGGTGCGCCTCAAGGACGAGCGCGCCGACAAGCGCCTGCAGCACTGGCGCCAGGTCGCCATCAGCGCCTGCGAACAGTGCGGTCGCTCCACGGTGCCGCTGATCCATCCGCCGCAGTTGCTGGCCGACTGGCAGGCCACGCTGGACGCCGATCTCAAGCTGGTCCTACACCCGGTGGCCGAGCCTCTGGAAAGCCATGCCCGCCCCACTCGCCTGGCCCTGCTGATCGGGCCCGAAGGCGGCCTGAGCGAGGCCGAAGTCACGGCCGCCCGCGCCGCCGGTTTCCAGCCGGCCCGCCTGGGGCCGCGGGTGCTGCGCACCGAGACCGCGCCGGTGGTGGCCCTGAGCGTGGCCCAGCAACTCTGGGGTGATTTCCAGACCCCCTGATCTGCCCTTCGGGCCGCCGCCCCACGGCAGTCCGTCCCTTTCCCCACGGATAGTTTTGGAGCCCCGGATGACCCTGCCCTCTCGCCCCTACGCCGCCTTCCTGTTCGACATGGACGGCACCCTGCTCACCAGCGTGGCCTCCGCCGAACGCGCCTGGAGCACCTGGGCCCTCGGCCATGGCCTCGATCCGGCGGACGTCCTCGCCGTGATGCACGGGGTGCGGGCGGTGGAGACGGTCAGGCGCTTCGCCCCGGCGGGCGCGGACATCGACGCCGAGACCCGCGCCATCACCGAACTGGAGATCGCCGACGTCGCCGACATCCAGGAAATCCCCGGCGCCGCGGCCTTTCTCGCCAGCCTCCCTGCCGGCAGCTGGGCGCTGGTCACCTCGGCCTCGCGCCGGCTGGCCGAAGTGCGGCTCGCCGCGGCTGGCATGGCCCTGCCGCCGGTGATGATCTGCGCCGAAGACGTCACCCAGGGCAAGCCCGCGCCGGACTGTTTCCTGGCGGGTGCGCGCAAGCTGGGGGTGGCGATCGGCGACTGCCTGGTGTTCGAGGATGCCCACGCCGGCTTTGCCGCGGCCAAGGCCGCCGGCGCCGATGCGGTGGCCATCACCGCGACCCATCGCCAGCCGCTGGACCTGGGGCTACCGACCCTGGCCGACTACCGCGGCGTCGGCATCAGCCGTGACGAAGATGGCGCCCTGCGCCTGATCCAGAAGGACTAGAACACACCCGCGGCGGCGAGGCGCTCTTCCACCCCGATCAGATCGGGAATGCGCGCCGTGCCGCCTTCGTAGGCCACGGCGCCTAGTTCCAGGGCGGCCAGGGGCACCTCGGCGGCGACCAGCTCGGGGGTGATGCGCAACGAGCGCGGAATGCTGCGGATCAGCAGCGCCAGGAAGCGCACCCGCTCGCGCCCGCCCAGGGCGTTGAGGATGGCCACCCGCGCATGGCGATCGCCATCGAATTGCGCGGCGCTGCCACTGGACAGCGCCTCGAAACTGATCAGCGGCAGACGCAGGTCGCGCCAGGCCACCTGGCCCAGGCACCAGTCGGGTTGCACCGGCAATGGCCGGATCTCGCGACAGGGCACCAGCTCGGCCACCGCCGCGTTGGGCAGCAGCAGGGTGCGATCGGCCAGGGTCAGCAGCAGACCGGTCAGGTGTTCGGCGGGCGCGGCGGTCGACATCGGGGATTCCTTCAGCTTTGCTGCTCGGCCAGGCGCGCCACCAGGGCTTCGGCCAGGCCGCGGGGATCGGCGGTAAGGGTCGCGAGACCCGATTCGCGCAGGCTTTCCGGCATGCTCGGGGCGATGCAGGTGCTCGCCGACTGGGTCCAGAGCGTGCCACCGCGCCGCCGCACATAGGGCGCCGAGGCGGTGCCGTCGTTGCCCATGCCGCTGAACACGATGACCCCGCAGCGCGCGCCGAAGTGCTGCGCCAGGTTGAGCATCATCTGGCTGATCGACGGCGTATAGGGCTCGGGCCAGGCGCGCTCGACGATGTCCAGGGCGCCGTTGGCCCGGAAGGTCAGCTCCTGCTGGGTCGGCACCACCACCACCTCGCCACAGCGCACCGGCTCACCCGGGCGCACGCCCTGGATGTGCCACTGACTGTGCCGGCCGACCGCACGCAGCAGGTTGGCGGCAAAGCCGTCACCGATGTGCTGCGCATAGAGAAAGCCGACCGGCAGACCGCCCGGCAAGGCATCGAGAAAGGCCTTCACCGCCGCCGGACCGCCCAGGGAGGCGGCCAGCAACCAGACCTCGGGAGCCGGATCGCCGGCGGGCAGCGGCAGATTGGCCAGGGGTTCCGGCAGGCTCAGGCGCGGCGGTCGCGGCTGGTCCTGCAACAGGGTCTCCAGGGCCGGACCGACCGCCGCCACCGGATCGCCGATCAGCCGCTTGAGCTTGCCGATCAGGCGTTTCTCCCACTGGGTGAAGGGATCGGTGAAGCGCTCCGGCGCCTGGCCTTCGCCGAACAGGATGGGCACCTCGGCTCCCTCCAGCAGCGCGTCCACCAGCGGCGATTCCTCGGTCTGGCTCAGGTCGATCAGCCACAGGTCGGTCGCGACCGAGGGCCAGGCCGCTTCGTCGAAGCGCTCCGGATCGCTGTTGAGGACGACGTGATAGCCATTGTCGGCCAGCACCTGCTGCAGCACGTGACGCTGCAGCGGACTGTCGGCCAGGATGGCGACGCGGGCGGTGTGCATCTCAGTCATGTTCCCTGACCAACCGATGGATGTGGGCCAGGAGTTCGCTCTCCTGGTAGGGCTTGCCCAGGTATTCGTTCACGCCCAGGCTCAGCGCCCGCTCGCGGTGTTTTTCCCCGGTACGGGAGGTGATCATCACGATCGGCAGGTCCTTGAGGCGCGCATCGTGGCGCACCAGGGTCGCCACCTCGAAGCCGTCCATGCGCGGCATCTCGATGTCCAGCAGCAGGATGTCCGGCTGCCGCTCCTGCAACTGGGCGATGGCGTCCACCCCGTCCTTGGCGGTGAAGACCTCCATGCCGTGGCGTTCCAGCAGGCGGCTGGTGACCTTGCGCACCGTGACCGAATCGTCGACCACCATGACCAGCGCCGGTCGGGTGACCTCGGCCACGGTGGCCGGACCCTGCGCCAGCCGCGCCAGCTCTTCGCCACTGGCGCGCTGACTGCGGATCATCGCCAGCAGGTCGAGAATCACCACCACGCGCCCGTCCCCCAGCAGGGTGGCACCGGACAGACCCGGCACCCCGGCGAATTGCGGACCCAGGCTCTTCACCACGATCTCCCGCGAGCCGGCCACCGCATCCACCTGCACGGCCACCGCGTATTCGGCGGCGCGCACCAGCACTACCGGCAGCGGCAGACTCTGGCCGCTCAGCTTGGGCTGCTGGCCGTTGCCAAGCAGGTGCCCCAAATAGCGCAGGTCATAGTGCTGGCCGCCGTATTCGAAGGTGCCCGCCCCCGGACGGTAATAGCGTTCGAGATCGGCCGCGGTCACCCGCACGATGCCTTCGATGGTGTTGAGCGGCACGGCATAGAGGTCGTCGCCGGCATGCACCATGAGCGCGCGGTTCACCGACACGGTGAACGGCAGGCGAATGGTGAAGCGCGTCCCCTCGCCCGCCACGCTGTGGATGTCCATGTTGCCGCCGAGCTGCTTCACCTCCTGGTGCACCACGTCCATGCCCACGCCCCGCCCGGAGATCTGGGTGACGGTCGGCGCGGTGGAGAAGCCCGATTCGAGGATGAATTGCAGCAGCTCCTCATCGGCGAGCTGCGCGTCTTCCGCCATCAGGCCGCGCTCGATGGCCTTGCGGCGTACCGCGGCCAGGTCGATGCCACGGCCGTCGTCGGCCAGGGTCAGGATGATGTCGCCACCTTCGCGGCGCAGATCCAGGCTGATCACGCCTTCGGCCGGCTTGCCGGCGCGCTGGCGTCCGGCGGCGTCCTCGACGCCGTGGTCGATGGCGTTGCGCAGCATGTGCTCCAGCGGCGGAATGATCCGCTCGAGCACCGTGCGGTCCAGCTCGCCTTCGGCGTTGCCGACCCTGAGCTCGATCGGCTTGTCCAGTTCGGCGCTGACCTGGCGTACCACCCGGTGTAGTCGCGGCACCATGCGTTCGAAAGGCACCATGCGCGTCTGCATGAGGCTTTCCTGCAGCTCGGTGTTGACCCGCGCCTGTTGCAGCAGCAGGGTCTCGGCATCGCGATTGCGCTGGCCCAGGGTGTTCTTCAAATCCAGGAGGTCGGACGCCGACTCGAACAGGGCGCGGGACAGCTGCTGCAGCTGGGAATAGCGATCCAGCTCCAGGGGGTCGAAATCCTCGTAGCCGGCGCGATCCACGTCTTCGTGGTGACGACTGATGATCTGCGCCTGGGTCTCGGTATCCAGCCGGCGCAGCTGATCGCGCACCCGCTCGATGGTGGCTTCCATCTCGCCTAGGGTGGTGCCGATGTCGCTGACCTGCTGTTCGACGCGACCGCGGAAGATCGAGGTCTCGCCGGCCAGGTTGACCAGCTGCTCCAGCAGCGCGGCCGGTACCCGCACCAGCTCCTGGGACGAACGCCGCTGCGCCGCCTGCTGGCGGACCTGCTGCAGGCGTTGCACGAAGGGCAGTGGCGCCACTGGGGCCGCGGGTGTCTTGGCCGCGACCATGACGGGGGCCGCCGCGCTGTCTTGCTCAGGCAGGGCAACAGGCAGGCCCTCGACGGCGGGCTCGACGTCCGGGTCGGCAGGCGCCTCCTCCTCGGCGACATCCGCGACCGGTGGCTGCTCAGCCTCGCGCGGTGCGTCCGGTTCGGCCTCGGCCATCTCGACCGGCTCGGCCGTCGCACTCGCCTGGGCGGCGGCCGGCAGCGACAGCTGGGCGACCGCCAGTTGCAGCCCGTCGACGCCCTGGGTCGCCAGGGCGCGTACCCGTTCGCGGTCGCCCTCGCTCAGCCCCACGGCGAGCGAGCGCAATTCCGCCAGTTGCTGTTCCAGTTCATGGGCCTGCTCGCCCAGGCCGTGCAGACCGGCCAGGCGCGCGCCACCCTTGAGGGTATGCAGGCAGCGCAGCAATTCGTCCACCGCCACATCGGGCGCGGCCGACCAGTCCGCCAGGGCCTCGTCCATGCTGACCAGCAGGTCCTGGGCTTCCTCGATGAAGATCTCGAGGATTTCCGCATCGGTGTCGGCGTCGAAGACCGGTGCCGCCACCACGGCCGCGGCGGTCACGCCGGTCGCCAGCGGCTCGCCGCGGTAGTCGCGCAAGGCCGCGATGAGATCGGCGGCCGGGAGCGGGGTCTCGTCCCGGGCCAGGGCTTCGAGTTGCTCGTGCAGGCGGTCATGGCAGCGCTGCAGCAGGTCGCCCAGCTCCGCGCCGGGCTTGATCCGTCCGCGCGCCAGTCCTTCGTAGAAGGTCTCCAGGGCATGGGCGAGATCGCCGATGGCATCCACCTCGGCCAGCCGCGCACCGCCCTTGAGGGTGTGCAGGTCGCGCAGTAGGGATTCCAGTTCGAGACTGTTGTGCGGCTCGGCTTCCCAGGCGCGCAGCGAGGTCGCCATGCTGTCGAGCAGGTCGCGACTCTCTTCGATGTAGATGGCCAGCAACTCGGCGTCGGGACCTTCCTCCGCCTCCGGCGCAGTCGCCATGGGCGCCGGCTCTCGGAGCGCGGACTCGGCGTCTGCCGGGTGCTCCGCGAGCGATTCGCCGAGTGCGGGCTCGCTCGGGGCCGATCCGCTGTCGTCCAGCACCGGCAGGTCATCGAGATGACCGCTACGGATCCGCTGCAGGCGCTCGACCTGATCGGCATGCTCGCTGACCGGCTCCCCCGCCGCCAGTTCTTCGAGCTGCGCTGCCAGGCAGCCATGGGCGTCACTCAGGGGCTGGGCCAGTTCGGCACCGCCAGCGAGACGGCCATCGAGCAGGCCTTCGTAGATGGCGTCCAGCTCCGTGGCCAGGTGCGCGACCGGCGCCACCCCGGCGAGGTGGGCGCCGCCCTTGAGGGTATGCAGATCGCGCTGCAGGGTGCCGAGGTGGAAGCGCTGCTGCGGCTCCACCAACCAGCGTTTCAATGCCCGGTCAGCGCTGTCCAGGAGATCCTGGGCCTCTTCGAGGAAGATCAGCTGCATTTCCGGATCGACGGGCTCGGCAGCCTCGGGCTCGACCGCCGCCGGCTCGCTGTCCGCTGCCAGCGGCTGCGGCGCTTCCGGCCGCTCGAGGTCAGGCTCGGCTTCGGCTTCGGCTTCGGCTTCGGCTTCGGCTTCGGCTTCGGCTTCGGCTTCGGCTTCGGCTTCGGCTTCGGCGGGCAGTTCGACGTCCAGCGCCCGCTCGGGTGCCACCGGCGTGGCCGTTGCCGGATCGAACAGCGCTTCGGGTTCGGGCTCGGCCAGCAGGCTGGTGTCCGCCATGGGCAACCCGGCGAGAATGCCGGCCAGCAGGCCGCGCAGGCCCTGGATGCGTTCCTCGCTGGGCGTCGCCCGCATGCCACCGGCCAGCTGATTGAGCATGCTGATCAGGGCTTCCTGGGCCTCTTCCGCCTCGCGGAAGAAGGCTGCATCGGCGGGCAGCGAACCGCTCGCCGCGGCGGCATAGACCACCTGCAGGGCTTCGGCCAGTTGCTCGACATCGGCCAGCCCGACCCGGGCGGCTCCGTCGGCAAAGGTGTTCAGGCGTTCGGCCAGCAGATCCGGGCAGGCGGCCAGATCACCGTCGGTGCGCCAGGCATGCAGGCGCTCGTCGGCTTCCAGCAGCAGATCCATGGCCGGCATCAGGAAATCGGTCAGGCGCAGGACGTCACGCTGCTCCGGCAGCGGCGCCGCGGGGATCGGCAACTGGGGATTCAGCTCTTCCAGCAGCGCTTCGCAGCGCGCGATCACTTCCGCCGCACCCGCCAGCGGGGTCGCCAGCGACCCTTCGTCGAGTTCGGCCAGTCGCTGCTCCAGCAACTCGGCGCCCTGGGCGAGCAGGCCGCACTCGGGTTCGGCGAAGGCGACATGGGCGAGCTTGTATTCCTTGGCCAGCCGCTCCAGCGCCGACGCCAGCTCGGCCATCGGCGAACTGCCCGCCATGTGGGCACTGCCCTTGAGGGTGTGCAGGGCGCGCAGGAGATTGTCGGAGACCGGCTGGGCACTGCCGGCGTCGGCCGACTCGAGGAAACGGCGCACGGTTTCCAGATGCGCCTGGGCTTCGGTGCGGAAGATATCCAGCAGCTGGGTATCGGCTTCGGCGACGGCAGGTGCAGGTACAGGGATCGCGGATTCGATGACCTCTGCCACGGGCAGCGCAGCTGCCGCTGACTGGGCTGTACTGCCTGCCGGCGCTCGCTCGGGCAGGGCTTCGTTGCGGGCCAGCGCATGGGCGGCGTGGGCCAGCCAGTCGACGTCGTCGCGTTGCCGTTGACGATCCGCAGCGTATTCCGCGACCAGCTCCGGCAGCAGCGCGCAGGTCTGTTCGACCACCGTCTGCACGGCAGCGCTGTGCGCGACGCTGTGATCCAGCCGGCGATTGAACAGATTCTCCAGCGCCCAGGCCAGTTCGCCGATGACCAGCGCCTGGACCATGCGGCCACTGCCCTTGAGGGTGTGGAAATTGCGCCGCAATTCACTCAGCGCGGTGCGCTGCTCGGGCTCGGCCTGCCAGGTCGGCAGCCAGCGCTCCAGTTCGGCCTGGACCTCGCCGGCCTCTTCGATAAAGACCTCGCGCAGCTCCTCCTCGACCGGCTCGGCATCGGCCGCGGGCGGCAGCAACGCCTGCGGCACCTGCGCCGCCGGAGGATTGATGGGATTGACCGGCGCCGCCAGCACCTCGGCGATCGCCTCGGCATCGGGGGTCGCCGGCGGCAGGCTGTCCAGCTCGATGCCGGCCAGCAACTCCTCGGGCTCTGCACTCTCAGGCTCGGCCTCGGCCTGCGGCGCTTCATCGGTCACCGCGGCCGCGTCCTCTTCGTCCGCCTGGGGCGCGGAGGTCGGAGGCTCCTGGGCTGCGGCGGGCTCAAATTCGACCAGGAATTCATCGTCGGCGTCCGCAGGCTCCTCGACCGACAGGGCGGTAGGTTCCAGCGCCTCTTCGGCCACCGGCTCCGCCGGCGACGGCGTTTCTTCGGGCAGCGCCTGAGGCGGCGGCTCGACGTCGCCGGAGGCCAGGGGCGCGGCCGCCGCCTCGTCTTCGCCAGCCGCCCTGGGCGGATAGCCGAGGGCGATGAGACTTTCGTCGGCGATGTCGAGAATCATGTCGTGGGGCGTGGACGGGTCTTCCGCCAGGCGCTCCAGGTAGTACTCGACGCTGGTGATGGCGTCGGCCAGGGTGTCCAGACTCTGCCAGTCGGGCACGGCCTGCTTGCCCAGCAGCTGCTGGCAGATGTAGTCGTTGGCCGCCTGCACCTGGGCCGCGGCCCGTTCCAGCGGAATCATCGCCAGGCCGCCACGGACCTGGGTCAGCAGCAGGGGCACCGACTCCAGGTGGACATGGTTCCACTGGGAGGCGATGAACTCGATGATGGCGTCCTTGGATTGCTCCAGGCCGTTGCGCGCCTCGCGCACCACCACCCGATGCAGCTGATCGATGTCGGTGGTGGGCAGCCGGCTCTCTTCGGCATCGCCGACCTCGTTGCCACTGACCATGCCGGCCAGGGTGGCTTCGACATAGAGCAGCGCCCCGGCGATATCCATCAGGGCGGCGTCGCTGGCTTCGCGCACGCCCTCGGCCAGTTCGGCCACGGCTTCGTGCTGTTCCAGCACCACCTTGCGCGGCTGGCCGAAGCCCAGCACCGCCAGGGTATCGGCGATCTGCTTGAGCGGCGCCAGGAGGCCGCGCAGGCTGCCGGGCTGCTGGCGATCGCTGCGCACGAACAGGTCCAGGCTGTCCTTGATCTGTACCAGCTCTTCGCAGAGCGCGGTCACCACCGAGCGCATGGCTTCGCGATCCGGGCCGACGATGCGCGAACGCTCGAAGCCCACCAGCTCGGCATCCGGCAGGGCCTCGTCGAGACGATAGTGCGCCTTGAGCGCGGCGATGCGCGGACTCTGCACCGGCGCCTTGGCCAGGTAGAACAGCAGATTCTTCAGCAGATCGGCCGGCGCCGGCTGGTTGAGGGTGGTCACCCCATCGCTGATGAGTCGCTTGAGCTCACGATCCAGTTGCCGGAGCAGACCGCGGATCGAGCTGCTGTTGTCCAGCTCGCCGGCCTGCAACAGCTCGGTCAGACCCGCCGCCACCGGCCAGAGGGCGCCAAAGGGCGAGCCGGCGCAGAGCTGATCCAGCCGCTCGAAGACCCGCAGCAGATAATCCAGGTGCAACTGGACGTCGCGGTCGCGGAACAGTCCGACCTGGGCGCCCTGCAGCGCCTGGCGCAGCTTGCGCAGGCGCGGCAGCCAGTCCGGCGCCGCGCGGTCGGCCAGTTCGGCATCGCTCAGCGACAGCGGCGTGGCGGACAGATCCGGCGAGAACAGGCTGGTTTCCGAGAGCAGCTTTTCCCCGCGCGCCGAGCGCAGGTCGTTGAGCAGCGGCAGGATGGCCAGTGGCAGATCGCGGCGGGCCTCCAGGACCCGGTCCAGATAGGGCGGCACCTGCAGGATGGCCTGCATCAGGACTTCCAGCGCCTCGTCCGAGCTGTTCACCCGTTCTTCGTGAAGGGCCTGCAGCAGCAGCTCCATCTCTTCGGCGAGCAGCGCGGCGCCATAGAACTCCACCATTTGCAGGGTGCCGTAGACCTGGTGCACATAGGTCCGGCAGAAACCCAGGCGGCTACGGTCGTGCGGGTTGTCGACGAACGCCTCGAGCGCCTTGCGGGCCTGCTGCAAGGTTTCGGCGATCTCTCCCTTGACCCACTCGAGGGCTACGTAGTCGTGTCGATCGATCATCTCGGCTCCTGTCATGCCGGGGGGCTTACCTGGCGGGTGAACGCCAGGACTTCGGGATGATCGACGGGTACCAGTTGCGGGTGGCTCCAATTGCTCACCTCACCGACACCCAGGACCAAGAGCCCACCCGGTGCAAGCCGCTGGACCAGCTGGTTGAGCAGGTCTCGACGCAGCCAGCGGCGGAAATAAATCAGCAAGTTCTGACAAAAAATGACATTGAGCCCCTGCAAGGGGGCCTGCCCCAGCTCCAGCACATTGAGTCGGGCGAAGCACAGTCGCTCCGCCAGGCCCGCGACGACTTCGAAACTGCCGTCCGCCTGAGCACGGAAATAGCGCTCGCGCAGGCCGGCAGGCACTCCAGCGAGCCGCTGCAGGCTGTAGGTCCCCTGCCGCGCCTGGCGCAGGGCTTCGCTGCTGATGTCGGTACCGGTCAGGGCGAACGTCAGGGCGCGCGCCTGCCGCGCGAGCACTTCGGCGGTGCTGATGGCCATCGAAAAGGCTTCCTCGCCACTGGCACACCCCAGACTCCAGAGGGTCAGACTATCGCCCTCGGCGGTCTTGGCGAACTCGTTCACATAGGTTTCCAGCAGCGCGAAGGACGGTGGATGGCGAAAGAAGCGGGTAGCCTGGATGGTCAGTCGATCAAGCAACCGCACCCATTCGATGCGCCCGCCAATGCCCGCGCAGACGATCTGGTAGTAGCTGTCGTAGTCCGCGATCGCCAGTTCGCGCATGCGCGCGGCCAGCTGGATCTGCAGAAAGCTGCGCTGGCGATCGTCCAGCACCATGCCGGCACGGGTTTCCAGCAACTGTCGCCAACGCTCGAAGTCCGCATCCGGCAGCTCGGGAGCACGGCGCAACGCCCAACTCGACTCCCCCACCCCGTCTCCCCCTCGCCACACCGCGATGTGGCCGCAGTGTTCAGCCCAGCGGCTGCTCGTTCGGCAGATTGAAGCCCGAGACCGAACGCCGCATCTCGCTGGCCAGCTTGGCCAGTTCGCCGATGCTGCGCGCGGTGGCGGTGGTGCCGGCCGAGGTCTGCGAGGTGATCTCCTGAATCACGTTCATGGTGCTGGAGATGTGGCTGGCGGACGAAGACTGCTGGCGCGCGGCATTGGAGATGTTCTGGATCAGTCCGGCGAGGCTCTGGGATACCTTCTCGATCTCTTCCAGGGCCACACCGGCGTCCTGGGCCAGGGCGGCCCCGCGCACCACTTCCGAGGTGGTCTGCTCCATGGAGATGACCGCTTCGTTGGTGTCGGTCTGGATCGCCTTGACCAGAGCCTCGATCTGCTTGGTGGCGCCGGAGGAACGTTCGGCGAGGCGCTGGACCTCGTCAGCGACCACGGCGAAGCCGCGGCCGGCATCACCGGCCATGGAGGCCTGGATGGCGGCGTTCAGGGCCAGGATGTTGGTCTGGTCGGCGATGTCGTTGATCAGGCCGACGATGTCGCCGATCTCCTGGGAGGATTCGCCCAGGCGCTTGATCCGCTTGGCGGTGTCCTGGATCTGCTCGCGAATGCTGTCCATGCCGATGATGGTGTTGTGCACCACCTGGTTGCCCTTGTTGGCGATGGCCACGGAACGCTCCGCCACCGCGGTGGATTCGGAGGCGTTGGTGGATACCTGGTCGATGGACACGGCCATCTCGTTGATCGCCGCGGAAGCCCCGGCGATTTCCTGGGCCTGGTGTTCCGAGGCCTCGGCCAGCACGGTGGCGGTGTCCTGGGACTCCTGGGCGGCGGCGGCCACCTGGACGGCGGTCTGGTTGATGGTCTCCACCAGTTCGCGCAGCTGGTCGATGGAGTAGTTGATGGAGTCGGCGATGGCGCCGGTGAAGTCTTCGGTCACCGTGGCCTGCACGGTCAGGTCACCGTCGGCGAGGTCGGCGATTTCGTCCAGCAGGCGCAGAATGGCAGTCTGGTTGCGCTGGTTCTTCTCGTCGGTCTCGGCCAGGCGGCGGCGGGTGTCGCGGACCAGGATGTAGCCGATGCAGAGGATGGCGCCGAGGGCGATGAATACCAGCAGGTAGCTGCCCACGGTGTTGATCTTGCGGCTCTGGGCCAGCGACGCGTAGCCGGCGCTCAGGTCCGAGGCGGAACCGAGCAGCGCCTGGGAACCGCGGTAAATCAGGCCCACGGCGGAACGGATCTGCAGCAGTTCGGGCGAGGTCGCGAGGATCTCGTCGACGTTGCCGGAGACGAATTCGAACAGCTTGTTGGCTTCGTTCAGACGGCCGACCGCCTCGGGATCGGTGATCTTGGCGATGCCCATGGAGGCATTGCCTTCGCGCATGGCCTTGAGCACCCGGCCGAACAGACTGGCGTCGCGACCAAAGCTGTCGGCCGCCTGCACGGCGGCTTCGTCGCCGGTGAGGATCTTGTTGATGGCGCCAAGGATCCGCTCGGCGAGCAGTGCCTGACGCTGGGCCACCACCACCTGACTGGCGGGCGCGCCGCGCTCGATCAGGATGTCGACGATCTCTTCGTTCTCGACCTGCAGCTGGGGAATGGTGTCGGCCAGGGCGCCGGACAGCTGGTGTAGGGACAGCACGGTCTGCTCGCTGCCGAGCATGGTATCGACCTGCTTGCGCTGGGTCTCCCACTGGGACTCTAAGGTATCCAGCCGCGGACCCAGAATTGCTGGCGACGGCGGCAAGCCGGTCTGCGGATCGCCGCTGCGCAGGATGTTCAGGCGGCGCTCGAACTCGGCACGGGCCTGGCGCAGGTCCTTGAAGGCTTCGGCCTTGCCGGTCGCGGCCTCACTGGCGCTCTTGGCCAACTGCTGCGAGAGGATGCGCAGCTCGGTGGCCTGGCCCTGGTACTGGTTGTCGTAGTTGGTCTGGGTGCCCAGGTACGCGAAGTTGGCGAACAGCAGCACGATCGCGACGATCAGCACCACGAACATGCCCGCGACCCACGCGTTGAGTTTCCCGGTATTGAGTTTGTTCATCAGCGGCCCCCGCCTGGACCTTGGTTCCTTTAGTTCTATCCTTGTCGGTCGCCGGACCGGTTCGCTTGAAGCCGGTGCTCGTCGCCCTACCCCCACCCGTCGGCGACGGCTCCTGCCATCCCGACCCCGATCCGCCTTGCAGCGTCCGGACCTCCGACCCGCTAGGCCGCGACGTCCATGAACTCGGGATGCTCGACCAAGGCGCGCGGGCTGCAGACCAGCCAGGGCACGTCGCGTTGGAAGACACCTTCCAGAAAGAAGTGCAGGCCCGCCGGCACGCTGTCGGCGTGCTCGCGATAGGCCTCGATGTCGAAATGCTGCATCCCCAGGACTTCGTCAACCGCCAATCCGACGAAGAGGTCGCCATGGTCGACGATCAGGATGCGCCGCTGTTTGCGCAGGGCCTGGATCTTCACCCCGAGGAATTGCCCCAGGTCGGCGATCGGCAGCAGGCGACCGCGCACGTTGGCCACGCCCTTGAGCCACGGCTTGACGCCGGGTAGCGCGGTGAAACGCGGCTCCGGCAGGATCTCGCTGACCTCGCCCATGGGAATCACGAAGCGCAATTCACCGAGGCGAAAGCCGATACCGCTCCAGCTGCGCTGGTTTTCCTGCTGCGCCGGCAGGCCGGCCGCCCGCTCGCGGCAGCGCAGGTCGATCAGGCGCAAGAGTTCGTAGGGCGTGGAGGCGTCGCTCATAGGATTCCCTGCCCAGTGGGGCGCTGCCGCGAGAAACGGACGAAAGACCTCAGCCTTGCAGGACACCCGCCAGGGTGCGCAGCAGGGTGTCTTCGTCGATGGGCTTGGTGAGGTAGTCCTTGGCGCCCTGACGCTTGCCCCAGACCTTGTCGGTTTCCTGGTCCTTGGTGGTGACGATGACCACCGGAATGTGGCTGGTCTCGGCATCCTTGGTCAGCTGCCGGGTGGCCTGGAAGCCATTGAGGCCGGGCATGACGATATCCATGAGGACCGCATCCGGCTTCTCCTGGCGGGCCAGGGCGACGCCGTCGGCACCGTTCTCGGCCTTGAGCACCTGATGCCCATGCTTTTCCAGCATGGCGGTGAGCTTGTACATCTCGGTGGGAGAGTCGTCGACGATCAGAATTCGAGCCATGAAAATTTCCTACTAGATTGAATCGCCCGCCTCAGGACACTCAGGACGCTTGTTCGAGCGGAGTGAAACTGGGGACGTGGGTCTTGATCGCACCGATCAGCTCTTCTTTGCTGAAGGGTTTGGTGAGGTACTGGTCAGAGCCGACGATGCGACCCTTGGCCTTGTCGAAGAGTCCGTCACGGGAGGACAGCATGATGACGGGCGTCGCGCGGAAGGCGCTGTTGTTCTTGATCAGCGCGCAGGTCTGATAGCCATCCAGTCGCGGCATCATGATGTCCACGAAGATGATGTGGGGATGACTATCGGCGATCTTGGCGAGCGCATCGAATCCATCGATGGCGGTGATGACCTCGCAGCCAACTTTCTTGAGCAGGGTCTCGGCGGTCCGACGAATCGTCTTCGAGTCGTCGATCACCATGACCTTCAGCCCTTCCGAATACTGTTCCATGTTCAAGCTACCAGCTCATCGTCGAGGAAACGTGAATGATGTCGATCCGGGCACTTTGGCGGCGCCTCTTTGTAGCACACAATACCGTGACGTACCACGCAGATCCCCTGGTGGCGGACCGCCGGCCCGCCCGCCACGACGATCGCGCAAGCATTGGCACTGGAGGGGATCGAAGGGCTATTCTGACGCCTTGCCCACGTACAACCGAGGTCTAGCGTCAATGAGTATCCGCCTGGGGATCGTCATGGATCCCATCGAACGCATCTCCTATAAGAAGGATAGCTCCATGGCCATGCTGTGGGCGGCCAAGGCGCGCGGCTGGACCCTGCACTATTTCGAGATTCAGGACCTGTACCAGGTCGATGGCGAGGCCCGCGGTCGCGGTCGGCAGCTGGACGTGTTCCAGGATCCGGAGCGCTGGTTCGCCTTTGGCGAGGACGTCGACCTGCCCCTGCGCGAACTGGACGTGATCCTGATGCGCAAGGACCCGCCCTTCGACAACGAATTCGTCTATGCCACCTACCTGCTGGAGCAGGCCGAGCGTGGCGGCACCCTGGTGGTGAATCGCCCGGCCAGCCTGCGCGACTGCAACGAGAAGTTCTTTGCCACCCTGTTTCCCGAGCTGGCGCCGCCGACCCTGGTCAGCCGCCGCGCCGACATCATCCGCGAATTCGCCCGCACCCATGGCGACGTCATCCTCAAGCCGCTGGACGGCATGGGCGGCAGCTCGGTGTTCCGCCACCGCGAAGGGGATCCCAATCTCTCGGTGATCCTCGAGACCCTGACCGCCCACGGCACCCAGCAGATCATCGCCCAGCGCTACCTGCCGGGCATCAAGGACGGCGACAAGCGCATCCTGATGATCAACGGCGAACCCGTGGACTATTGCCTGGCGCGCATTCCGGCCCAAGGCGAGACCCGCGGCAACCTGGCCGCCGGTGGCCGTGGCGTCGCCCAGCCGTTGTCGCCGCGGGATCGCGAGATCGCCGCCACGGTGGGCCCGGAACTGCGCAAGCGCGGCCTGCTCTTTGTCGGCCTGGACGTGATCGGCGAGCACCTGACCGAGATCAATGTCACCAGTCCGACCTGCATCCGCGAGATCGATGCGGCCTATGACACCCGCATCGCCGAGCGCCTCATGGACGTGATCGCGCAGCAACGCGCGGGCTGAGGCGAGGGTCCGTGCCGCCCGTGGCGGCATGGACAACCGCGGACACAATCCGCAGACTGGCGCCAGCCCTGCCGCGCGTCCTCTGCCCTTGCCGACCCAGTCAATGCCCAGCACCGCCTCCTCCCCCGCCAGCCAGGTTCGTCCCGCCGACCGCCTGGGCTTCACGCTGCTCATCGCGACCCTGCTGCACGTCGTGCTGATTCTAGGCGTCGGCTTTTCGCTGCCCGAGCCCACCCAGATCAGTCGTACCCTGGAGGTGACGCTGGCCAGCTTCAAGAGCGACGAGGCGCCCAAGCAGGCCGACTTCCTCGCCCAGGAGAACCAGCAGGGCAGCGGCACCCTGGACAAGGCGGCGGCCCCGAGCACCCCGGTGCAGGCGCCCTTTCACGACAGCGAGATCCGCCAAGCCGCGCCTCCGGCCCGCCCGCCCGCGGCGGATCGCGCCCAGGCGCCCAAGGCGGCGGTGACCACCCGCGCCGCGCGGCCGACCAAGGCCGAACCCAGTCGCGAGACCCCCGAGCGGGAGCAGCGCGATGCGCCGGCACCGGAGTCCGACAGCCAGGCCGCCGAACTCGCCAGCCTGGAGGCCCAGCTCGCCGAAGAGCGCCAGCAATACGCCAAGCGGCCGAAGATCTGGCGGATCAACGCCGCCTCGACGCAAAAGGACAAGGGCGCCCGCTACAAGGAAGAATGGCGGCGCAAGATCGAGCGCATCGGCAATCTCAACTACCCCGAACAGGCCAAGCGCGACCGCCTCTACGGCAGCCTGCGCCTGCTGGTGTCCATCAACAAGGACGGCTCGCTCTACGAGGTCCAGGTGCTGGAGTCCTCGGGGCGCCAGGTACTGGATCAGGCGGCGCTGCGCATCGTCCGGCTGGCGGCGCCCTTCGCCCCCTTCAGCGGCGATCTGGCCGACATCGACCGCCTGGAGATCATCCGCACCTGGCGCTTCGAGCGCGGCGACCGCCTGTCCAGTCAATAGCCCGGGACGCCGTTGGACTTGAAGCCGGACCGCGCAACCGGGAAACTTGCCGGTCATGAAGCCGACCTCCAGCACCACCCTACAGCACCAGCTCCTGATCGCCATGCCGCAGATGGACGATCCCAATTTCGCCGAGACGGTGATCTACCTCGTCGACCATGGCCCGGACGGCGCCATGGGCCTGGTGATCAACCGGCCCAATGGCCTGCACCTGGACGACCTGCTCGAACAGCTGCGTCCGGACATACCGGCCACCCCGGAAGACACCCGGGTCGTGCTCTATGCCGGCGGTCCGGTGCAGACCGATCGCGGTTTCGTCCTGCATGACGCCGGCCCGGTGTTCCAGAACACCCTGGAACTCGAAGAACTGAGCCTGACCACCTCGCCGGACGTGCTCTTCGCCCTCTCCGACGGCACCGGCCCGAGCCGCCACCTGATCACCCTGGGCTACAGCGGCTGGGGTCCCGGCCAGCTGGAAGAAGAACTCGCCGCCAATCTCTGGCTCACCACCCCGGCCACCAGCGCCCTGCTGTTCGAGACGCCGAGCGAGCAGCGCCTCGGCGCGGCCGCCGCCCTGCTGGGGGTCGATTTGCGCCTGCTCTCGCGCCAGGCGGGCCACGCATGAGCGCGCCCAGCGGTCTCTACCTGGGCTTCGACTACGGCACCCGGCAGATCGGCGTCGCCGTCGGCCAGGCCGTGACTGGCCAGGCTCGCGAGCTGCTCACCCTCAAGGCGCAGAACGGCGTGCCCGACTGGCAGCAGATCCAGCGCCTGCTGGACGAGTGGCGGCCCACCGCCCTGGTGGTCGGGCTGCCGCTGAACATGGACGGCACGCCCAGCGAGATGAGCGAACGCGCCGAACGTTTCGCCCGCCGCCTGCAGGGTCGCTACGGCCTGCCCGTACATACCCATGACGAGCGCCTCACCACCTATGCCGCCAAGGGCGAGCGCCTGCAGGGCGGTCAGCGCGACGGCTATCGCGAGCGCCCGGTGGATGCCCTTGCCGCCGCCCTTCTCCTGGAAGGCTGGCTGACCCAACAACTGGAACGGGCCGCGCGCCCGCAATCGGAGTAGCCATGCACCTGCCCTCTCCCGCCGAGCTCCTGCCGCGGCTGGCCGCCGACCTGCGCCTGTCGCTGGATCGCCGTGGCATCACCGACCCCGGCTTCGTAGGCATCCACACCGGCGGCCTCTGGGTCGCCGAGGCCCTGCTGGCCGAACTCGGCCTGGACACCCCGCTGGGCAGCCTGGACGTCTCCTTCTACCGCGACGACTTCACCCAGAAGGGTCTACACCCCCAGGTGCGCCCCTCGGCCCTGCCGTTCGAGATCGACGGGCGCCACCTGGTGCTGGTGGACGACGTGCTGATGAGCGGCCGCACCGTGCGCGCAGCGCTCAACGAACTCTTCGACTATGGCCGTCCCGCCAGTGTGACCCTGGTCTGCCTGCTGGACGTCAATGCCCGCGAATTGCCGATCCAGCCTGACGTGGTGGGCGCCACCCTGACCCTGGCCCCCACCCAGCGCGTCAAGCTGACCGGCCCCACGCCGCTCGCCCTCGAATACCGCGACGTCCCCGCCGCCTGACCTGGATCTGCCGCCATGACCGACGCTACGCGTTCGCTGCAACTCAACGCCCAGAGCCAATTGCGCCACTTCCTGTCACTCGACGACCTGCCCGCCGAACTCCTCACCGAATTGCTCGACACCGCCGACTCCTTTCTCGAGGTCGGTGCCCGGGCAGTGAAAAAGGTGCCGCTGCTGCGCGGCAAGACCGTGTGCAACGTCTTCTTCGAGAACTCGACGCGCACCCGCACCACCTTCGAACTGGCGGCCAAGCGGCTGTCGGCGGACGTCATCACCCTCAACGTCTCCACCTCCTCCACCAGCAAGGGCGAGACGCTGTTCGACACCCTGCGCAACCTGGAGGCCATGGCCGCCGACATGTTCGTGGTGCGCCACGCCGATTCCGGCGCCGCCCACTTCATCGCCGAACACGTCTGCCCCGATGTGGCCATCATCAATGGGGGCGACGGGCGCCACGCCCACCCCACCCAGGGCATGCTCGACATGCTGACCATCCGCCGGCACAAGGGCGATTTCGCCAACCTGTCGGTGGCCATCGTCGGCGACATCCTGCATTCGCGGGTCGCCCGCTCCGACATGCTGGCGCTGCGCACCCTGGGTTGCCGCGACATCCGCGTGATCGCCCCGCGCACCCTGCTGCCGGTCGGCCTCGAAGAACTCTATGGCGTGCGCACCTTCACCGACCTGGCCGAGGGCCTGGACGGCGTGGACGTGGTGATCATGCTGCGCCTGCAACGCGAGCGCATGCAGGGCGGCCTCCTGCCCAGCGAAGGCGAGTACTACCGGCTGTTCGGCCTGACCCGCCAGCGCCTGGCGCGCGCCAAGCCCGATGCCATTGTCATGCACCCCGGGCCGATCAACCGGGGCGTGGAGATCGAATCCGCGGTCGCCGATGGCAAGCAGTCGGTCATCCTCAACCAGGTCACCTACGGCATCGCGGTCCGCATGGCGGTCTTGTCGATGACCATGAGCGGGCAGACGGCCCAGCGTCAGCTACAGGAGAATGCGCAGTGAGCCTGAGCATCCGCAATGCCCGGGTGATCGACCCGGCCACCGGTCTCGACCAGATCAGCGACGTCCATGTCGACCAGGGTCGCATCCTCGCCCTCGGCGAGGCGCCCCAGGGCTTCCAGGCCGACGAGCAGCTGGACGCCAGCGGCCTGACCCTGGCGCCCGGCCTGGTCGACCTGGATGTCGCCCTGTGCGAACCGGGCCTGACCCGAAAGGGCAACGTCGACAGCGAGACCCGCGCCGCCGCGGCCGGTGGCGTCACCAGCCTCTGCTGCCCGCCCACCACCCGCCCGGTGCTGGACACCACGGCGGTGGCCGAACTCATCCTCGACCGGGCGCGTACCGCCGATCACGCCCGCGTCCATCCCATCGGCGCCCTGACCAAGGGCCTCGCCGGCGAGCAGCTGGCCGAACTGATGGCCCTGCGCGACGCCGGTTGCGTGGCCTTCACCAACGGCCTGCAGCCCTTCGAGAATCTGCGGGTGCAGCGACGCGCGCTGGAATATGCCGCCACCTTCGACCTCACCGTGGTCTTTACCGCCCTGGATGCCGAGCTGGCCCACGGCGGCCTGGCCCACGAAGGTCCCACCGCCAGCTTCCTGGGGCTCACCGGCATCCCGGAGACCGCGGAGACCATCGCCCTGTCGCGTGACCTGCTGCTGGTGGAGCAGAGCGGCGTGCGCGCCCACTTCGGGCAGCTGACCAGTGCCCGCGCGGTGGAGATGATCGCTGCCGCCCAGGCACGCGGCCTGCCGGTGACCGCCGACGTGGCGCTCTACCAGCTGCTGCTCACCGACGAGGCCCTGCAGGGCTTTTCCAGTCTCTATCACGTCAAGCCGCCGCTGCGCACCGCGCGGGATCGCGACGCGCTGCGCGCCGGGGTACGGGACGGGGTGATCGGCGCCATCTCCAGCCATCACCAGCCCCACGAGGCGGATGCCAAGCTGGCCCCTTTCGCCGCCACCGAGCCGGGCATCAGCAGTGTCGAATTGCTGCTGCCCCTGGCCCTGACCCTGGTGGACGACGGCCTGCTGGATCTGCCGACCCTGTTGGCCCGCCTCACCAGCGGCCCGGCCCAGGCCCTGCGCCTCGCGGCGGGCCGCCTGGCCAAGGGCCTGCCGGCGGACCTGGTGCTGTTCGCCCAGCAGCCGACCGCCCAGGCCGCCACGCCCTGGCTGTCCCGTGGGCGCAACTGCCCCTTCCAGGGCCTCACCCTGGGGGGCCGCATCGAGCGCACCCTGGTGGGTGGCCGCACCACCTACCGCCGTGACGCCTGAATAGAAGAAGGGGCTCCATGGAGCCCCTTCTTCCTGCCATCCAGCCGACGCTAGCGCACCAGCCGCCGGCGATTCTCCTCGGAGATCTGCGAATTGAGCGTCCAGAAGTCGTAGAGCACGCCCAGCAGGAAGAAACCCGCCGTAAAGAAATAGAGGATGGCGGTGATCCACTTGCCCAGGTAGAGGCGGTGCACGCCAAAGATGCCGAGAAAGGTCAGCAGGATCCAGCCCAGGCTGTAGTTGAGCGAACCGGACTGGAAACGCAGATCCGCCTCGCGGTCCATGGCCGGGATCAGGAACAGATCGATCAGCCAGCCAATGCCCAGCAGGCCCAGGGTGCAGAACCAGATCGTGCCGGTGACCGGCTTGCCATAGTAGAAGCGGTGGGCGCCGAGAAAGCCGAAGATCCACAGCAGATAGCCCATGACCTTGCTGTGGGTGTCCTGATACCGCATGCCTACTACCTCGCGACTGAAGGAAAAGACCCGCCTTACCTACACCCTTACCTTCACCGTGACTTTATGTCGAAAACTGGATGAATGCCCAGGGAGTCTCACTGGTTGGCGCTCAAGGGACCTCACTTTCCGCTAAAAATTACATAATTTCTTGATGAGAGGTGCACAAAATATCCACAGGGTTGGTATAGAATCCCTCGCTTCGATCTTCAGACACCCCTACGACAATGCGTTTATTTCTTCTGACATGGCTCTCCGCCTGTCTTGTACTGCCCGCGGCAGTGCAAGCGAAAGAGAACTCTGCAGCGCGCACTGCCGCTCCGGTCCACAAGGTCGCAGCCCGGCATGTCACCGCCGCCTCAGCTCCCAAGACCGCCCGGCACGCCGCCGCTGCTCCCGCGCCCAAGGCCGCCGCTCGCCACGTTGCCAGCGTCGACCATACCCAGGCAGCCTCCGCGGCCCGCGCCAAGCGCGCCGCCCGTGCGACCAGCGCCCTGCACCGCAAACAGGCCACCGCCCAGGCTGCCACCCGCAACGTCGGCGCCCAGGTGGCGACCCGCGCCATGGACCTGGTCGGCACGCCCTATCGCTTCGGCGGTACCAATCCGCAGAACGGTCTGGATTGCAGCGGCCTGGTCAACTACGTCTATCGCGACGTGCACAACGTCAAGCTGCCGCGTACTTCCCGGGAACTGGCCCAGCTCAAAGGTCCCAAGGTCGCCCGTGGCGATCTCAAGGCCGGCGACCTGGTGTTCTTCAAGACCGGTCAGCGCAGCGGTATCGATCACGTCGCCATCTACCTGGGCAACGATAGATTCGTCCATGCCCCGCGCAGTGGCGAGAGCGTGCGCGTCGATCACCTGAGCAAGCCCTACTGGACCAAGCGCTTCGCCTCGGCCAAGCGCGTACTGCAGCAGCCCACCACCCTGGCGGCGGAAACCGATCCCGTCGCGGACAAGCCGCGTACCAAGCGTACCCGCAAGTCCTGATCCCTCCTCCTCGCTCCGCCGGGCACTACCGCCCGGCGGAGTGTCGCTCCACTCGGCGCCGCCCGGCGCAAAGCCATTGAACGACGCTCCGCTTCCTGGATACTGTATGCAATCACAGTCCAGGAGATCTCGATGGAGCTCGCCGACAAGCTGATCATTCTCGCCGATGCCGCCAAGTACGACGTGTCCTGCGCCAGCAGCGGCGCGCCCAAACGCAGCTCGAAGGGCAAGGACGGCCTGGGCTCGACGGATGGCATGGGCATCTGCCACAGCTTCACCCCCGATGGGCGCTGCGTGGCGCTGCTCAAGGTGCTACTGACCAACTTCTGCCAGTACGACTGCCAGTACTGCGTCAATCGCCGCAGCAGCAACGTGCCGCGGGCGCGCTTCACGCCCGAGGAAGTGGTGCAGCTGACCCTCGACTTCTACCGGCGCAACGTCATCAGCGGGCTGTTCCTCAGCTCCGGCATCATCCGCTCCTCCAACTACACCATGGAGCAGATGACCCGGGTGGCCCAGCTGTTGCGCGAACAGCACCAGTTCCGCGGCTACATCCACCTCAAGACCATTCCCGACGCCGATCCCGAGATCATCGCCCAGGCCGGTCTCTATGCCGATCGCCTGTCGGTCAACATAGAGCTGCCCACCGAGAGCAGCCTGATCAAGCTGGCGCCGGAAAAGAACGGCAGCAGCATTCGCAAGACCATGGGCAATATCCGCCTGGGACTGGAAGAAGCCGAGGCCGAAGCCAAGGCGCCGCGTTTCGCGCCGGCGGGCCAGAGCACCCAGATGATCGTAGGTGCCGATGCCACCAACGACCGCACCATCCTCGATACCGCCCAGACGCTGTATGGCGCCTATCGCCTCAAGCGCGTCTACTACTCGGCCTTCAGCCCCATTCCGGAAAGCCCGGGCACGGTGCCGCTGCAACCGCCGCCGCTGCTGCGCGAGCACCGCCTGTACCAGGCCGACTTCCTCATGCGTGGCTATGGCTTCCAGGCGGAGGAACTGCCCACCGAAGACGGCCAGCTGCCGCTGGACGTGGATCCCAAGCTGGCCTGGGCGCTGCACAATCGCGCCATCTTCCCGCTGGATCTCAATCGCGCCGACCAGGCGCTGATCGCCCGGGTACCCGGCATCGGCGTGCTCTCGGCCAAGCGGCTGGTGGAGCTCAGACGCGAGCGACGCATCCGCTACGCCGACCTGATCCGCCTCAAATGCAGCGTGGAAAAGGCGCGCCCCTTCATCGTCACCCAGGACTATCGCCCGCAACCGCGCCTGGCCGAGTCCCTGGACCTGCGCCGGCAGCTGGCCGAACCGCCCGCCCAGCTCGCCCTGCTCTAGATGCAGAGAGTCGATTTCGACGGCACCTTCGCCGGCTGGCGCAAGGAAGCACGGCGGCTGCTACAGGCCGGTATCCCGCCGGCCCAGGTGAGCTGGCAGGAGAGTCGCGGCCTGGGCGATCTGTTCGACGAACCGGCCGCAGCCGTGGCGCCCCCACCCAGCGGCGCCATACGCATCCCGCCGCAACTGGCCGAAGCCCTGAGCTACGCTGCCTGCTTTCGCAGCGACGATCGCTGGGCGTTGCTCTACCAGGTGCTCTGGCGCGTCGCCCGCGGCGAACGTGCGGCGATGCTGGCCGGTGACGAAGACGGCAGCGAATTGCAGCGCCGGGTCAAGGCGATCCGCCGCGAGATCCACCATGTGCATGCCTTCCTGCGCTTTCGGCCACGCGCGGAAAGCGCCGGTCCGCCGGCCTGGGTGGCCTGGCACCAGCCGGCCCACGACGTCCTGGCCCTGGCGGCGCCGCACTTCTGCGACCGCATGGGCAACAGCAGCTGGCTGATCGCGACCCCCGAAGCCGCCGCGCTCTGGGACGGTCAGGCGCTGCAACTGGTGGAGCCCTGCCCCGCCGAGCTGCAGCGCCTGGCCCGGCAGACGCCGGAAGACGACGACCGCAACGCCGGCGACGAACTCTGGCGCGCCTATTACCGCAGCACCTTCAATCCGGCGCGGGCCAATCCACGCACCCTGAGGGGCAACATGCCGGCGCGTTTCTGGAAGGATCTGCCGGAAGGGCCGCTGATCCCGGCGCTGCTCAGCGAGGCGCGGGCCGGCGCCCAGCGCTTGGCCCAGGCCGAGGCCGTCGGCCGCCAGAGCGGTCGCGAGGTGCTGATCGCGGCCGAGCGCGCCCAGCCCGAACGCCCGCTGCCCACCACCCTCGACGAGTGCCGTCGCTGCGAGCTGTGGGAAAAGGCCACCCAACCGGTGGCCGGCGAAGGCCCGCGCACCGCGCGCATCCTGCTGTTGGGCGAACAGCCTGGCGATCAGGAGGACCTGGCGGGCCGGCCCTTCGTCGGCCCGGCCGGGCAGGTGCTGATGGCAGCGCTGGCCGAAGCCGGCCTCGAGCGCAGCGAGGTGTTCCTCACCAATGCGGTCAAGCACTTCAAGTGGATTCCCCAGGGCAGGAGACGCAAGCACGTCACCCCGGGACCGGAGATCGCCCCCTGCCGCTACTGGCTGGAGCAGGAATTGCGCGACATCCAGCCGACCGTGGTGGTGGCCCTGGGCTCGACCGCCCTGGAAGCCCTGCTCAAGCGCAAGCCAAGGGGTCTGGCGCAATTCATGGGCCGACCCCTGCGACTGGACGAGCGCTGGATCATCGCCACCTATCACCCCTCCTACATCCTGCGTACCCCGGATGCCGAGCAGCAGGACCAGGCGCGCAAAGCCCTGGTCGCCGCCCTGCGCGAGGCCAGGGCCCTGGCGGCCGGCAGCACAGCCGAAGGCTAGCGGAAGCGCTTGGGCGGCTCGTCGCCCATGTCCACCGAGAGGTTGCGGGTGATCTGATTGAGGTGATCGGCATCCGTTTCCGAACCCAGCTTGATCATCAGGCGCAGGTCGTTGGCGGAATCGGCGTGGGCCAGGGCGGCCTCGTAGGTGATCTCGCCATCGCGATAGAGCCCGTAGAGCGACTGGTCGAAGGTCTGCATGCCCAGCTCGCCGGACTTCTTCATCAGCGCCTTGAGTTCGTGCACCTCGCCCTTGCGGATCAGGTCGGCGACCAGCGGGGTATTGAGCAGCACCTCGATCACCGCGCGGCGGCCCTGGCCATCGATAGTGGGCACCAGTTGCTGGGCGACGATGCCCTTGAGGTTGAGCGACAGGTCCATCCAGGTCTGGCTGTGCCGATCGGCCGGGAAGAAGTGGATGATGCGGTCCAGCGCCTGGTTGGCGTTGTTGGCGTGCAGGGTGGCCAGGCACAGGTGGCCGGTCTCGGCGAAGGCCAAGGCGTGCTCCATGGTGTCCCGGCTGCGAATCTCGCCGATCATGATGACGTCCGGCGCCTGGCGCAGGGTGTTCTTCAGCGCCACCTCGAAGGACTCGGTGTCGATGCCCACCTCGCGCTGGGTGACGATGCAGCCCTGGTGCTGGTGGATGTACTCGATGGGGTCCTCGATGGAGATGATGTGCCCCGCCGAGTTCTTGTTGCGGTGGCCGATCATGGCCGCCAGCGAGGTGGACTTGCCGGTGCCGGTGGCGCCGACAAAGATCACCAGGCCGCGCTTGGTCATGGCCAGCTTCTTGATGATCTCCGGCAGCCGCAGCTGCTCGACGGTGGGAATGTTGACCTCGATACGGCGCAGCACCATGCCCACCAGGTTGCGCTGGTAGAAGGCGCTGACCCGGAAGCGGCCGATGCCGCGGGCGCTGATGGCGAAGTTGCACTCGCGCTTCTGCTGGAATTCCTGGCGCTGCTCGTCGTTCATCACCCCCAGCACCAGGGCCCGGCACTGCTCGGGCGTGAGCGAGTCCTTGGTGACCGGCGTCATGCGCCCGTTGATCTTCATCGAAGGGGGCACGCCGGTGGTGATGAAGAGGTCGGACGCCCCCTTGTCCACCATCAGCTGCAGGAACCTGTCGAAATCCATCAGAAGTTCTCCGGCGTCTTGGCCTTCTCGCGGGCCGCGTCGCGGCTGATCAGGCCCTTGGCCAAGAGCGCCTTGAGGCACATGTCCAGGGTCTGCATGCCCAGGCCGCCACCGGTCTGGATCGAGGAATACATCTGCGCCACCTTGTCCTCGCGGATCAGGTTACGGATGGCCGGCGTGCCGATCATGATCTCGTGGGCCGCCACCCGGCCGCCGCCGACCTTCTTGAGCAGGGTCTGGGAAACCACCGCCTGCAGGGATTCGGACAACATGGAACGCACCATGGATTTCTCTTCCGCCGGAAAGACGTCCACCACCCGATCGATGGTCTTGGCCGCCGAGGTGGTGTGCAGGGTGCCGAACACCAGGTGCCCGGTCTCGGCCGCGGTCAGCGCCAGGCGGATGGTCTCCAGGTCGCGCAGCTCGCCCACCAGAATGATGTCCGGGTCCTCGCGTAGCGCCGAGCGCAAGGCTTCGGAGAAGCCCAGAGTGTCGCGGTGCACCTCGCGCTGGTTGACCAGGCACTTCTTGGATTCGTGGACGAATTCGATGGGGTCCTCGATGGTGAGGATGTGGTGGTACTTGGTGTTGTTGAGGTAGTCGAGCATGGCCGCCAGGGTGGTGGACTTGCCCGAGCCGGTCGGCCCGGTCACCAGCACCAGGCCGCGCGGGACGTCGGTGATCTTCTTGAACACCTCGCCCATGCCGAGCTCTTCCATGCTCAGCACCTTGGACGGAATGGTGCGGAACACCGCGCCGGCGCCGCGATTCTGGTTGAAGGCGTTGACCCGGAAGCGCGCCACGCCCGGCACCTCGAAGGAGAAGTCGGTCTCCAGGAATTCCTCGAAGTCCTTGCGCTGCTTGTCGTTCATGATGTCGTAGATCAGCGCGTGCACCTGCTTGTGCTCGAAGGCCGGCAGGTTGATGCGGCGCACGTCGCCGTCGACGCGGATCATCGGCGGCAGGCCGGCGGACAGGTGCAGGTCGGAGGCGCCTTGCCGCGCGGAAAAGGCCAGCAATTCGGTGATATCCATGGGACTCCCAGATGTCGAGCAAGCAGGTAGAATGCCGCGCAGCACTGGCGGTCTGACCTGGTCACCGCCACTCACTCATCCGGTACGCCGAGGCCTGCCGGATGCGCCGACGCAAGCAGGGGCTGAATGTCCACGATAGCCGAGAATAGCGCAACCGTACTCGAACGCATCGCCGCCGCCAGCCGGACGGCAGGCCGCGATCCCGCGACTGTCGGCCTCCTGGCGGTGAGCAAGACCAAGCCCGCCGCCGCCTTGCGCGAGGCCGCCGTAGCCGGGCTGCGCGACTTTGGCGAGAACTATCTGCAGGAGGCGCTGGACAAGCAGCCGGCGCTGGCCGACCTGCCCCTGGTGTGGCATTTCATCGGCCCCATCCAGTCCAACAAGACCCGCGCCATTGCCAGACATTTCGACTGGGTGCATTCGGTGGATCGCCTGAAGATCGCCCAGCGACTGGCCGAGCAGCGCCCGCCCGAGCGCGGCCCGCTGAACATCTGCCTGCAGGTCAACGTCAGTGGCGAAGCCAGCAAGTCCGGCTGCCACCCCGACGAACTGCCGGCCCTGGCCGCCACGGTCAGCGGGTTGCCCAACCTGCGCCTGCGTGGCCTGATGGCCATTCCCGACCCCACCGACGACCCGGCCAGCCAGCGCGCCGCCTTCGCCCGGCTGCGCACCCTGAGCGAAGCCCTGAACCTGGGCCTGGACACCCTGTCCATGGGCATGAGCCAGGATCTGGAAGCCGCCATCGCCGAGGGCGCCACCTGGGTCCGCGTCGGTACCGCCCTCTTTGGCGCCCGCGACTACGGCGCCGCCTCTTCAACCTAGGAAGTCTCGATGAACGACACCCGCATCGCCTTCATCGGCGCCGGCAACATGGCCGGTGCCATCATCGGCGGCCTGCTCGCCCAGGGCGTGCCGGCCCGGCAGCTGAGCGCCAGCAATCGCAATCCGGCCAAGCGCGAAGCCCTGGCCCGGGAGCACGGCATCCGCGTCGAGGCCAGCAACAGCGCCGTGCTCGCCGACGCCGACGTGGTGGTGCTGGGGGTGAAGCCCCAGGTCATGGGCGAGGTATGCCAGGAGCTTGCCCCCCATCTGCGCCCGGACCAGCTGATAGTCTCGGTTGCCGCCGGCATCACCTGCGCCAGCCTGACCCGTTGGCTGGGCCAGCGCGCGCTGGTGCGCTGCATGCCCAACGTGCCCTCGCAGCTGCGCCTGGGCGCCAGCGGCCTGTTCGCCAATGACCAGGTCAGCGCCGAGCAGCGTGCCCGGGCCCAAGAGATCCTCGCCGCGGTCGGCCTGGCCTTGTGGGTCGAGGAAGAACAGCAGCTGGACGCGGTCACCGCCGTCTCCGGCAGCGGTCCGGCCTATTTCTTCCTGCTGATGGAAGCCATGACCCAGGCCGGCACCAAGCTCGGCCTGCCGGCCGAGGTCGCCCAGCAACTGACCCTGCACACCGCCCGCGGCGCCGCCGCCATGGCCTGCCAGGGTGACCGCAGCCCCGAACAATTGCGTCGTTCGGTGATGTCCCCCAAGGGCACCACCGAGCGCGCCATCGAAACCTTCCAAGCCGGGGCCTTCGAGGACCTGGTGGAAGAAGCCCTCACCGCCGCGGCCGACCGGGCTGCGGAACTGGCCCAGTTGCCGGATCGATAAGGAGTATCCATGTCCGCTCTCGCGCAAGCTCTCGTCTATGTCATCCAGACCCTCGGCAGTCTCTATCTGCTGATCATCCTGCTGCGCTTCATCCTGCAGCTGGTCCGGGCCGACTTCTACAATCCGCTGTCGCAATTCACCGTGCGCGCCACCCAGCCGCTGCTCAAGCCGGTACGGCGCATCATTCCCGGCTTCGGCGGCGTCGATCTGGCGGCCCTGGTGCTGGCCGTGCTGGTCCAGCTGGCGCTGATGATGGTCGTGGTGGTGCTGCTCGGCGCCAGCATCGGCGGCCTGTTCCCCGCCCTGCTGATCTGGGCCCTGCTCGGCGTGGCCTCGCTGTTCCTCAAGGTGTTCTTCTTCGCCCTGATCGTCAGCGTTATCCTCTCCTGGGTCGCGCCCCAGACCCACAATCCGGCCGCCGAACTGGTCAACCAGATCTGCGAGCCGCTGCTGGCCCCCTTCCGCCGTATCCTGCCCAGCCTGGGTGGCCTGGATCTGTCGCCGATCTTCGCCTTCATCGTGATCAATCTGCTGGACCGCTTCGTCATCGGCCAGCTGGCCGCGGCCACCGGCATGCCGCAGATTCTCGCACCCTTCCTCTGACGCACCACTCGCGCATCCGCCACGACCGCCCGCCGCGTCGTGGCGGAGGCGGCATTGACGTCCTTTGGACGCTGGGGCACCGTCCAGCCTTTGCTGTTCAGGTCAAGGAAGTCCCCCTATGGAACGCCTGTTCCGCCACGTCGATGCCTATGCCGCGTGGAAAGCCGAACTCGACACCCAATTGGGCCGCTACCGCGACTGGTTGCAGCGTAATCGTCTGGCCTCTCCGGCCCTCGACGCCGCCCTGGCGACCTGCCAGAGCGAATTGCAGGCCGATGGCATCACCCTGGCCTTCGCCGGCGAGTTCTCCCGCGGCAAGACCGAACTGATCAACGCCCTCTTCTTCGCCGACTACGGCCAGCGCATGCTGCCGTCCCAGGCCGGGCGCACCACCATGTGCCCCACCGAGATCTTCTTCGACGCCGCGGCCGACGGTCCCTATCTGCAGCTGCTGCCCATCGACAGCCGCCTGGACGAACGCAGCCTGACCGCCTGGCGCAAGGCGCCCGAGGCCTGGCAGCGCTTCGCCCTGGACGACAGCCACGCGGACGCCATGGCCGCCCTGCTGGCCAAGGTCACCGAGACCCGCGAGGTGGAAACCGCCGTCGCCGTGCAGCTGGGCTTCGATCCCGAGCAGCTGGAACAACTCGACAGCGACGGCCTGGTCAGTATCCCGGCCTGGCGCCATGCGCTGATCAGCATCGATCATCCGCTGCTGCGCCAGGGCCTGCGCATCCTCGACACCCCCGGCCTCAACGCCCTGGGCGCCGAACCCGAACTGACCCTGTCGCTGCTGCCCCACGCCCAGGCCGTGCTCTTTCTCATCGGTGCCGACACCGGCGTGACCGCCTCGGACCTCGCGCTCTGGGAGCAGTGCGTCAAGCCGTCCCTGGGTGATGCCCCGGAGCGGCTGTTCGCGGTGATGAACAAGATCGACAGCCTCTGGGACGACCTCGGCGGCGTCGCCCATGTCGCCCAGTCGCTGGAAAACGTCCGCCAGGCCAGCGCCCGGCAACTGGCGCTGCCGGCCGAGCACATCCTGCCGCTGTCGGCCAAGCAGGCCTTGCTGGGCAAGGTCCGTGGCGATCTGGAACTGCTCGCGCGCAGCCAGCTGGACAGCCTCGAACAGTTGCTCGCCGAACGCATCGTCGGCGCCCGCGAGCGCCTGCTGCAGCAGCGCATCGTGCAGCAGGCCAGTGGTCTGCTGGGGGCCAGCCGCACCCTGATCGAGCAGCGCCTGGAAGCCATTCGCGCCCAGTACGCGCAACTGGCCGACGAGGAATTGCCCGGTGCCGGCCTGGAATTGCAGACCGCCCGCACCCGCCAGGAATACGACCTTTATCACCGCCGCCTGCTGGATCTGCGCACCACCCAGAACATGCTGGCCGGGCAGCGCAAGCTGCTGACCGACCTGGTCGCGCCGGAGCGCCTGGACGCTCACCTGGACACCGCCCGCCGAGAATTCCGCACCAGCCTGACCACCGTCGGCATCAACCAGTCCATCGCCCGCTTCTTCCGCGTGGTCGAGCATGACCTGCTGGCCCTGGACAACGAGGCCGACCGGGCCAACAAGGTGCTCGGCGCGGTCTACCAGCGACACAATGTGGAGAATCCGCTGCACCCCCTGGAAGCGCCGCGGCTGCGCATCCGCCCCTATGTCCGCGAGCTGCGCCAGCTGCAACTCAAGACCGAGGAGGTCCAGCGCCAGGTCAAGACCCTGCTCACCGAGCAGAGCGCCCTGGCCCGCCGCTTCTTCGCCACCGTGGCCCAGGAGGTCCAGGCCCTGCAGGAAGGTGCCCATGCCCAGGTGCTGCGCTGGAACGACGGCGCCCTGACCCCGCTGGTGCAGCACACCCGCGAGCAGAAGCAGCTACTGGAAACCAGCATGCTGGCGCTCAAGCAGCTCACCCAGCAGAACCTCAACAGCCAGGAACAGGTGCGCCGCCTGCAGGTGCACGAGGACGTCCTGCACCGGCAGCTCAGCGAGGTCAGCGACATGCTCAAGCAGATCAGCCGGCCGGCCCCTTCCCAGCGCCACGACAACGTGGTCGCCCTGCCGCTGGCACGGGTCGGCTAGCCCCATCCGCCACCCGAGGCGCGGCCCCTGACCGCCGCGCCACGGCTGCCCTTGCCGCTCCTGGCGACGCTCTTTAGACTGGCGAGCCCCGCCCCGGACGAGCCGTCAATGCCCAGCGTCATTCCCGAAGATTCCGTCGGCCTGGTCACCCCCGAGCTGCTGCACTTCAACGAGCCCCTGGCCCTGGCCTGTGGCCGCACCCTGCCGGCCTACGACCTGATGGTCGAGACCTATGGCGAACTCAACGCCAGCCGCAGCAACGCCGTGCTGATCTGCCACGCGCTCTCCGGCCATCACCACGCGGCCGGCTATCACAGCCTCGACGACCGCAAGCCGGGCTGGTGGGACAGCTGCATCGGTCCGGGCAAGCCCATCGACACCCGCAAGTTCTTCGTCGTCGCCCTCAACAACCTCGGTGGCTGCAACGGCTCCACCGGTCCCAGCAGTCCCAATCCCGACACCGGCCGCGCCTATGGCGCGGACTTTCCGGTGCTGACCGTGGAAGACTGGGTCAACAGCCAGGCGCGACTGGCCGATCGCCTGGGCATCGCGCAGTGGGCGGCGGTGATCGGCGGCAGCCTGGGTGGCATGCAGGCGCTGCAGTGGACCATCAGCTATCCCGAGCGCATCCGCCACTGCCTGGCCATCGCCTCGGCACCCAAGCTGTCGGCGGAAAACATCGCCTTCAACGAGGTGGCGCGCCAGGCCATCCTCTCGGACCCGGACTTCCATGCCGGGCACTTCCAGGAAAAGGGCGTGATCCCCAAGCGCGGCCTGATGCTGGCGCGCATGGTCGGCCACATCACCTACCTGTCCGACGAGGCCATGGGCGAGAAATTCGGTCGCGAACTCAAGACCGACCAGCTCAACTACGACTTCCACAGCGTCGAATTCCAGGTGGAGAGCTACCTGCGCTACCAGGGCGAGGAATTCTCAGGCCGCTTCGACGCCAACACCTACCTGCTGATGACCAAGGCGCTGGACTACTTCGATCCGGCCCACGCCCATGGCGGCGACCTGGCCAAGACCCTGGCCGGGGTGCAGGCACGCTTCCTGATCGTCTCCTTCACCACCGACTGGCGCTTCTCGCCGGCGCGCTCCAAGGAGATCGTCAACGCCCTGATGGCCGCGCGCAAGGACGTCAGCTACCTGGAGGTCGACGCCCCCCAGGGTCACGACGCCTTCCTCATCCCCATCCCGCGCTATCTGCAGGCCTTCTCCCACTACATGACCCGCATCGAGGTATAGCTGCCGTGCGCGCCGATCTGGACATCATTCAGGAATGGATCCCCGCCGGCAGCCGAGTCCTCGACCTCGGTTGCGGCACCGGCGAGTTGCTCGCCTGGCTGCGCGATCACAAGCAGGTCACCGGCTACGGCCTGGAGATCGACCCGGACAAGATCGCCGAATGCCTGCTCAAGGACGTCAACGTCATCGAGCAGGATCTCGACGGCGGCCTGGCCAACTTCGCCAGCGACAGCTTCGACGTGGTGGTCATGACCCAGTCGCTGCAGGCCATGCAGTACCCCGATCGCATCCTCCAGGAGATGCTCAGGGTCGGTCGCCAGTGCATCATCACCTTTCCCAACTTCGGTCACTGGCGCTGCCGGCTGTACCTGGGCGGCCGGGGGCGGATGCCGGTCTCCGACTTCCTGCCTTACACCTGGTACAACACGCCGAACATCCACTTCTGCACCTTCGAGGACTTCGAGCGCCTCTGCCGCGAACAGCGCGCCCAGGTGCTGGATCGCCTCGCCGTGGACCGCCTGCACCGTCATGGCTGGGCCAGCAAGCTGTGGCCCAACCTGCTCGGCGAGATCGGCATCTACCGGGTCAGCGCGCCGCGCCTGCAGGAGCATCGCGTCGCGATATGACGTAAGGCATGGGGGGCGCATCCAGCCCGGGCACGGCTTCGCGTACAATACGCCGCCCTTCTCAACGCGACGCGGAGTCTCCCATGTCCGACCTTACCGAACTGGTGCTCGCCAGCCACAACGCCGGCAAGCTCAAGGAACTCCAGGCCATGCTCGGCGACCGGGTGCGGGTGCGCTCGGTGGGTGAATTCAGCCAGGTGGAGCCCGAGGAAACCGGGCTGTCCTTTGTCGAGAACGCCATCCTCAAGGCACGCAACGCGGCGCGGCTGTCCGGTCTGCCGGCCCTGGCCGACGATTCGGGCCTGGCGGTGGACGCCCTCGGCGGCGCCCCCGGCATCTATTCCGCGCGCTACGCCGACGGCAAGGGCGATGCGGCCAACAACGCCAAGCTGCTCGAGGCCTTGAAAGAGGTGCCCGACGCCGAGCGCACCGGCCAATTCGTCTGCGTGCTGGCGCTGGTGCGTCACGCCGACGATCCGCTGCCGATCCTCTGCGAAGGCCTCTGGCCCGGGCGCATCCTGCATGCCGCCCAGGGCGAGCATGGCTTCGGCTACGATCCGCTGTTCCAGCCCGATGGCGAAGCGGTCTCCGCAGCCGAACTGGCGCCGGCGGAAAAGAACCAGCGCAGCCATCGCGCCCGCGCCATGGCCCAGCTCAAGCAACGGCTCGGCCTGTGACACAGGTGTTCGCCCTGCCGCCACTGGCGCTCTACGTCCACATCCCCTGGTGCGTGCGCAAGTGCCCCTATTGCGACTTCAACTCCCACGCGGCCGGTCCGAGCCTGCCGGAAGCGGAGTACGTCGACGCCTTGCTGGCGGATCTGGACAGGGACCTGGTCCACGTCCATGGCCGCCCGCTGACCTCGATCTTCTTTGGCGGCGGCACGCCCAGTCTGTTTTCCGCCGAGGCCCTGGGGCGCCTACTGGACGGCGTGGCCCGGCGCCTGAGCTTCGCGCCGGACATCGAGATCACCCTGGAAGCCAACCCCGGCACCTTCGAGCAGGCCAAGTTCGTCGCCTATCGCAGCCTGGGCATCAATCGGCTGTCGATCGGCATCCAGAGTTTCCAGGACGCCAAGCTCAAGGCCCTGGGGCGTATCCACGGGCGCGAGGAAGCCATCCGCGCCGCCGACCGGGCGCGCGCCGCCGGTTTCGACAACTTCAACCTGGACCTCATGCACGGCCTGCCCGAGCAAAGCGTGGCCGATGCCCTCGGTGATCTGGAGCAGGCCATCGCCCTGGCGCCCACGCACCTGTCCTGGTACCAGCTGACCATGGAGCCCAACACGGTGTTCTGGAGCCAGCCGCCGGAGCTGCCCGAAGACGACACCCTCTGGGACATCCAGGAAGCCGGCCAGGCGCGGCTGGCGGCCGCCGGCTATGGGCAATACGAGACCTCCGCCTATGCCCAGCCCGGGCGCCAGGCGCGGCACAATCTCAACTACTGGGGCTTCGGCGACTTCCTCGGCATCGGTGCCGGCGCCCACGCCAAGCTCAGCGCCCCAGACGGTACCCTGCTGCGCACCTGGAAGACCCGCCTGCCCAAGGACTATCTCGACCCGGCCAAGGCCTTCCAGGCCGGCGCGAAAGCTCTGGAACCGGCCGATCTGCCCTTCGATTTCATGATGAACGCCCTGCGCCTGGTCGACGGGGTGCCCGCCGCCTGGTATCCGCAGCGGACCGGTCAGTCGCTGGACAGCCTGGCGCCGGCGCTGGCCGCGGCGCGCCGCGCCGGCCTGCTGGCCGAGGACGAAGAGCGCCTGCGCCCCACCGCCCGCGGCCAGCTGTTCCTGAACGACCTCTTGCAATCCTTTCTGCCTGACTGACGAGGAGCTCTGCCTTGGACTTCGTACTCGACCATATCGCCGACCTCTCCCGCTGGAGTCGCAGCCACCTGGACGAGGTGGCCCTGGCGGTCACCGCCACCCTGCTGGTGCTGTTCGGCAGCCAGGTCAACGCCTTCATCCAGGCGCGCCTGGGCAGCCTGCCGACCGCCGTCCGGGTCCCGGCCTTCGCCCTGGCCTGCCTGGCCATCTATGGCGCCGCCATGACCTTCCTGACCCCCTGGGTGGTCAAGGGCCTGGCGCAGTTCAACAACTACGCCCTGGCCCCGGTGCTGCTGATCGGCGTCTGTCTGCTGGGCGTGCTGGCCGAGCGGCGCGGCTAGCGGTCGGCGGCGCGGATAGCGTCCAGCAGGCACTCCAGGGATTGCGGGCGCCCCAGCAGGAAGCCCTGGAAGGTGTCCACGCCCAGGTCCTTGAGCAATTCGAACTGGGCCTGGGTTTCCACCCCTTCGGCGACGATCTGCATGTCCAGTGCGCGGCACAGGCTGACGATGCCGGCCAGCAACTGCCGGGATCTGTCGTCGGCGTCCACCGCCAGCAGAAAGCTGCGGTCGATCTTGATGGTGTCGAAGGGCAAGCGGTGCAGATAGCCCAGCGACGAATAGCCGGTGCCGAAGTCATCCATCGCCACCCGAAAGCCCTGCTCGCGCAACAGGGCCAGGCGCCGCTCCGGGGTGCCCTTCTGCAGGAACACCGACTCGGTCACCTCCAGCTCCAGGGCCCTGGGCGCGATACCGAATTCGGCGCAGGCCGCCGCCAGGACCTCGGCCAGTTCGTCATCGGCCACCTGCAGCGGCGAGATGTTGACCGCCACCGGGATCTGCAGGCCGGCGTCCTGCAGTGCCCGGGCGCAGCCGGCCGCGCGGCGGATGGCCAGACGCCCGAGGGCCGAGGCCATGCCGTTCTGCTCAGCCAGGGCGACGAAGACATTGGGCGGCACGGCGCCGACGCCCGGACAATTCCAGCGCGCCAGCAACTCGGCGCTGATCATGCGTTGGCGGGCATCGAACTTGGGCTGCAGCACGAAGGTGATCAGTTCGGCTTCGATGGCGCCGTGCAGATGGGCCAGCAGGGTCACCTTGCTGCGCGCCTCGCTGGTCAGCTGCGGATCGTAGCAACGCACCCGGCTCTTGCCGGCCGCCTTGGCCGCGTACATGGCGGCATCGGCGTTGCGCAGCAGGGTCTCCACATCCAGCCCCTCTTCGGGCGCCAGACTCAGGCCGATGCTGGCCGATACGCGGATATCGTGGCCGGCGATGCATTGCTGGCGACCCACCGCCTGCACCAACTGCTCGGCCACCTGACGCGCCTGATCGCGATCGCTCACGTCCAACAGGGCGACGAATTCATCGCCACCCCAGCGCGCCAACACCTCGCCAGCGCCCAGCACCTGGCGCAACTCCCGCACCAGGGCGCAGAGCAACTCGTCACCGGCCGCATGGCCCAGGGAGTCGTTGACCTCCTTGAAGCCGTCGACATCGATGAACAGCACCGCCAGGTTGCCGGCCTCCTCCAGATCCTGCAGGCGCGTCTCGAAATCCTGGTAGAAGGAGGTCCGGTTGGGCAACTGGGTCAGGGCATCGCTCAGGGCCATGCGCTCCAGGGCCTGCTCGGCGCGCTTGCGCTCGGTGATGTCCCTCAGGCTGGCCACCACATAGCCTTCGCGATCCGCCTCGCCGGCAAAGCGGCTCAGGCTGATCTCCACCGGCGTGACGCGCTTGGCGGAGACATGGAACTGGGCTTCGCACAGGGCATAGCCGTCGCGCTCGAAGGTGCGGATGGCCGCCTCGGGCAACTTGATGTAGTGCGACAGGTACTGGCCGCTGACACTGCGCTCCGCGCTGAGCATCAGGGCGCGCAGGGCGTCATTGGCTTCGATGATCTGACCGCTTTCGGTCAGCACGGCCATGGCGTCGCGGCAGAGGGCGAAGGCCGAAGCGATCAGGTGCAGCGAACGTTCGGTGCGTTGCCGGGCGCTGCGTTCGACTTCGAGCCAGCGCCGTACGGCGTGCAACTCGGCCGCGGGCGAATCGGGACGTACCCGGTCCGTCATCGGATCCGCCCCTCACAAAGGGCGGCACATGGCCGTTTAGCGTTCTTGTAATGGGCTGACATCCAGGCGTCTCTGTGAATTCGACTGCAACCGCCATCACAGCAGGGCAATTGGCCATCATGCCAATTGCCCTTCGGCAGCTCAAGCTCGATTCGTCAGAGATACACGGTCAGCTCTGGCGTTCGAACTTGAGATCCCAGACCCCATGCCCCAGGCGTTCGCCACGGCGCTCGAACTTGGTGATGGGTCTTTCCTCGGGGCGCGGCACATAGCCCGAGGCGTCGCCGAGATTACGGTAACCCGGGGCGGCGTTCATGATCTCGAGCATGTGTTCGGCATAGGCCTGCCAATCGGTGGCCATGTGCAGCACCCCGCCGACCTTGAGCTTCTGCCTGACCAGCTCGGCGAAGGCCGGCTGGACGATACGGCGCTTGTGGTGGCGGCTCTTGTGCCAGGGATCGGGAAAGAACAGCAGCACCCGGTCCAGGCTGGCATCGGCCACGCACTGGCGCAGCACCTCCAGGGCATCGCAGCTGTAGACCCGCAGATTGGTCAGTTCCTGGGTCATGGCACCGTTGAGCAGCGCGCCCACGCCCGGGCGATGCACCTCGACGCCGATGAAATCCTGCTCCGGCGCGGCAGCGGCCATTTCCAGGGTGGAATGGCCCATGCCGAAGCCGATCTCGAAGGTGCGCGGCGCCTGGCGCCCGAACACCTGGTCGAAATCCCGCAGGCCGTCGGTCAATTCCAGACCGAAGCGCGGCCAACCCTGGTCGAGACCGCGTTGCTGGCCTTCGGTCATGCGGCCGGCGCGCATCACGAAGCTCTTGATGGTGCGCCGGGGGCGGTCGGGGGTCTGGTCGTCTTGATGATCGGTCATGGCGTTATCGATAGTGGGAAAAAGAGACGCCCGGCAGAGGCCGGGCGCGTGACGGAGGGCGCCGGTGTAGAGGCTGTTCTCGATCTCGCGAGCTAAAGCGAAACAAGGCGAAAATGCCTGAGGAAGCGGATCGGACTCGCGCTCGAGTTTACAAAGAGTAAATGAGCATTCCGAAGGCATTTTCAACGCCGTTTGGTCGACGCGCAGCAGATCGAGAGTAGCCTCCTAGTTGACCAGGCCATCCAGCGGCGAGGACGCCGTGGCATAGAGCTTGCGCGGCATGCGCCCGGCCAGATAGGCCAGGCGACCGGCGACGATGGCGTGCTTCATGGCTTCGGCCATCAGCACCGGCTCGCGAGCATGGGCGATGGCGCTGTTCATCAGCACCGCTTCGCAACCCAGCTCCATGGCGATGGTGGCGTCGGAGGCGGTACCCACCCCGGCATCCACCAGCACCGGCACCTTGGCCTCTTCGAGGATGATGCGCAGGTTGTAGGGATTGCAGATACCCAGGCCCGAGCCGATCAGACCGGCCAGCGGCATGACGGCGATGCAGCCGATGGCTTCCAGCTGGCGGGCGACGATGGGATCGTCGCTGGTGTAGACCATGACGTCGAAGCCGTCGGCGACCAGGGTTTCGGCGGCCTTGAGGGTCTCGATGACATTGGGGAACAGGGTCTTCTGGTCGGCCAGGACTTCCAGCTTGACCAGGTTGTGGCCGTCGAGCAGCTCGCGCGCCAGGCGGCAGGTGCGCACCGCTTCCACCGCGTCGTAGCAGCCGGCGGTGTTGGGCAGGATGGTGTAGCGCTCAGGCGAGATCACGTCGAGCAGATTGGGCTCGCCGGGCGTCTGGCCGATGTTGGTGCGGCGCACCGCCACGGTGACGATCTCGGCGCCGGAGGCCTCGATGGCCACGCGGGTCTCTTCGAGGTCACGATACTTGCCGGTACCGACCAGCAGGCGCGAGGCATAGGTGCGCCCGGCCAGGGTGAAGGGGGTGTCTTTCATCTGGATTCCTCTTTCGCGGCTAGCCGCCGCCGATGGCGTGGACCACTTCCAGCCGGTCGCCGTCCGCCAGGGCGGTGGTGGCGTGCTGGCTGCGCGGCACGATGTCGAGGTTGCGCTCCACCGCCACTCGCCGTCCGGTCAGGTCGAGACGCACGAGCAGGTCGGCGACGGTGGCACCGTCCGGCAATTCAAGGGATTCGCCGTTCAACAGGATCTGCATGGCAAAGGCATCGTCACGGGGTGAGCCGGCATTCTACGCCGGTCGGGCGTTCATTGCAGCGGCGCCGGGCCGGGAACGACGGCCAGCGCGCGCTCAGAGGCTGCTCAGGCGCCAGGCGAGGATGGCCAGGCAGGCCCAGCCGGCGAGAAAGCACAGGCCGCCGAAGGGGGTGATGATGCCCAGCCGCGAGATGCCGGTCAGCGTCAGCAGATAGAGGCTGCCGGAAAACAGCAGGATACCGGCGATGAAGCAGCCACCGGCCCAGGCCACCAGGCGCCCCTGGAAATGCAGCGACAGCAGGGCGACGCCAAACAGCGCCAGGGCGTGGATGAGCTGATAGAGCACGCCGGTCTGGAACACCGCGAGGTAGTCGGCGGTGAGCCGGCCCTTGAGTCCGTGGGCGGCGAAGGCGCCGAGTCCGACACCGGTGAAGCCGGCCAGGGCCGCGAACAGCAGGAAGAGACGCAACATGGGTTTTACCGGGCGATAGGAGAGAAGCGCTGGTTATAATGGCTCGCTAACCGCCAAAGACCAAGCCGATGCTGCTCTCCCTTCTCCGCCGTCTCCTGCGTATCGCCCTCTGGTTCGCCGCCCTCAGCGCCGCCCTGGTGCTGATCCTGCGCTGGGTACCGCCGCCGGGCAGCATGCTGATGGTGGAGCGCAAGGTCGAATCCTGGATCGACGGCAAGCCCATCGACCTGCAGCGCGACTGGCGGCCCTGGAAGGAGCTGCCGGACGATCTCAAGATGGCGGTGATCGCCGGTGAAGACCAGCACTTCGCCGAGCACTGGGGCTTCGACATGGCGGCGATCCGCCAGGCATTCAGCCACAACGAAGCCGGCGGCTCCCTGCGCGGCGCCAGCACCATCAGCCAGCAGACCGCCAAGAATCTCTTTCTCTGGAGCGGCCGCAGCTATCTGCGCAAGGCCTTCGAAGCCTGGTTCACCGTGCTGCTGGAAACCTTCTGGTCCAAGCAGCGCATCCTCGAGGTCTATCTCAACAGCGTGGAATGGGACGACGGCGTGTTCGGCGCCGAGGCCGCGGCCCGCCACCATTTCGGCATAGGCGCGCCCTACCTCTCCGACCGCCAGGCCAGCCTGCTGGCCGCCGTGCTGCCCAATCCTCGCGAATGGAGTCCGAGCCGCCCCAGCGCCTACGTCGCCGAACGCGCCGCCTGGATCCGCCAGCAGGAACGCCAGCTGGGCGGCAGCGACTACCTGCGGCGGATGACCGGACAGTGAGCCAGGGGCAAATTCAGCAGGGATCACCGGCGGATTTCGACCGCTTGCTAGTGGTCTGGGAAGAGGCGGTCCGGGCGACGCATGATTTTCTCGATGAAGCGGACATTGATCCGTTGCGCCGCCTGGTTCGCGACCACGCGCTGCCGGCCGTTGACTTGCGGGTTTACCGCGATGGCCAGGGCGTCATCCAGGGCTTCGCCGGTACCGACGGCGACCGCTTGGAGATGCTGTTCGTGTCCAACGCGGTTCGGGGCACCGGTATAGGGCGGCAACTGGTGGAGCAGGTCATCATCGAGCGGGGCATCCGCCATGTCGACGTCAACGAGCAAAATCCCCAGGCCCTAGGGTTCTATCGGCACCTTGGTTTCGAGCAGGTGGGCCGCTCTCCACTGGACGGCCAGGGCCGGCCCTTTCCGCTGTTGCACCTGCGCCTGACTGAGGCCTAGCAAAGCAAGCGCTGAATCCCCTCCTCGACCCGGGCTCCCGGAGCTGGAGCGTTCGCGGCTCGAGAAGGCTGTGAAATTTGCTGCCCTGGCAGACACTTGGGCAGCATTCTTGGGATCACGACCATAAAAAAACCGCGCCCTGGCTGGGGCGCGGCTTTTCGATCCCAAACCGGATCAGGCGGCGATGTTGCCCTTGAGCTTGTTCATCGCGTTCTTCTCCAGCTGACGGATACGTTCCGCCGAGACGTTGTACTTGGCCGCCAGCTCATGCAGCGTCGCCTTTTCCTCGGCCAGCCAGCGCTGGTAGAGGATGTCGCGGCTGCGGTCGTCCAGGCGTTCCAGGGCCTCGTGCAGATTGGCCGTGGAGCTGTCGGTCCAGTCGGCTTCCTCCAGCTGACGCGCCGGATCGTACCGGCTATCTTCCAGGTACTGGGCCGGCGACTGATAGGCCGCGTCGTCATCGGCATCGCTGGCCGGGTCGAAGGCCATGTCATGGCCGGTCAGACGGCTTTCCATCTCGCGCACTTCCCGGGGCTCGACGCCCAGGGTTTCGGCCACACGATGGACCTCGTCGTTGTTCAGCCAGGCCAACCGCTTCTTCTGGCTGCGCAGGTTGAAGAACAGCTTGCGCTGCGCCTTGGTGGTGGCGACCTTGACGATCCGCCAGTTGCGCAGGATGAATTCGTGGATTTCGGCCTTGATCCAGTGCACGGCAAAGGATACCAGGCGTACGCCCATTTCAGGATTGAAGCGCTTCACGGCCTTCATCAGGCCGACGTTGCCTTCCTGGATCAGGTCGGCCTGGGCCAGACCATAGCCAGAATAGCTCTTGGCGATATGCACCACGAAACGCAGATGCGCGAGCACCAACTGCCGGGCGGCCTCGACGTCTTCCTTGTAGAAGAGGCGCTCGGCCAGTTCACGCTCCCGCTCCGGAGTGAGCAGCGGAATGCTGTTCACCGAATGCACATAGGCTTCCAGGCTGGCGCCGGGAACCAATGTAGGAACAGGTTGCAACGAAGTGGTCATGCGAATCCTCCGATTCACTAAGCACTGGGCAGTCTAACACTGATTTTTTGGACAGCGCCAGACTAGCCGAGGTTCCCTTAACCCCAGCTGAAAACTACCGTGAAAGCCGTGTGCCATCAGGGGTTTAGACCGTTTCCGGAGGTGTCGGAAACGGCCGTTCGTCAGCGCGGAGCGAGTTCGCGCAAATGACGGGCAACCGCCAGCCAGGCGCCGATGTAGCCGAGCAGCACCGCACCGATCAGCAGTTGCAGCCCGTCCTCGAGGGCGACGCTGCCCAGGGCGAAATCGCTGCCGTAGAGGCCGGCCAGATCCAGCACCGCGGCGTTCAGCCAGTTCAGGCCGAACACCAGCAGGGCCCAGGCGGCGATGCCGGCGCCCAGGCCGAACAGCGCGCCCATGTAGAGGAAGGGCCGGCGCACGTAGCCGTCGGTACCGCCCACCAGCTTGACCACCTCGATCTCGGTGCGGCGATTCTCGATGGCCAGGCGGATGGTATTGCCAATCACCAGCAGCAGGGCGATCACCAGCACCACGGTCAGGCCGAAGACGAAGCGCTCGCCGAGCTTGAGGATGGCGGTGAGGCGCTCGACCCACTGCATGTCCAGCTGCACCTGCTGCACGCCATTCATCTCGGCCAGCTGGCTGCGCAGCATGTCGAGGCGACTCTTGTCGATTTCCTTGGGGGTCACGGCGATGACGCCGGGCAGCGGATTCTGCGGCAATTCGCGCAGCGCCTCACCGAGGCCGGCGTCCTGTTGCAATTCCTTCAGGGCGTCGTCCGGGCTGATCCAGCGTGCCTCGGCCACATCGGGCAGGATCTTGATCTGGCTCATCAGCACCTCGGCCTGGTCCTGACCGGTGCGCAGGTCGAGGAACACCGAGATCTGCGCCGCGCGCTGCCAGGAGCCGCCCAGGCGCTCGACGTTCTTCAGCAGCAGCGACACGCCCATGGGCAGCGCCAGGGCAATGCCCATCACCAGGCAGGTGAGGAAGGTGCCTATGGGTTGCTGCACCATCCGCCTGAGGCTGTCCCTCAGACCGGTGCGGTGGGCTTCGAGGTAGGCATGCAGCGGGCTGCGCCAGTCGCTCTTGGGTTTCTTCGGGGCCTGGCGCTGCGGACGCTGGGGCTTGCCGCCCTGTTCCTGGCCACGGGGCAGTTCGGTGGCGCTCATGGCTGGCTCTCCTCTTCGTCGCCGATCAGGCGGCCGCGCTGCAGGGTCAGCATGCGATGGTGCAGCCGGGCGATGAGGGCATGGTCGTGACTGGCGATCAGCACCGTGGTGCCGAGGCTGTTGATGTCCTCGAAGACGCCCATGATCTCCGAGGCCAGGCGCGGATCGAGGTTGCCGGTGGGTTCGTCGGCGAGCAGCAGGGCCGGCCGATGCACCACGGCGCGGGCGATGCCGACCCGCTGCTGCTGGCCGGTGGAGAGCTCGGCCGGATAGTCGTCGAGCTTGTCCTTGAGGCTGACCCGCTCCAGGGCCGCGGCCACGCGCTTGGCAATCTCGGGCTTGGACAGGCCGAGGATCTGCAGCGGCAGGGCGACGTTGTCGAACACGGTGCGGTCATAGAGCAACTGATGGTTCTGGAAGACCACGCCGATCTGCCGGCGCAGAAAGGGAATCTGCGCATTGGTGATGCGCGAGATGTCCTGGCCGGCCAGGGTCAGCTTGCCGCCGGTGGGCCTTTCCATGGCCAGGATCAGCCGCATCAGGGTGCTCTTGCCGGCGCCGGAATGCCCGGTGACGAAGAGGATCTCGCCGCGTTCGGCACGGAAGCTCAGTTCCTGCAGGCCGACGTGACCGTTGGGATAGCGCTTGGAGACGCGGTCGAACTGGATCATGAGACGCCCCGCTCCGCGAACAGGGCCTGGACGAAGGGCCGCGCTTCGAAGGGCCGCAGGTCGTCGATACTCTCGCCGACGCCGACATAGCGGATCGGCAGGGCGCTCTGCTTGGCCAGGGCGAAGATCACCCCGCCCTTGGCGGTGCCGTCGAGCTTGGTCAGCGCCAGGCCGGTCAGGGGCACCGCGTTGTGGAATTGCTTGGCCTGGTTGAGGGCGTTCTGGCCGGTACCGGCGTCCAGCACCAGCAGGGTCTCGTGGGGCGCCGCCTCGTCCAGCTTGCCGATCACCCGGCGCACCTTGCGCAGCTCTTCCATGAGGTTGTCCTTGGTGTGCAGCCGGCCGGCAGTGTCAGCGATCAGCACATCGATGCCGCGGGCCTTGGCCGCCTGGACGGCGTCGAAGATCACCGAGGCGGAATCGGCGCCGGTGTGCTGGGCGATCACCGGGATGCGGTTGCGCTCGCCCCAGACCTGCAGCTGCTCGACCGCTGCGGCACGGAAGGTGTCGCCGGCCGCCAGCATGACCTTCTTGCCTTCGTTCTGCAGCCGTTTGGCCAGCTTGCCGATGGTGGTGGTCTTGCCGGCGCCGTTCACGCCGACAACCAGGATGACATAGGGCTTGTGCGAGGTATCGATCACCAGCGGCTGTTCCACCGGCAGCAGCATCTCGGTGAGCTCCTGCTGCAGCGCCTGATAGAGCGCCTCGCTGTCGGCCAGCTGCTTGCGCGCCACCTTCTGGGTCAGGTTGCGCATGATGACGCCGGTGGCCTCGACGCCGACGTCGGCGGTCAGCAGGCGGGTCTCCAGCTCTTCGAGCAGGTCGTCGTCGATGGCCTTCTTGCCGAGGAACAGACTGGCCATACCTTCGCCAAGACTGGCGCTGGTCTTGGACAGGCCCTGGCGCAGGCGGGCGAAGAAGCCCAGCTTGGCCGGTTCGGCCGGGGTGGCGGCGACAGCGGGTGGAGCGGGTTCGGGTTCGGGCGCAACCACCTCGGGCTCAGGACGGACCGGGGCGACGGGCGCAACGGGTACGACCGGGGCGGGAGCAGGCTCAGGCACCGGCATAACCGGAGGCAGCGGCGCGACCGGCACAGCCACTGGTTCGGGCTCGGGCTCCGGCTCGGGCGCCCTAGCCGGCTCGACCTCGACCGGAGGCACGATGGGATCGGCCACCAGCGGCTCGACCAGCGCCGTGAGCGCCACCGGCGACGGCGCCTCCTCTTCGGCGACCGGCACCGGGGTCAGCGAGGGAATCGCCTCCGGCGGTTCGGGCACCGGCTCCGGGTGCTGCACCGGCTCGCTGGCCAGCGGCTCGGGCAGGCGCTCCTCGGCTTCAGGCGCGGGGGCTTCGGCAGGCGTCTCTACGGGTTCGGCAGTCTTCTTGCGGAACCAGCCGAACAGGCCTTTCTTCTCCGTGGCGGGAGACTTCTTGTCGTCGGATCCAAACATGCGGGGCTCTGTATCGAACGGACGAACCGGCTGCGGGAGCTCCGCCAGGCGGGGCTCGACCGTCAGGCATGGCCGTCGGGAAAAGGGATGCGTATCCTAGCAGCCTGCCGGGCGGAAGACCTCCCCGTCGGCGAAAAACGCGCGACCGTCCCCAGGACGCAGCCGCTTCGTCCCCTACCGCGCTACAAGGCCTGCTCTCGCGATGCCCGCCTCCCGCTCCCGTCGGACCGCCCTGGTCGTCCTGCTCAGCCTGCTCCCCGCCTTCGCCCTGGCCACGGCCAGCCGGCAGAACACCGAGGAATTCACCCTCGACAACGGCCTCAAGCTGGTGGTCCGCGAAGATCACCGGGCGCCGGTCGCCGTGGTGCAACTCTGGTACCGCGCGGGTTCGAGCCTGGAGGAACCCGGGGCGACCGGCCTGTCCCATGCCCTGGAACACCTGATGTTCAAGGGCAGCCGCAAGCTCGGTGCCGGCGAGGCCTCGCACCTGCTGCGCGACCTGGGCGCCGAGGAAAACGCCTTCACCACCGACGACTACACCGTCTATTACCAGCTGCTCGCCCGCGATCGCCTGCCCGTGGCCCTGGAGCTGGAAGCCGATCGCATGCAGCACCTGCGCCTGGAACCGGACGAAGTCAGCCGCGAGCTGGAAGTCATCAAGGAAGAACGCCGGCTGCGCACCGATGACCGGCCCGAGGCGCTGTCCTTCGAGCGCTTCAAGGCCGCCGCCTACCCGGCCAGCGGCTACCGCAACCCCACCATCGGCTGGCCCCAGGATCTGCAGCGCCTCGGTGTGGACGACCTGCGTCGCTGGTACCAGACCTGGTACGCACCCAACAACGCCACCCTGGTGGTGGTCGGCGATGTCGAACCCCAGGCGATTCGCGCCGAGGTGCAGCGCTGGTTCGGCGGCATCCCCCGCAGCGATCTGCCCGCGCCGCGGCGACCGCTGGAATTGCCGGCGCCGGGCGAGCGGCGCCTGGCCCTGCAGGCCCGCGAACTGCCCAGCCTGCTGATGGGCTTCAACGTGCCCAGCCTGGCCACCGCCGCCCAGCCGCGCGATGCCTATGCGCTGCAACTGCTGGCCGCCCTGCTCAGCGGCGGTTCGGGGGCGCGCCTGCCCAGTCGTCTCGAACGCGGCACGGAAGTGGCCAGCAGCGTGCGCGCCGCCTATGGCGCCTACACCCGTGGCGACAGCCTCTTCCTGCTCAGCGGCACCCCCAATACCCCGCGCGGCAAGACCCTCGACCAGCTGGAAGCGGCCTTCTGGGCGCAACTGGAGCTGCTCAAACGCGAGCCGCCCAGCACCGAGGAACTGGCCCGCGTCCGCGCCCTGCTGGTGGCCGGGCTGGTCTATGGCCGCGACTCCATCACTGCCCAGGCCAGCAGCATCGGCCAGCTGGAAAGCGTCGGCCTCGGCTGGCGCCAGGGGGATCGGCTGCTCGACGAACTGGGCCGGGTCACCCCCGACGACCTGCGCCGGGTGGCCCGCACCTACTTCACCCGCGAGCGCCTGACCCTGGCCCAGCTCGAGCCCGCAGCCACCGCGGAGAATCGTCCATGAAGCCGCTGCTCTGGCTGTCGCTGTGCCTGCTCGCGGGCTGCCAGTCCCCTACCCCGGTCGGCGATCTGGCGCGCGCCTATCCGGCCGTGGACAGCCTCAAGACGCTCAAGGACGCGCCGCCCCTGGGGCGCCAGCTGGACATCCAGCGCTGGCGCACCGCCGAGGGCGCCCAGGTGCTGTTCGTGCCGGCGCCGGAATTGCCGATGTTCGACGTGCGCCTGATCTTTGCCGCCGGCAGCAGCCAGGATGGCGCCACCCCGGGCCTGGCCATGCTGACCAACGGCCTGCTCAACGAAGGCACCCCGGGACGCGATGCCGGCGCCATCGCCGATGGCTTCGAGCGCCTGGGCGCCGACTTCAGCAACGGCGCCTATCGTGACCAGGCGGTGGCCGGCCTGCGCACCCTCGCCGATCCGGCCCACAGCGAACCGGCCCTGGCGCTGCTGGCCGACGTGGTAGGTCGCCCGACCTTTCCCGCCGAGGCCATCCAGCGCATCCGCGACCAGCTGCTGACGCTGATCGCCGCCAGCCGCCGCGAACCGGCGAACCTGGCGGGTGAGGCGCTGCAGGAACGCCTCTACGGCGACCATCCCTATGCCCATTCGCCACGGGGCACGGCCGCTGGCCTGGCCCGCCTGGACGCGGCCAGCCTCCGGGCCTTCCATGCCCGCGCCTATGCCGCCGGCAATGCCGTGATCGCCCTTACCGGCGATCTGGATCGGACCCGCGCCGAGCAGATCGCCGCCCAGCTGTCGCGCGCCCTGCCCCGCGGTCCGGCCCTGCCGCCGCTGCCCGTGCCGGCTCCCGCCGCGCCGGCGCGGGTGCAACTGGAGGTCCCGGCCCAGCAGACCCGCCTGCTACTCGGTCAGCTCGGCATCACCCGCCGCGATCCCGACTATGCCGCCCTCTTCGTCGGCAACCAGATCCTCGGCGGTGGCGGTTTCGGCAGTCGACTGATGACCGAATTGCGCGAACGCCGCGGTCTCACCTACGGCGTCAGCTCGGGCTTCACCCCCATGCGTCAGCCGGGTCCCTTCACCATCGGCCTGCAAACCCGCGCCGAACTGGGCGATGCCACCCTGGCGCTGGTCCGCGACCTGCTGCGCGACTACCTGGCCCAGGGTCCCACCCAGGCCGAACTGGACCGCGCCAAGCGACAGATCGAAGGCAGCTTCCCGCTGGCCAACGCCAGCAACGGCGCCATCGTCGCCCAGCTGGGCAACATCGGCTTCTACGACCTGCCCAGCAGCTACCTGGACGACTTCCTCCAGCAGGTCCGCCGCCTGACGGTGGAACAGGTGCATGCGGCCCTGCAGCGCCACCTCGATCCCGAGCGCTTCGTCGTGGTCAGCGCCGGCCCGCGGGTCGCCCAGCAGCCGCTGCCGCCCCCCCGCCCTCTTCCCAACTTGCCGCCCAGCGGCGTTCCGGAGCACTAGCATGGCCCAGAAGACCGCCAACCAACTGCGCATCATCGGTGGCGACTGGCGCAGCCGGCGCTTCGTCTTTCCCGATGCCCTGGGCCTGAGGCCCACCCCGGACCGGGTCCGCGAGACCCTATTCAACTGGCTGGCCGCCGTCACCCCAGGCGCGCGGGTGCTGGACCCCTTCGCCGGCAGCGGCGCGCTGCTGCTGGAAGCCCTCTCCCGCGGCGCCGGCCAGGCGCTGGCCTTCGACCTCAATGCCCAGGCCGCCACTGCCCTGCGCGGCCATCTGCAGACCCTTGGCTGTGCCCAGGCCGAGGTGCGCCAGACCGACGCCCTGCAGGCCCTGGTTAAGCCGGCGGAAGCGCCCTTCGACCTGGTGTTTCTCGATCCGCCCTTTGGCAAAAACCTGCTGGAACCGGCCTGCGCGGCCCTGGAAGCCCAGGGCTGGCTGGCTGCGGACGCCTGGATCTACACCGAGAGCGAGACCCAGCCCTCGCGCCTGACGCTGCCCGCGACCTGGCAGCTGCACCGCGAGAAGAAGACCGGCAACGTCCACTACGCCCTCTGGCACCGCCAGGCGTGACCAGCACGCCCTTCAAGCCGGCGCGCTGGCTGCCCGGCCCGCACCTGCAGACCCTCTGGGGCTCACTGTGGCGCCGCCTGCCGCCCATCACCCGGCCGCGGGAACGACTGTGGCTGGAGGACGGCGACTTCCTCGATCTGGACTGGTACAACGCCGAGGATCCGCGGGCACCACTGGTGCTGATCGCCCACGGCCTGACCGGCAGCTCCGGCTCCCACTATGTGCTCGGCCTGCAATTCGCCCTGGCCGCCCGCGGCTGGGCCAGCGTCGGCCTCAACTGGCGCGGCTGCTCCGGCGAACCCAACCGCCTGCCACGTGGCTATCACTCCGGCGTCAGCGAAGACCTGGCCGCGGTGGTGCGCCACCTGCAAACCAGTCGTCCGGACGCGCCACTGTATGGCGTGGGCTTTTCCTTGGGCGGTAACGTGCTGCTCAAGTACCTGGGCGAGCGGGGCGAGCACAGCGGCCTGCAGGCGGCCGCTGCGGTCTCGGTACCCTTTCGCCTGGACCTCTGCGCCGATCGCATCGGCATCGGCTTCTCGCGCATCTATCAGCGGCACTTCATCCGCGAACTGGCGCGCTACGTGCGCGACAAGCAGGCGCTGTTCGACCGCGACCTTCACCCCGAACAGCACGAGATCCTCGCGCGCCTGGGGCCGCCCGAGGGACTCAAGACCTTCTGGGACTTCGACGATCGCTATACCGCGCCCCTGCACGGCTTTCGCGATGCCCGGGACTACTACCGCCAGGCCTCCAGCCGCTACTACCTGGGGGGTATCCGCATCCCCACCCTGCTGATCCAGGCCGAAGACGACCCCTTCATCGGCACCGACGCCCTGCCCGCCCGTGCCGAACTGGCGCCCGATACCCTGTTCGAGCGCCTGCCCCATGGCGGCCATGTGGGTTTCGTCGGCGGCGCCTTCCGCGATCCGGACTACTACCTGGAAAGACGCATCCCCGACTGGCTGGTCAGCCAGCGGGCAGCGCCATCCGGCCGATAAACGCCCACGGGTCGGCGATCCCGGCGGCTGTCGCCTTGGCCTCACTCCGCCCCTGAGCTACCATCCAAGCCCCAACAGCTTCGCCCCCAGGACAGCGTCATGAACCGAGTGCTATACCCCGGCACCTTCGACCCCATCACCAAGGGCCATGGCGATCTGGTGGAGCGCGCCTCGCGGCTGTTCGACGAAGTCGTGGTGGCGGTGGCGGCCAGTCCCAAGAAGAATCCGCTGTTTCCGCTGGAGCGCCGGGTCGAGCTGGCCAAGGCGGTGACCGCGCACCTGCCCAATGTCGAGGTGATCGGCTTCAGCTGCCTGCTGGCCACCCTGGTGGAGCAGCAGAAGGCGACCATCATCCTGCGCGGCCTGCGCGCGGTGTCGGATTTCGAATTCGAATTCCAGCTGGCCAACATGAACCGGGTGCTGGCGCCCCAGGCGGAAAGCATGTTCCTGACCCCGTCGGAACACTATTCCTACCTGTCTTCCACCCTGGTGCGGGAGATCGCGGCGCTCGGCGGCGACGTGACCAAGTTCGTCCATCCCACCGTGCATCAGGCGCTGCTGGAGCGTTTTGCCCCGGCCAGCTGATTAACCCCAAGGACTGTCGGGTGCAGCCGGCGCGCGGATGGGGCAAAATGCGCGCCTGACTTTTGGATCGCTGCGCGTTCGCGCAGCGTGGAGCCGACGATGTCCCTCATCATTACCGACGATTGCATCAACTGCGACGTGTGCGAGCCCGAGTGCCCGAACGGCGCCATCTCCCAGGGTGCGGAGATCTACGTGATCGATCCGAACCTGTGCACCGAGTGCGTGGGCCACTACGACGAACCCCAGTGCCAGCAGGTCTGCCCGGTGGACTGCATCCCCCTCGACGAGAACCATGTCGAGACCAAGGAGCAGCTGCACGACAAGTATTTGAAGATCAGCGGCCAGGCCTGAGCGGCCAGGTCCGGCGCCAGGGCCTATTCGGTACGCCCGTACCCGCTCTGGGTACAGCCCAGGCAGCGCACGAAGGCCGCCTTGCCCGGCTCGACCACCAACGCCTTGCCGGCCTTGCCGATGTTACCGCCGGCGGCGGTGAACGGCAGACTGATCACGAAAGCCCCCGCACCGATCACGGTCGCGGCGATCAGCAGCGGCCGCGCGATCAGCAGGTCGCCGATCATGGAAAAGGCAGCGGGTGCCTGGGCTTCACCGAACGCCTGGTCGGCGGTCTGATATTCGGTGACTTCACCCTGAGCCTGCTGCGCCTGCGCCGGCAAGACCTGCATCGTCAGGGCCAGCGCCAGCACGGCAGCCAGGCTACGGAACGGATTCATACGGCTGATCCCTTGCGCGGTTGTGATGGTGGTCCCTGAACTATAACAGCCCGCCCGCACTTGTCATGCGGGCGGGCCTCAGACGTCATTCGGCTCGGACGACCGGCTGCGGCGCGCGGCGATGGGCATAGACCATCAGCGCGATGCCGCCGAGCACCATGGGCACGCAGAGCACCTGCCCCATGGTCAGCCAGCCCCAGGCCAGATAGCCGAGCTGGGCGTCGGGCACCCGCACGAATTCGACGATGAAGCGGAAGATGCCGTAGCAGAGCACGAACAGGCCGGACACGGCCATGGTCGGCCGCGGCTTGCGCGAGTAGAGCCAGAGGATCACGAACAGCGCCACCCCTTCCAGGGCGAACTGATACAGCTGCGAGGGATGGCGCGGCAGCTGGGCCGGATCGCTGTAGGGCGGAAAGATCATCGCCCAGGGCACGTCGGTGGGCTTGCCCCAGAGTTCGGCGTTGATGAAGTTGCCGATGCGGCCGGCACCGAGGCCGATGGGCACCAGCGGCGCGATGAAGTCCATCAGCTCGAAGAAGCCCTTGTTGTGGCGCTTGCCGAACCACCAGACCGCCAGGATCACCCCGAGCAGGCCGCCGTGGAAGGACATGCCGCCCTTCCAGACCTCGAAGATCAGCGTCGGATTGGCGATGTATTCCGCCAGGTTGTAGAACAGCACGTAGCCGAGTCGCCCGCCGGCGATGACCCCCAGCGCCACCCAGAACACCAGATCGGACAGGGTCTCGCTGGTCCAGCGCGGATCGAAGCGATTGAGTCGCCGCTTGGCCAGCCACCAGGCGCCACCGATCCCCACCAGGTACATGAGGCCGTACCAGTGAATCTTCAGCGGCCCCAGCGACAGGGCCACCGGGTCTATTTGCGGATACGGCAGCATGGTGCCTCCTTGAAAGGGATCAGAGTAAGAAATTGAGACCGACGCCGAACAGCAACAGGGCAAACAGGCGCTTGAGCAGCCGGGGCGACAGGCGATGGGCCAGCCGCGCACCGAAACGGGCCGAGAACATGCTGGTCAGGGCGATACCCAGCAAGGCCGGCAGATAGACATAGCCCAGACTCCAGGCGGGCAGGCCCGGCTGCTGCCAGCCGACCAGAATGAAGGACAGCGCCCCGGACAGGGCGATGGGCAGGCCGCAGGCCGCCGAGGTGGCCACCGCCTGCTGCATGCTCAGGCTGCGCCAGATCAGGAAGGGTACGGTGAGCGAGCCGCCGCCGATGCCGAAGATGGCCGAGGCCCAGCCGATCACCACCCCGGCCACCGTCAGCGCCGGTTTGCCCGGTTCGCCGGCCTGGGCCTTGGGGCGCAGGTCCAGCGCCAGCTGAAGGGCGATGAGGATGGCGAAGATGCCGATGATCTTCTGCAGCAGCGGGCCGTGGATGGCGGCGGCGGTCAGGGCGCCCAAGGCGCTGCCGAAGACGATGCCCAGGGCCATCCAGGCGAACAGCCGCCAGCGCACGGCGCCGAGTCGGTGGTGGGCCCAGACGGAATTGAGCGAGGTGAAGACGATGGTGGCCAGCGAGGTACCCACCGCCAAGTGGGTGAGGATGTCCGGATCGAGGCCCTGGGCGGTAAAGCTGTAGACCAGCACCGGCACTATGATCAGGCCGCCGCCGACCCCGAACAGACCGGCCAGCAGCCCGGCGCAGACGCCGAGCACCAGGAAGAGCAAGAGATCCATCATCACCTCGGGCGCAGGAGGCGGCATGGTACGCCGCTGCCTGCCCGGCGGGAAGCGGCCTTCCCGCCGGGCACGCTCAGCTCTGGACGCTGGCCGCCGGATTGATCACCCGACCCAGTCCGAGATTGCGCAAGGCCAGATGCAGGGCGCTGTGGATGACCTGGGGGTTGTCGATCTGGCGCATCTGCTGCACCAGCTCGCGGGCCTTTTCCAGGGTGACCTGGCGCAGCAGCCACTTCACCTTGGGCAGGTTGGTGGCGTTCATCGACAGGGTGTCGAAGCCCATGCCCATGAGCAGCACCGCCGCCGCCGGATCCCCGGCCATCTCGCCGCAGATGCTCACTGGCACCCCTTCGGCGTGGGCGCCATCGACCACCTGTTGCAGCGCCTGCAGCACCGCCGGGTGGAAGTAGTCGTAGAGATCGGCCACCCGCGGGTTGTTGCGATCCACCGCCAGCAGGTACTGGGTCAGGTCGTTGGAGCCCACCGAGATGAAGTCCACCTGGCGCGCCAGATCGCGGGCCTGGTAGACCGCCGAGGGCACCTCGACCATGACCCCCACCGGCGGCATGGGGATATCGACGCCTTCGTCACGCACCTCGCACCAGGCGCGGTGCAGCAGGTGCTGGGACTCCTCCACCTCGTGCACGCCGGAGATCATCGGCAGCATGATGCGCAGGTTGTTCAGGCCCTCGCTGGCCTTGAGCATGGCGCGGGTCTGCACCAGGAAGATTTCCGGATGATCCAGGGTGACGCGGATGCCGCGCCAGCCCAGGAAGGGGTTGTCTTCCTTGATCGGAAAATAGGACAGCGCCTTGTCGCCGCCGACGTCCAGGGTGCGCATGGTCACCGGTGCCGGATGGAAGGCGGCCAGTTGCTCGCGATAGATGGAGAGCTGTTCCTTCTCGCTGGGAAAGCGCTCGTTGACCATGAAGGGCACTTCGGTGCGATACAGCCCGACCCCTTCGGCGCCGCGCTGCTGGGCGCGGGCCACATCGGCCATCAGGCCGGTGTTGACCCACAGCGGCATGCGGTGACCGTCGAGGGTCTCGCAGGGCAGGCTGCGCAGGGCGTCGAGGCCCTGGGTCAGCTGGCGCTCCTCTTCCACCACGTCGCCATACTGCTTGATCAGCGTCGGCGACGGATTGGTGAAGATCTCGCCGTGGTAGCCATCGACGATGAGGTCGATGCCATCCACCTTGGAATACGGCAGGTCCACCGCGCCCATCACGGTCGGCACGCCCATGGCGCGCGCCAGGATGGCGACGTGGGAGTTGCCCGAGCCGAGTACCGAGATCAGGCCGACCAGGCGCCCCTCGGGCACCTCGCCGAGCATGGCCGGCGAGAGCTCCTCGCTGACCAGAATGGTGTTTTCCGGATAGATCAGGCAGGCCTGGTGGGCCTGCTGTAGATAGGCCAGCAAGCGGCGCCCGAGGTCACGCACGTCGGCGGCGCGTTCGCGCAGATAGGCGTCGTCCATCAGCTCGAAGCGCTGGACGTGCTCCATCACCACCTGGCGCAGGGCGCCCTGGGCCCACTGGCCGCTCTTGATGATGGTGGTCACCTCGTTACCGAGGGCGGCGTCGTCGAGCATCATCAGATAGACGTCGAACAGCGCCTGCTCTTCCTTGCGCAACTGGGTGGACAGCCGCTTGGACAGCGCCTTCATGTCCGCCCGCACGCCTTCGAGCGCCGAGCGGAACAGTTGCAGCTCGGCGTCGATGTCGGTCACGGTCTTGTCCGGGACCACTTCCAGATCGGCGGGCGGCAGGACCACCACCGCCTTGCCGACGCCGACCCCGGGCGAACCGGGGATGCCGACGAAACGGGCCTCCTGGATGCCGCGGCCCTGCCGGTCCAGACCACGGATGGTCCCGGTGGCCTCGGCATGGGCGATCACCCCGGCGAGCTGGGCGCTCATGGTGACCAGGAAGGCTTCCTCGCCTTCGTCGAACTGACGGCGTTCCTTCTGCTGCACCACCAGCACGCCCATGACCCGGCGGTGGTGGATGATGGGTGCACCGAGGAAAGACGCATAGCGCTCCTCACCGGTCTCGGCAAAATAGCGAAAGCGCGGGTGGCTGGCGGCGTCTTCGAGATTGAGCGGCTCTTCGCGGGTGCCGACCAGGCCGACCAGGCCCTCGTTGGGGGCCATGCTGACCCGACCGATGGACCTCTTGTTGAGGCCTTCGGTGGCCATGAGCACGAAACGGTTGGTGTCGGGATCCAGCAGATAGACGGAGCAGACCTGCGACTGCATGGCCGCGCGGACGCGCTGCACGATGATGGACAGTGCCGACCCCAGATCCTTGGCGGCATTGACCTCCTGGACGATCTTGCGCAGAACTGCAAGCATCTAGCGCCTCCGCAGCCGACGTCCGGCGGAGCCGCCGGCGTGCATCACGTGTCGTTCATCCTGCATGACCACAGCTTCTCCTCACCTCTTTCGCACCGGCCGAACCGGTAATCAGGCCAGCAAGCGGGGTGCCAACTCCTTGAGCGCCCGCCGATAGACCTCTCGCTTGAAGGTCACCACCTGGCCCAGCGGATACCAGTAGCTTACCCAGCGCCAGCCATCGAATTCCGGCTTGCCGGTCACATCCATCCGCACCCGCTGCTCTTCCGCGGTCAGCCGCAGCAGAAACCACTTCTGCTTCTGGCCGATGCACAGCGGACGGCTGTGGGTGCGCACCATGCGCTGCGGCAGACGGTAGCGCAACCAGCCCCGGGTACAGGCCAGGATACGGACGTCATCGGGGCTCAGCCCCACTTCTTCGTTCAGCTCCCGGTACAGCGCCTCTTCGGGCGTTTCCCGGTCGTCTATCCCACCCTGGGGGAACTGCCAGGCATCCTGATTGATGCGGCGGGCCCACAGTACCTGGCCGGCATCGTTGGCGAGAATGATGCCGACATTGGGGCGAAAACCATCAGCGTCGATCACGGCTGCCACCCTTGAAAAATGTCGTTGCCCGCATTGTTCCACAAAGCCCGACAGCCCAGCAATGCAAGCTCCGGACCGACTGGGGCGCGGCCGACCGGCGCAGGCGTCCGGCACCTGCCGCCGCCTGCAAAAGCCCGCATTATGGTGGTCGCTAGCTGAACGTCGGCTTAAGGGCCGGCAAACGTCGCGCCCTAACGAAAATGCCGTTGCACGGCCATGTAGAGGGCCAGTGCCAGACCGATCCAGCCGACCAGCCAGAAATAGTCCAGATAGCCCAGCACCTGGCTCTGGCGGGTGACCAGACTGGAGATCTGCGCCAGGGCGCTGTCGCTACCGGTGGCCTGCCGATAACGCTCGCCATAGGCCTGGTAGGTCTGGGCATAGGGAGTGACCGCGGCGCTGAGCACCGACGCGTGGAAGGCGTCGCGCCACTGCAGGAAGACGTTGGACAGCACGATGCCCATGGGCATGACCAGTTGCTGGGTCATGTTCTTGATCTGGTAGGCCTGGCTGAAATACGCCGGCTCGACGCGCATGAAGGTGTACATGATGATCACCGCGAAGGTACCGATCAAATAGGTGCCATGCATCATCAGCCCCGGCACCAGCTGCTGGTAGAGGGGCACGTCGGCGTGCTGGCGCACCATCCAGAAGCCGTAGCCGGCCAGCAGTAGGTAACCCGCCACCAGGTACTTGCGAAAGCCGCCCCAGGGAAAGCGCTCGCGCAGCCGCACCGAGGTGATCATCAGCAGCGGCGCCAGGCCGCACAGCCAGCCCAGCGCCATGACGCCCCCGGCGGTATAGACCGGCAGTTGCAGGCCGTTGACCACGTACTGGGGGATGATGAAGTTGTAGGCGCCGAGCAGGAAGTAGTTGAGCATCATGAACAGCATGCCGGCGAGAAAGCCCGGGGTGATGGCGTGCTTGAAGTCCAGGGTCGGCCGTGCCAGGCCGCGCTCGTAGTAGACATAGAGTCCGAGGATGGCCGCTCCCACCAGCAGTTCCACGGCCAGCCACAGGCCATCGCTGAAGAAGTCGAAGGCCAGGCGCTGGGTGGTGGTGGTCAGCAGCAGGCTGCCTACTGCCAGCAGCACCATGGACAGCAGCGACGGCGCCCCAGAATTCTGCAGCGGATGGGAGCGCCGCGGCAGCGACAGCCAGACGCAGACCGCCACCAGCGCGCAGGCCAGCGCCGGCACCATGAAGATGGCGCGCCACTGGTGACCTTCCAGCAATTCCGCGGTGGTGAAGGAGGCCAGCGCACCACCCAGGGGCACGCCCGAAGCGAAGGCGCGAATCCCGGTTGGCAGCTGGGGGCCGGAGAAATACATCTGCACCAGCACCCGCGCCCCGGCAAAGAAGGTGGCGGCGCCGGCGCCCATCAGCGCCCGCCCGACGATGAAGGTCGGCAGATCGGTGGCCACCAGGCAGCACACCTGGCCGACCAGGTGGATGCCGACGGCGGCGAAGATCAGGTTGCGATAGCCCAGGCGCTGGGCGAACCACTGGTGCGGGGCACTGGTGACGATGACCGCGGCGCTGTAGCAGGCGGTGGCCAGGGTATAGCTGCGCTGGTCGATACCCAGGCCGCCATAGACATAGCGGTTGGCCAGGGCGATCGACAAATTGTCGAGAAAGTACACCAGCACCATCAGGGTGATGCTCAGCAGCAACAGGCCGCGATGATGAGGGCGATCGGTGTCGTCGGCGTACATGAAGACCCAGGGCTGGCACTAAGGGGGCCAGTCGTGGACCCTGCGTCCGGGGCGGGGTTCAGAGACCGCGTTGTCGCAGTCTCCTCCAGGTGATGCGGATCGCGTCCTGGCTCAGCCGGGCAGCAGCGCCCGGACGTCGACCAGGAGTTGGTCCGGCACCTCCAGCCAACCACGGGTGGTATTAAGCGCTCGTGCCTGGTAACGACGCTGTGACGGCAGGCGGGCGCCCTGGGCTTCGATGCCGGCGAACAACTGCTCGGCGCGCTGCTGGTAGCTGGCTACCGCGGCGCCGAGAAAGCGCTGGGGATCGAAGGCCAGGATGAGTTCGCCGTGATAGGGCAGCCCGCCCGCGCCGGCGTCGACCGCGGAAGACTCCGGACTGGTGAGATCGCCGATCAGCGGACCGGCGAGCAGTTCGATCATGGCCGACAGCGCCGAGCCCTTGTGACCGCCAAAGGTGAGCATGGCGCCCTCCTCCAGCACGGTGCGGGCATCGTTGCTGGGCGCGCCCTCGGCATCCACGCCCCAGCCCTCGGGCAGGGCCTTGCCCGCGCGACGATGCAATTCGATCTCGCCGCGGGCCACGGCGCTGGTGGCGAAGTCGAAGACGAAGGGATGGCCGTCAGGCCGCGGCCAGCCGAAGGCCAGGGGATTGGTACCGAACAGCGGGCGGCGACCGCCGGCCGGGGCGACATAGGCCTGGGTCGGATTGCAGGCCAGGGCCACCAGCCCCCTGGCGGTGAGGGCTTCCATCTCCACCCAGAGCGCCGAGAAGTGCACGCAGTTGTTGATCGCCAGGGCTGCCAGGCCACAGCTGCGCGCCTTGGCGTCGAGCAGGGGCAGCCCCGTCTCGAAGGCCAGCGGGGAGAAGCCGCCACCCGCATCGACCCGGACGATGGCCGGAGCCACGTCTTCTACCGTCGGCTCGGCATCGGGCACCACCTTGCCGGCCTTGAGCGTCTTGACGATGCCCAGCAGCCGATAGATGCCGTGGGAGGCGCAGTCGTCACGCTGGCCCGCGACCATCATGGCGGCGATGGCCGCGCCCTGCGGCTGACTGAAGCCTTGGGCCGCGAGCACCTCTTCGGCCAGGTGCTGCAGGTCTTCCGGGGTCATCTGGGCCATGGCGGCGCTCCATCGGGAAAACCCCGACTATGCCGCAACCGGCCACGACCCGCTCGCTCGACTTGGGACCGGTCGTGCCGATCCCGGCACAATCAGCCCTGGTGGTAGCGCCCGGACAACTCGTGCACGGCTTCGATGAAGGCGCCGGCATGGGCCGGGTCCACCTCGGGGGTGATGCCGTGGCCGAGGTTGAAGACGTGGCCGCTGCCCTGGCCATAGCTTTCCAGGATGCGCCCCACCTCGGCGCGGATGGCCGCCGGCTTGGCGTAGAGCACGCTGGGGTCCATGTTGCCCTGCAGGGCAACCTTGCTGCCAACGCGGCGGCGCGCTTCGCCGATATCGCAGGTCCAGTCCAGGCCCAGGGCCTCGGCGCCGCTGTCCGCCAGGCTTTCCAGCCAGAGGCCACCGTTCTTGGTGAAGAGGATCACCGGCACCCGGCGTCCTTCATGTTCGCGAATCAGCCCGGCGACGATCTTGCGCATGTAGGCCAGGGAAAACTCCTGGTAGGCCGCGGCGGACAGGTTACCGCCCCAGGTATCGAAGATCTGCACCGCCTGGGCGCCGGCGCGGATCTGGCCGTTGAGGTAGGCGGTGACCGCCTGGGCCAGCTTGTCCAGCAACAGGTGCAGGGCCTCGGGGGTGTCGTAGAGCATGGCCTTGGCCTTGCGGAAATCCTTGCTGGAGCCGCCTTCGATCATGTAGGTGGCCAGGGTCCAGGGGCTGCCGGAAAAGCCGATCAGGGGTACCCGTCCATCCAGCGCCGTGCGGATGGTGCGCACGGCGTCCATGACGTAGCCCAGGTCGGATTCGGCATCGGGGATCGGCAGCGCCTCGATGTCGGCCGGGGTGTCGATCACCTTGCGAAAGCGCGGTCCCTCGCCGGTCTCGAAATACAGGCCCTGGCCCATGGCATCGGGGATGGTGAGGATGTCGGAGAAGAGGATGGCGGCATCCAGCGGATAGCGCTCCAGCGGCTGCAGGGTCACCTCGCAGGCGAATTGCGGGTTCTTGCACAGACTCATGAAGTCCCCGGCACGCGCCCGGCTGGCGCGGTACTCGGGCAGATAGCGTCCGGCCTGGCGCATCATCCACACCGGGGTGACATCCACCGGCTGCTTGAGCAGGGCACGCAGGAAACGGTCGTTCTTGAGGGCAGTCATGGCGACATCCGGCAGCAAAAGTGCCGGCATTGTCGCAAAGCGGCTGGCAAAAGGCACGGCGCCAGGTAGAGCCTTTTGTCTATCGAGGTGATGCAGAGCCGCCGGGTGACGGCGTTCATCGCGGCCGGCACGCCACGCGTGGAAAACGCTGCGCGATTTTCCACCCTACGAGTCCAGCATATGGCGCTCCGCCGATGCGGCCATGGGCCGCTCGTACGGGCCGCCGTAGGTTGGGTTGAGCGCAGCGAAGCCCGGCATCGCCTCGGGGCCGGCACTGTTGGGCTTCGACGATAGAGCCGTCGCAACCCAACCTTGTATCTCTCCTGGGTAATGAGATTAGCTACCTCATTACCCGGAGCCGGTTAAGCACCTACCCAACCTGAGCACTCGATGCTGTGTCGTAGAGTGTGCCTGCCGGCTCCCTTTCTCCA
>NZ_NKID01000015.1:0-79138 GCF_002256045.1 Pseudomonas sp. PGPPP4
GGCTCGACCTCGAGGGGTAAGACGGGCATGTTTATGCAGGTTCATCCGGGGCTCCTGGAAGGCTGTGTTGGTCGCGCTTCCAGAATTCCGGGAATGCCCCGGATGAACAACCTACTGAGAGATCACAACTATATCTGGCGAACTACTTAATGGTCCCTTCTTTCGCGAAGAGCTAAACGTATGGTTGGCGATGAGGTCTTACTCAATAAGAAGGCTAGCAAATTAGTAACGTTTCTCTGCCATTAAGCAAGCCATACGTATCAAACCCCATTTTGTCACCCTCTACGCCAATGGAGTGTTGAATATCCCGATTTCAGGAAAGTAGATGAAAAATCATCCCAATACCAAAAAATTGCAGGCGTTCGAGACATTTATAAGTGCTTTCGATTTTATGCTATGTGTCGACCTTGAAGCGACATGCGACGAGCTCATGGAGTCCGAGACCCCTCGAGCATTGATCGTAAGGTCAGATGAGATGGAAACTATCGAGATAGGGCTAGCTGTAGTGGATGTGCGAACACTAGAAACAGTTGAGCTCTTTCAGCGCTATGTCCGCCCGATCATTCATCCTACTCTGACAAAATTCTGTACCCGTCTGACCTCAATTAAGCAAGCTGATGTGGATGCCGCCCAAGCATTCCCAGAGGTCGCCACGGAGGTCACTGCTCTCCTACAAAAATATCCTAGTGCATTGTGGGGATCGTGGGGGCATTACGATGCTGACCAGCTTGCGGCTGATGTCCTGAGAGCTAATTGTAGGCCAATACTGCCTGGAGTTGCTTACTTGGACCTAGAGCGGCGCTATTGCGAAATATTCGCATGTTCATCATTAGGGTTAAGGCCCGCAGTCGAAGCGCTTGGCCTGGGTTGGAGCGGCCGGTACCACCGAGGTATCGATGATGCTAGGAACCTCGCCAATATGGTTACGTTACTCTTGAAAAAGGCTCGATGCATCACGTAACTGCTTGTCCCCGGTGCCTAGTGTGCTCCAACCCTAGCTGGTACCCTCCTGTCGATGGGCAACTATGAGCGCTCACTCATTTTGGCCGGGGACTATGGGCAATAGGTTTCGCCGGCTTTTACCCGCGTGGCCCACTAAAATGTTAGGCGATGGACCTTTACGACAGCTGTCGGTTACTATGCTCGGACGCCAACAGAGCGTGAGTGAGGACTTGACCAGTAGGGATGCCGATGTCAGTAGCTGTTATTTTCAAGGATTTTTTATCCAATCTGCGCATTACCAACCACGTAACGATTGAAGATCGTTACGCTGGTATCACTCGTTCGCTGAATAAATACTTTCGAAGGTTGGATTCTGCCGCCAATAACCTCCAGGTAGGCTCGTATGGTCGGTGGACAGCCATCAAAGGCGTTTCCGACCTCGATATGTTGTACATCATGCCTGACAGTGATTGGCATAGGTACAACAAGGAGGGGGGGCAATCGAAGCTGCTTGCAGATACCAAGGCTGCAATCCAGGAACGGTACTCCATGACCACGATTACGGTCGACCGCCTGGTGGTGTGCGTCAAGTTCCAGAATTTCAACGTCGAAGTTCAGCCCGTATTCAAACAAGACGACGGTAGCTTCAAATATCCTGATACGTACAACGGCGGATCGTGGAAGGTCACTAAGCCCAAAGATGAAATCAAGGCTACCAGTAACGTCGATGTTGACCAAAATGGAAACCTGCGGCGCCTTTGCAAAATGCTTCGGGCGTGGAAGAACAAGCATGGTATCGGGATTGGGGGGCTCCTAATCGACACGCTGGCACATAATTTCCTCACGCAGACGGACGATTATGCTGACAAAAGTTTCGCCTCATACGACTGTATGGTCAGAGATTTCTTCTACTACGCATCAAGCCTTCCACAGCAGGAACGTTACGCGGCGCTGGGCAGTCGCCAGCATGTCAAAGTGAAACAGAAGTTTCAAAAGCCGGCCAGACGTGCCTACGAACTTTGCCTGAAGGCCATTGAAGCTGCGGGTAAGGAAAATGAGGGAGAGCGGTGGAAGAAAGTATTTGGTCGCGACTTTCCGACCACACGTACAGCCGCACGTGCCGCTATGGAGTCAATGGCCAAGTCCCATTATACCTTCAGGGACACGGAGGAATTCATTGAGGATCTCGCCCCTATCGATATCCGCTATCCCTTGGTTCTCGACTGTGATGTAGAGCAAAAAGGTTTTAGAGAGTATTTGCTGAGTGAGTTGATTTCACTAGGATTGCCCCTCCAGGCGCGCAAAACTCTAAAATTCAAGATTACTTTAAATAACGTTCCAAAGCCGTACACCGTAAAATGGAAGGTTCTTAATACCGGGCAAGAAGCTGAGAGGCGAGACTGTGTCCGCGGCTACATAACCGACGATCTAGGCTATGAGACAATTCAGGAGTCCACGAGCTTTAAAGGCGACCACTCGGTTGAGTGCTATATCCTAAAGGATGGTGTTGTTGTGGCTCGCAGCGAAATAACTGTACCTATCAGTGAAAATATATGAGCCAGGCGTCCCTACTCAAAAGTATTGCAGATACAGGCTATAACGTTGGCTTTGGGGGGCGCAAGCACTGGGCTACGTATGACATCGTGGACAAAATCCCAGGGTTGATAGGGTTTATTGGTACAGCAGTAGGTATTTTTTCTTTGGTATACGAGTCATTGTCCGCCAAAAATGTTTCTGCGTTTATGGCTGTCTTTGGCGTTATTGGTATTTATATCTCAATTTACGATTCCAAGAAATCGGACTACGAGAAGTCTGCTGTGGAGATAACCAGGATCTTCAATGGGCTGCGTGACCTGTACCGCGAGGTTGAAACTTTGGCGGTAAATACAGACTTTTCCATCTATTGGGAGCGCCTGGCTACATTTGAATCTCAATATTACAATGCTTCCATCAGCAAGCAAATTCTATTCAGCGACTGGTATGCGCACTACAAATTCTTCTGGCAGTATCAAATTGACTGGGTAGCAGCGCAGAAGAGCTTTAGCTTTTGGAGAGATAAAGTGCCGCTTACGGCTTGGCTGGCTATGGCCGTAATTTTTGTGTTGATTGGCACATGCTTCGCTTTTCACATAGACTCAGTCAAGAGCTGTTTTGGTATCGCTTGATCCATTCTCGCGTTTGGAGTAATAGTTGAAAGAGGGCAGATTTATTTTTTCTCCTGCTGTGGAGTTTGCCGCCCTGCCACTTCAATGCTCTGCATGACTCGGTACTTAGAAAAGGCCGAGCATCCACAAAACTGTTGTCCCATTTTCGCCCCCGATTTCACAGTGCGAATCATCAGGGTGCTATCGCATTTCGGGCATTGCCGCTCCGCCGTTGGATCGCTGCGGCGCTTGAGGTTTTGCACATGTTCGCTGTGAGCGGCGAGGGTAGGTGCCCGGCGGCCGGTTTGCAGAGCGTGCAGCATGGATTCGACCTGAGCATCGCTGAGTACCGGCTGCTGGAATGGTCGGATATAACGAATAAAGCCGATGCCATGGGTCACATTGACCGGTATTTCGGTCTTGAAGGTGCTACCGCCAACAAGGGTAATGACCGAATGCAGATGCTCTGTGCTGACGCCTAGGGTTGCTTCCAGCGCTTTGAGGTGCCTGTAGTTCTGCCGCAGCGGATTCTGGAATTTGAAGGTGCGCTTGTAGAGCTTCTGCGTCCACTGCGCCTGGCGCTCGCTGCCAAAGATCCAGCCACTCAGGTTCTTCGTTTCCACCACGAAGATGCCGTAGCGCGACAGGAAGACGTGATCGATCTGGGTGGTGCCGTCAGGCGTAGGCAGGGTGACATTGTGCAGGCGGCGATAGGTCTGCCTGTCGAGTCGCCAGCGGGCGACAAGACGAACTAGCAGCTCACCCAGGTAGCCCTTCATCCAGGGCGACTTGAGCAGGCCGATGACGAAGGCGAGTGGCAGCAGCCAGAACAGCGTCGGCGCAAGGGGCGCCAGGAGGGAGAAGTCCATTTCCCAAGTCCTGCAAGTGACACCGCGAAGGGTAAGACTAGTGCAGGCAAGGGAGCGGAGTGGGATCGTTCGGAATGGATTAGCGACTGGCTTTCGGATAAAGCCCAAATTTCAGGCATAAAAAAAGCCGCGCAACGCGCGGCTCCTGAAAGCTGGTGGGCCCACACGGACTCGAACCGTGGACCAAAGGATTATGAGTCCTCTGCTCTAACCGACTGAGCTATAGGCCCTATAGCGCGGTGGAGTATACCGGGGGTGGCGGGGATCGCCAAACCCTTGTCGGGCATAAAAAAACCGGAGCCTGGGCTCCGGTTTCCTGTACTGCGCTGGCGCCTTACTCGTCGAGGAAGGAGCGCAGGTGTTCGCTGCGGGACGGGTGGCGCAGCTTGCGCAGGGCCTTGGCTTCGATCTGGCGGATACGCTCGCGGGTGACGTCGAACTGCTTGCCCACTTCCTCGAGGGTGTGGTCGGTGTTCATGTCGATGCCGAAGCGCATGCGCAGGACCTTGGCTTCACGGGCGGTGAGGCCAGAGAGCACGTCGCGGGTGGCTTCCTTGAGGCTTTCGCTGGTGGCCACTTCGATCGGGGACTGCATGGTGCTGTCCTCGATGAAATCGCCCAGGTGCGAATCCTCGTCGTCGCCGATGGGCGTCTCCATGGAGATCGGTTCCTTGGCGATCTTGAGCACCTTGCGGATCTTGTCCTCGGGCATCTCCATGCGCTCGCCCAGCTCTTCCGGGGTCGGCTCGCGGCCCATCTCCTGCAGCATCTGGCGGGAGATCCGGTTCAGCTTGTTGATCGTCTCGATCATGTGCACCGGAATCCGGATGGTGCGCGCCTGGTCGGCGATGGAGCGGGTGATGGCCTGGCGAATCCACCAGGTGGCATAGGTGGAGAACTTGTAGCCACGACGGTATTCGAACTTGTCCACCGCCTTCATCAGACCGATGTTGCCTTCCTGGATCAGATCGAGGAATTGCAGACCGCGGTTGGTGTACTTCTTGGCGATGGAGATCACCAGACGCAGGTTCGCCTCGACCATTTCCTTCTTGGCGCGGCGGGCCTTGGCCTCGCCGATGGACATGGCGCGGTTGATGTCCTTGATCTGCGAGACCTTCAGCTCGTAGTCACGCTCCAGCTCGGCCAGTTGGGCCTGCTTGGCCTGGATGTCGGCCTGGAAGCGCTCGAGACCCTCGGCGTACTTGGGCTTGCCCTTGAGCAGGCCGGCGGTCCACTCGGTGTTGGTCTCGTTGCCGGGGAAGTGGCGCAGGAAGTCGGCACGCGGCATGCGCGCATCGCGCACGGCCAGCTGCATGATGGCGCGCTCGAGGCCACGCACACGCTCCAGGGACTCGCGCACGCGGGTCACCAGGGCTTCGTACTGCTTGGGCACCAGCTTGATCGGCGAGAACAGCAGTGCCAGGGCGACGAACTCTTCCACGGCGCGATCGTCGTCGCGGCCGTGCTTCTTCAGCACCTTCTGGGTCTTTTCCAGCTGCTCGGCGACCGCGCCGAAACGCAGGCGAGCCTCTTCCGGATCCGGACCGCCGTCGCCTTCTTCCTCGGCGTCGTCGTCGCTCTCTTCTTCGTCGTCCTTCTCGTCGTCCACGGCCTTGGCATCGGCGGCCTTGTTCGGGACGGGCAGCTCATCGCTCTCGTTCGGCAGGCTGCCGTCGTCGGGATCGATGTAGCCGGCGAGGACGTCGGACAAGCGACCGCCTTCGGTGGTGACGCGGGTGTATTCGCTGAGGATGTAGTCGACGGTGCCCGGGAACTGGGCGATGGCGCCCATGACTTCGCGGATGCCTTCCTCGATGCGCTTGGCGATCTCGATCTCGCCTTCGCGGGTCAGCAGTTCCACGGTACCCATTTCACGCATGTACATGCGCACCGGGTCGGTGGTGCGGCCGACATCGCTCTCCACTGCGGCCAGGGCGGCAGCGGCTTCTTCGGCGGCGGCTTCGTCGGTATCCGTCTCGGCCAGCAGCAGGGCATCGGCGTCCGGCGCGGTCTCGAATACGTTGATCCCCATGTCATTGATCATGCGGATGATGTCTTCCACCTGTTCCGGATCTGAAATATCCTCCGGTAGGTGGTCATTGACCTCCGCGTAAGTCAGGTAACCCTGCTCACGACCGCGGGCGATCAATTCTTTCAGACGGGATTGCTGTTGCGCTTTTCCGGACATAGGTACCCTTCCACTGAAGGCTTAGGCGGGCAAAAATAGCTGAACATTATAGCCGGTTAGACGGTTGTCGTGCCAGTTAGGTCACGGACCCCGCCGGACGGCTGAGGAGTTCGCGTAGGCGGTCCTTGTCTTCGGAGCTCAGTTCGCTCTGTCGCGCCTTGCGTAGGAGTTGCTCCAGCAGGCGATCACGCTGGCTGGCGGCTAACCTCGTTATGGTGTCGAAAAACTGTTGTTCAAGGTTGTCCCCGGTAATCAGCCATTCTTTTTCTGCCAGAGCGCGCAGCAGTCGACCCTGTTCGGTGCCGTGCCAGCGGGCGATGAGCGCCAGGGTGCTCTGCCCGGGCTTCTTCTGCAGCGCCTCGACCAGGGCGACCAGCAACTGGGCGTATTGATCACTTTCCTCGGCCAGGTTGCGGGCGTCCTGCACCGCCTGGGCCAGGGTCGGGTGGTGCAGCAGGCTGCGCAGCGCGGCCAGCACCGGGGTCTCCACCTTGACCGGTGGCTGACGGGGAGGGCGCTCGCCGCCACCCTTGCCGTTGAAATCCTTTTTCCAGCCCTTGCCGTCGCGCCCGCCCTTGCCTTCGCGGCGGGGCGTCCACTGCTGCTGCGCCGGGGCTTCCTCGGCATGGGCATAGGCGTAGTCGCCATAGTCCGGGGGCGGGGCATCCTGCGGCGGGGCGGACGGCGCCAGCTGGCTCAGCGCATCGTTGCCGAGGCCGGTGAGTTCGCTCAGGCGCTGGCGCATCAGCAGGCGCAGGTTGTTGCCAGGAATCTTCTCGATCAGCGGCGCCGCCAGGGTGGCCAGGTGCGCCTTGCCTTCCAGGGTCGCCGGATCGGCTTCGATCATCAGTTGCTGGAAGAAATACTCGGCCAACGGCTGGGCCTGCTGGACGAAGCGCGCCTGGAAGGCGTCGGCGCCCTCGGCGCGCACCAGGGTATCCGGGTCCTCGCCCTCGGGCAGGAACAGGAAGCGCACCCGGAAGCCGTCCTTGAGCACCGGCAGGGCTGATTCCAGGGCGCGCCAGGCGGCGCTGCGGCCGGCCTGGTCGCCGTCGAAGCAGAACAGGATGCTCGGCACGATGCGGAACAGCCGCTTGATGTGCTCTTCGCTGGTGGCGGTGCCCAGGGTGGCCACGGCATTGCGGATGCCTTGCTGGGCCAGGGCGATGACGTCCATGTAGCCTTCCACGACGAGGATCTCGTCCAGGTCGCGATTGTGCTTGCGCGCCTCGAACAGGCCATAGAGTTCCTGGCCCTTGTGGAACACCGGGGTCTCCGGCGAGTTGAGGTACTTGGGCTTGTCGTCGCCCAGCACCCGGCCGCCAAAGGCGATGACCCGGCCCCGGCTGTCGCGGATCGGAAAGATCACCCGGTCGCGAAAACGATCGTAACGCTTGCCGCTTTCGGCGTTCTCCACCAGCAGGCCGGCGTCGAGCATGGCCTTCTGCTGCAGGTCGTCGCCGCCCAGGTGCTTGCCCAGGTTGTCCCAGCCCGGCGGGGCGAAGCCCAGGCCGAAATCGCGGGCGATCTCGCCGGTGAGGCCGCGCTTCTTCAGGTAGTCGACCGCCGCCTGGCGCTTGGGGTGGTTGCGCAGCGCCAGGCGATAGTATTCGGCGGCAGCGGCCAATAGCGGGTAGAGCGGGGAGTCCGTGGGTTGCCGCGGCTTGCGTCGACCACCGCTCTCTTCGCGCGGCACGTCCACGCCGGCCTTCTTGGCCAGCTCCTCGACCGCCTCGGGGAATTCGAGGTTGTCGTGGTCCATGATGAAGCCCAGGGCGTTGCCGCCGGCACCGCAGCCGAAGCAGTAGTAGAACTGCTTGTCGGGGCTGACGCTGAAGGAGGGCGTCTTCTCGTTATGGAAGGGGCAGCAGGCCATCCAGTTCTTGCCGGCCTTCTTGAGCTTCACCCGCGCGCCCACCACCTCGACGATGTCGGTGCGATTGAGCAGGTCGTCGATGAAGCCTTGCGGGATAAGTCCGGCCATGATCAGCGTCTGGATAGAGGAGCGAAGAGCGGAGGATGGAGCGAGGAGGGCAGTCTAGCGCCAGAGTGCGCCAGGGCGAAGCGGGAAGGCCAGAAACAGACAACCCGACCAGAGGTCGGGTTGTTTGATGACGCCAGAGGAGCGCTGTAACTCAGTACAGACGCTCGCGACGGCGCTGCTCGCGCTGTACTTTCTTGGCGTGGCGCTTGACCGCGGCAGCAGCTTTACGCTTGCGCTCGGCGGTGGGCTTTTCGTAGAACTCGCGGCTACGCACTTCGGCCAGTACACCGGCCTTCTCGCAGGAACGCTTGAAACGACGCAGCGCTACGTCGAAGGGTTCGTTTTCTTTGACTTTGACGTTGGGCATCCAGGTCGTACCTTCAAATTTACCGAGGTTTAATCCAACGCTAGCGGCAAAAGGGCACGGGAAGCGTCGGTTTTTAAGGGTTGCGGATAGTAACGCTTCAACTGCCCCGCTGCCAAGCCCCGGCGGACGAAAAGCGCTGGCCGGTGCTGGAAGCGGCGCTTATCATGCGCAGCCTGACATTCTATACCCTCGAAGGCTTATCTCCATGCGTGTTCTGGGACTGGAAACGTCCTGCGATGAAACCGGCGTCGCCCTCTACGACAGCGAGCGCGGCCTGCTGGCCGATGCGCTGTTCAGCCAGATCGATCTGCACCGCGTCTACGGTGGCGTGGTACCGGAGCTGGCCTCGCGCGATCACGTCAAGCGCATGCTGCCGCTGATCCGCGAAGTGCTGGACGCGGCGGGCAGCCGTCCCGCGGACGTAGGCGCCATCGCCTACACCGCCGGCCCCGGCCTGGTCGGCGCCCTGCTGGTGGGCGCGGCCTGTGCCCAGGCGCTGGCGCTGGCCTGGGGCGTGCCGGCCCTGGGCGTCCACCACATGGAAGGTCATCTGCTGGCGCCCATGCTCGAAGAGCAGCCGCCGCAATTTCCCTTCGTCGCCCTGCTGGTCTCCGGTGGCCATACCCAGCTGGTGCAGGTCGATGGCATCGGCCGCTACAGCGTGCTGGGCGAGTCCCTGGACGATGCCGCCGGCGAAGCCTTCGACAAGACCGCCAAGCTACTAGGCCTGAGCTATCCCGGTGGACCGGAGATCGCCCGCCTGGCCGAGCGCGGCGTGGCGGGGCGCTTCGTCTTTCCGCGCCCCATGACCGATCGGCCCGGCCTGGAATTCAGCTTCAGCGGCCTCAAGACCTTTACCCTCACCACCTGGCAGCGCTGCCGGGCGGCCGGTGACGACAGCGAGCAGACCCGCTGCGACATCGCCCTGGCCTTCCAGACGGCGGTGGTCGAGACCCTGGCGATCAAGTGCAAGCGCGCGCTGAAGCAGACCGGGCTCAAGTCGCTGGTGATCGCCGGTGGCGTCAGCGCCAACCGCGCGCTGCGCGAGAACCTGGAGCAGATGCTCGGCGAACTGGGTGGTCACGTCTTCTATGCGCGGCCGCGCTTCTGCACCGACAACGGTGCCATGATCGCCTATGCCGGTTGCCAGCGGCTGCTGGCCGGCCAGCAGGAAGGCCCGGCCATCGCCGTCAAGGCGCGCTGGCCCATGGAGCAGCTGGCGGCGCTCTGAGACGGGCGGAGGGCGCCAGCGGGCAATCCCCGGACGGCGCCAGGGTCAAAAATGACGCTCGGTCCCCTGGCGCAGGGCGCGCAGGTTGTGGCGGTGGCGAATCAGGATGAGCAGGGCGAGCAGCAGCATCGGCGCCAGCAGGTCCGGACGTTGCCAGGCGAACAGCGGCAGGATGCCGAGCACCGCGACCAGGGACGCCAGGGAAGCGATCCTCAGGCTGGCGAATACCGCGGCCCAGAGCACCAGCCCTAGCAGCGCCGCTGGCGGATAAAGGCCGAGCAGCAGCCCGGCCGCCGTGGCGACGCCCTTGCCACCGCGGAAATGGAAGTACAGCGGATAGAGATGGCCGACCACGGCGGCCAGCCCGATCCAGGCCTGCTGCAGGGGTGCAAGCCCCACTTGCTGGGCGATCAGTACGGGGATCAGGCTCTTGCTCAGGTCGCCGGCGAGGGTCAGCAGGGCCAGCTTGCGTCCGGCTAGGCGCAGCATGTTGCTGGCGCCGGGATTGCCGGAGCCGTCGTGACGCGGGTCGCGGGTGCCGAACAGGCGACTGAGCAGCACGGCGAAGGACAGCGAGCCCAGCAGATAGGCCAGCAGGAGCAGCAGCCAGAACATGGTAGGGTTCCGCGCCAGGAGAAGGCTCGATTCTACCGACAGCCCGCCGCCCGACGATAGGCCGGCGGTGACGATCACACAGAGCACGACAAAGGTGCGAGGCAAAGGCAGTGGACAAGGTTTTCATCGAGGGACTCGAGGTCGACACCGTGATAGGGGTGTACGACTGGGAGCGTGACATCCGCCAGTGCCTGCGCATCGATGTCACCATGGGCTGGGACATCCGCGCGGCGGCGGCGAACGACGAACTCGAGCACACCCTGAACTACGCGGCAGTGGCCGAGCGCATCACCGCCTTCGCCCACGAGACCGCCTTCGAATTGGTCGAGACCTTTGCCGAGCGCCTGGCCGCCCTGCTGCAGGCGGAATTCAAGCTGCCCTGGCTGCGCCTGCGCATCACCAAGCCCGGCGCGGTGCCGACCGCCCGTGGCGTGGGCGTGGAGATCGAGCGGGGGCAGGCGTGACCGGGGTCTATCTGGGGCTGGGCAGCAACATCCAGCGCGAGCAGCACCTGGGCATGGCCCTGGACGAACTCGCCGAGCTGCTGACCGATCTGCACTGCTCGCCGGTGTTCGAAAGCGAGGCAGTGGGCATCCGCAGTGCGCCCTTCTTCAATCTCGTCGTAGCCGGCGACACCGACCTCGATCCCGCCACCTTGAGTCAGAGACTCAAGGCCATCGAAACCCGCAGCGGGCGCTATGCGGCGGATCGCCAGGGTCTACCGCTGGATATCGACATCCTGCTGCACGGCGACCTGACCGGCGAGTTCGCCGGCCTGACCCTGCCGCGCGCCGAGATCCTGCGCAACGCCTTCGTGCTCTGGCCACTGGCCCTGCTGGCCGGAGAACGACGGCATCCGGACAACGGTCGGCGCTTTGACGAGCTGTGGCAGGAGATGCGTGGCCAGACCACCCAGGTGCTGCGACCGGTGGCGTTCCGCTGGCAGGATGTCGAGCTGACACCGGCGACGCTGCTCGACGCCGATCGGGTATAGCGCGGCAGTCGTTGGGCTTCGCTGCGCTCAACCCAATCTACGGCAGCTCTTCCCTCCTCTCCCTTTGGGAGAGGGCTGGGGTGAGGGCACGCCTCGCGAAGACCCCCCAATGGAAAAGGCTGCGCCGTTTTCCACGCTACGGCTCTGCCGTAGGTTGGGTTGAGACAGCTCCATCGTCGAAGCCCAACGGTGCTCCGTGGTTGAGGTGTTAGGCTGCGCCGCGCTCAACCCAACCTACGAAAGCTGCGCCAGGGCCTCGATGCGGGCTTGCTTGAGGGCCTCGCCCAGGGCGGCACCCTTGAAGCCCTGGGCGACCAGCGGCTGGACCGCGACCCCGCGCACTACCTCGGCCGCCTGACGCAGCAGCGCCAGCGGTGGCTCGCCCTCGGCGGGCCTGACCGCTGCGGCACAGGCGCAGGCCTGGAGGAACTCCTCGAAGCGCGCCGGGCGGCGCAGCACGTCGAAGCCCTGCAGCAGCTCGAACCAGGCCTCCGGGGTCAGCTGTCGGGCCTGCAGCGCCGTGGGCCAGTGGCGCGCCAGCAGCAAGGCCAGCTCGGCGGGATCACGTGGCACCTTGAGGCGGGCGTTGAGGGCGGCGTGCTGCTCTGCCGGTACGTCCAGCAGCAGGCAGGCCCAGCGCACGTTCAGCGAGGCCTGGACCTCGGCGCTCTGGCGCAGGATGGCATAGACCCGGGCACCCGGCTCGGGCTGCTCGCCGGCGAAGCCGGCAGCCACCTCCGGCAGCAGCGCGGCCAGGGCGCCGCAGTCGTGAAGCACCCGAATGAAGACATCGGGTCGCTCTTCGAGCAGGGCGCGTGAGATTTCCTTCCACAGTCGCTCGGCGGTCAGGGCATCCAGCTCGCCACTGGCGACCATGTCCTGCATCAGCAGCAGCGTCTCGGGCGCCACCTGAAAACCCAGGCTGCAATAGCGGGCGGCGAAGCGGGCGACCCGTAGCACGCGCAGCGGATCCTCGGCGAAGGCGGGAGAGACGTGGCGCAACAGGCGCGCCTGGAGATCCGCGCGCCCGCCATAGGGATCTATGACCTGGCCGTGGTCGTCTTCGGCCATGGCGTTAACGGTCAGGTCACGGCGGATCAGATCCTGCTCCAGGGTGACATCGGGCGCGGCGTGAAAGGTGAAACCGCCATAGCCACGCCCGCTCTTGCGTTCGGTGCGGGCCAGGGCGTATTCCTCGCCGGTCTGGGGATGCAGAAAAACCGGGAAGTCGGCGCCCACCGGGCGATAGCCCTGGGCGGCGAGGGCTTCGGCGGTAGCGCCCACCACGACCCAGTCGACCTCCGTTACCGGGCGACCGAGCAGGCGATCCCGTACGGCACCGCCCACCTTGTAGATTTGCATAGAAAAAGACCTCCTTGCGGAGGTCTAGGATAGCCCGAAAGACTGGCTCGGCTCAGATCGGCGAAGCCAGATCCAGACGCCGGTCGTGATCGCGGCTCTCGTGGCGGGGTGGAACCTGGAAGCTCTGGGTGACGTCTTCGCCCCTCATGCTTTCCAAACGGATATCGAAACCCCAGAGTCGGTGCAGGTGCTTGAGCACCTCGTCCGTGGAGTTGCCCAGCGGCTTGCGGTCATGCTGGAAGTGGCGAAGGGTGAGCGAACGATCGCCACGCCGATCGACATTCCAGATCTGCACATTGGGCTCGCGATTGCCCAGGTTGTACTGGGCGGCGAGTTGCTCGCGGATCAGCCGATAACCGCCGTCGTCGTGGATGGCCGCCACCTCCAGTTCGTCGCGCTGATCGTCATCGAGGATGCTGAACAGCTTGAGGTCGCGGATCACCTTGGGCGAGAGGTACTGCAGGATGAAGCTCTCGTCCTTGAAGCTCTTCATGGCGAAGGTGACGGTGGCCAGCCAGTCGCTGCCGGCGATCTCGGGGAACCAGCGGCGGTCTTCGTCCGTAGGGTCCTCGCAGATGCGGCGGATGTCGCGGAACATGGCGAAGCCCAGGGTGTAGGGATTGATGCCGCTGTAGTAGGGGCTGTCGAAGCCCGGCTGGTAGATCACCCCGGCGTGGGATTGCAGGAATTCGAACATGAAGCCTTCGGTGACCAGACCCTCGTCGTAGAGATCGTTGAGCAGGGTGTAGTGCCAGAAGGTGGCCCAGCCCTCGTTCATCACCTGGGTCTGGCGCTGGGGATAGAAGTACTGGGCGATCTTGCGCACGATACGGATCACCTCGCGCTGCCAGGGCTCCAGCAGCGGCGCGTGCTTTTCCACGAAATAGAGGATGTTTTCCTGGGGTTCGCTGGGGAAGCGCGCACCCTCGTCGTGGGCTTCCTTGCCGGCCATCTTGGGAATGGTCCGCCAGAGGTCGTTGACCTGACGCTGCAGCTGCTCCTCGCGCTCCTTCTGTCGCTGGCGCTCCTCGGCGGCGGAGATGGGATAGGGCCGCTTGTAGCGGTCCACCCCGTAGTTCATCAGCGCATGGCAGGAATCCAGCAGTTCTTCCACGGCATCGATGCCATGGCGTTCCTCGCACTGGGTGATGTACTGCTTGGCGAACACCAGGTAGTCGATGATGGAGCTGGCATCGGTCCAGGTGCGGAACAGGTAGTTGCCCTTGAAGAAGCTGTTGTGGCCATAGCAGGCATGGGCGATCACCAGCGCCTGCATGGTCATGGTGTTCTCTTCCATGAGGTAGGCGATGCAGGGATCGGAGTTGATCACGATCTCGTAGGCCAGCCCCATCTGGCCCCGGCTGTAGTGCTTCTCGGTGTGCAGGAAGTGCTTGCCATAGGACCAGTGGTTGTAGCCGATGGGCATCCCGACGGAGGCGTAGGCGTCCATCATCTGCTCGGCGGTGATCACCTCGATCTGGTTGGGATAGGTGTCCAGCGCATAGCGCTTGGCGATCCGGGCGATCTCCCGGTCATAGGTCTGGATCAGCTCGAAGGTCCATTCCGAGCCGGTGGAGATGGGCTCACGTTTCATGACACGAGTCTCCGCTGGAACAGTTCGCGGAACACGGGATAGATATCCCCCGCCGAGACGATCTGCTGCTGCGAGAAGGAATCCGGAAAGCTGCCCCGGACGTTCTCGTATTCGTACCACAGCGCCTGGTGCTCGCGCGGGGTGATTTCCACATAGGTGTAGTACTGCATGAACGGCAGGATCTGCTTGGTCAGGATCTCCCGGCAGATGGGCGAGTCGTCGTTCCAGTTGTCGCCGTCGGAGGCCTGGGCGGCATAGAGATTCCATTCGTTGACCGGATAGCGCGCGGCCATGACTTCCTGCATCAGCTTGAGGGCGCTGGAGACGATGGTGCCGCCGGTTTCCCGGGAGTAGAAGAACTCTTCCTCGTCCACTTCCTTGGCGCTGGTGTGGTGGCGGATGAACACCACCTCGATGCGCTCGTAGTTCCGCTTGAGAAAGAGGTAGAGCAGGATGTAGAAGCGCTTGGCGATGTCCTTGGTCGCCTGGGTCATGGAGCCGGAGACGTCCATCAGGCAGAACATCACCGCCTTAGAGCTGGGGCTGGGTTGCTTGGACAGCAGGTTGTACTTGAGGTCGAAGGTGTCGAGGAAGGGCACCTTGTCGATACGGGCGCGCAACCGCTCGATCTCGGCCTCCAGCGCCTGGATGTCACCGAGGTTGTCGGGTTCTTCCACCCGCAGGCGCGCCAGTTCGGCCTTGGCTTCGCGCAGCTTGTTGCGGCTGCCGCCGGAGAGGGCGATGCGCCGGGCATGGGAGGCACGCAGGGTGCGGATGATGTTGATGCGGGCGGGGTTGCCCTCGTTGCTGATGCCGGCGCGGACCGTCTTGAAGGTGTCGGTGCCGGTCAGCTGCTTCTTGACCAGGTTGGGCAGCTCCAGATCCTCGAACATGAAGTCGAGGAATTCGTCCTGGGTGATCTGGAAGGCGAATTCGTCCATGCCTTCGCCGCTGTTGCTGGCCTTGCCCTGGCCCTGACCACCGCCGCCGCCCTGAGGGCGCGGGATGCGTTCGCCGCTGACGAATTCCTTGTTGCCCGGATGGACGATGGTCTGGCGTCCGCCCTTGCCCTGGTACAGCGCGGGTTCGTCGATGTCGCGGGCAGGAATGCTGATCTGCTCGCCGTGCTCCATGTCGGTGATGGAGCGCCGACTCACGGCTTCCTCGACCGCCTTCTTGATGTGCTCACGATAACGCCGCAGAAAACGCGTGCGATTCACCGTGCTCTTGTTCTTGCCGTTTAGACGCCGGTCGATGACATAACTCATACAGGCCCTCCGGGCTATTGCAGGACGCCACGACGACGCGGCAGGCGCGTCGTCGCGGGTTCAGCCTCAGGCTGCCTTACTGCGACTTGCGTACCCGTGAATACCACTCGGACAGCAGTCGCACCTGCTTCTCGGTGTACCCGCGCTGGACCATGCGGGTGACGAAGTCGCTGTGCTTCTGCTGGTCTTCCTTGCTGGCCTTGGCATTGAAGCTGATGACCGGCAAGAGCTCCTCGGTGTTGGAGAACATCTTCTTCTCGATCACCGCGCGCAGCTTCTCGTAGGACAGCCAACTCGGATTCTTGCCGTTATTGTTGGCACGGGCGCGCAACACGAAGTTGACGATCTCGTTGCGGAAATCCTTCGGATTGCTGATGCCGGCCGGTTTCTCGATCTTTTCCAGTTCCTCGTTGAGGGAGGCGCGATTGAGGATCTCGCCGGTTTCCGGGTCGCGGTATTCCTGATCCTGGATCCAGAAGTCGGCATAGAGCACATAGCGGTCGAAGATGTTCTGGCCGTATTCGCTGTAGGACTCGAGGTAGGCGGTCTGGATCTCCTTGCCGATGAATTCCACGTAGCGCGGCGCCAGGTATTCCTTGATGAATCTCATGTAGCGCTCGCGGGTCTCGGCCGGGAACTGCTCGGCTTCGATCTGCTGCTCCAGCACATAGAGCAGGTGCACCGGGTTGGCCGCGATCTCGTTGGCGTCGAAGTTGAACACCCGCGAGAGGATCTTGAAGGCGAAGCGGGTCGAGAGGCCGTTCATGCCCTCGTCGACGCCGGCGCTGTCGCGGTATTCCTGGATCGACTTGGCCTTGGGATCGGTGTCCTTGAGATTCTCGCCGTCGTAGACGCGCATCTTCGAATAGATGTTGGAGTTTTCCGGTTCCTTGAGCCGTGAGAGCACCGAGAACTGGGCCAGCATCTTCAGGGTATCCGGCGCGCAATGGGCGTTGGCCAGGGAGCTGTTGACCAGGAGCTTGTCGTAGATGTGGATCTCGTCGGAGACGCGCAGGCAATAGGGCACCTTGACGATGTAGATCCGGTCGATGAAGGCCTCGTTGTTCTTGTTGTTGCGGAAGGTGTGCCACTCGGATTCGTTGGAGTGGGCCAGGATGATGCCGCTGTAGGGCAGGGCGCCGAGGCCTTCGGTGCTGTTGTAGTTGCCTTCCTGGGTCGCGGTCAGCAGGGGGTGCAGGACCTTGATCGGGGCCTTGAACATCTCCACGAATTCCATCAGGCCCTGGTTGGCACGGCACAGGGCGCCGGAATAGCTGTAGGCATCCGCATCGTTCTGCGGGTATTCCTCCAGCTTGCGGATGTCCACCTTGCCCACCAGGGCGGAGATGTCCTGGTTGTTCTCGTCGCCCGGCTCGGTCTTGGCGATGGCGATCTGGTTGAGGATGGAGGGGTAGAGCTTGACCACCCGGAACTTGCTGATGTCGCCGCCGAATTCCTGCAGGCGCTTGGCCGCCCAGGGCGACATGATGCTGCGCAGGTAGTGGCGGGGAATGCCGTAGTCCTCTTCGAGGATCTGGCCGTCTTCGTCGGGATTGAACAGCCCGAGGGGCGATTCGAATACCGGCGAGCCCTTGATGGCGTAGAAGGGGATCTTCTCGATCAGGTGCTTGAGTTTCTCCGCGAGGGACGACTTGCCGCCGCCCACCGGGCCGAGCAGATAGAGGATCTGCTTCTTCTCTTCCAGCCCCTGCGCCGCATGGCGGAAGTAGGACACGATCTGCTCGATGCAGTCTTCCATGCCATGGAAGTCGGCAAAGGCCGGATAGCGGCGGATGACCTTGTTGGAAAAGATGCGCGACAGGCGTGAATCACTGGTGGTGTCCACCAGTTCGGGTTCGCCGATGGCCATGAGCATGCGCTCGGCGGCACTGGCAAAGGCGGTACGATCCTTCTTGCAGATCTCAAGGTATTCCTGAAGGGAATACTCTTCCTGGCGAGTCGCTTCAAAACGCCCCTGGAAGTGACTGAAAATGCTCATGACGTCTCCTCGCTGGATACCCTGGACCAGCTTGGAATCGATGCCTGGAGCCTTGCCTTGCTGCCGGTGGGGAGCGGTCATGCCGGGCGACGAAAGATAACGTCTCTAATACCTTCGCGGTCGTCTTGCCTAATCGATCCTTACACGCCTGCAGAATAGGGTTGGGTTTCGAGAGACGCACGAAGGAGACCGATGGAAACGGTCCCCCTGGAATTCCCCCGAATCTCCAGTGGTTACACCGATGGTCCAAAGCCGGTTATCGAGCCCGCCGTTTCCGGGGGCCTGATTCCAGAATAGTCCTATCTGCGAGATGTGGAAGAGCCAATTCGGTTTATTCTTGTAACGACAGCGTCAATCGGCTGTGCTAGCAGCCCGCTCAGGCCTGACCGCTGGCGGTCTCGTCGGGATAGCGGGTGCGCCAGTTTTCGAAGCCACCGTCGACGCTGTAGACCTGGCTGAAGCCCTGGCCGGCGAGGAAGGCGGCTGCGCTCTGGCTGGAGTGGCCGTGGTAGCAGAACACCAGCAGCGGCGCGTCCAGATCGGCGGCGGCGATGAAGTCGTGGATGTTCTGGTTGTCGAGCCGTTGCGCCCCGGCGACGTGCAGGGAGGCGTAGCTGTGCGGATCGCGGATGTCGACGATCTGGGCGCCCTGGCTGCGCAGCTCCAGGGCCCGCTCGGGGGAGATACAGGTGAATTCGCTCATTTCTTCTCCTTGCAACTGCAGAGATGACGGCGGTTGCCGTCGACGTCGAGCAGGGTCATGTCGCCGCCCCAGACGCAGCCGCTGTCGAGGGCCTCGACATTGGGCGCCGCGCAGCGACCCTTGAGCGCGGCCCAGTGGCCGAACAGGATGCGCACGTCGCGGGTCAGCCGGTGCTCATGGCTGAACCAGGGGGCGAAGCCGGCCGGTGCGCTGTCCAGGCCTTCCTTGCTCTTGAATTCCAGACGACCTTCGGGGCTGCAGAATCTCATGCGCGTCAGGTAGTTGGTGATCAGGCGCAGGCGTTCCTGGCCCTGGAGATCATCTTGCCAGAGCGCCGGCTCGTTGCCATACATCTGCTCGAGAAAGGGCACATGGGCCTGGTCATCGCGCAACACGGCTTCCACTTCGCCGGCCAGGCTGATGGCCAGGTCCAGGGTCCACTGCGGCGGCAGGCCGGCATGGACCAGCACGCAATTGCGCGCGGCATCGTGCTGGATCAGCGGCAGGTGGCGCAGCCAGTGCAGCAATTCGTCGCGATCGGGGGCGGCGAGGATGTCGCTCAGGGTGTCCTGTTTCTTCAGCTTGGCGCCGCCCAAGGCCACCGCCAGCAGGTGCAGGTCATGGTTGCCCAGGACGCTGACCAGCGAATCGCGCATCGCATACAGGTATCTCAGGGTTTCCAGAGATTGCGGGCCGCGATTGACCAGATCCCCTACCAGCCAGAGGCGGTCCTGCGCAGGATCGAAGCGGACCTCGTCGAGGAGGCATTTGAGCGGGTCGAGGCAACCTTGCAGATCGCCAACGGCGTACAGCGTCATCGGGACTCCTAGTGCAGCGAGCCGGGTACGGCCAGGCGGAAGGTGGGGATGGCGGCTTCGAAGAGATGGCCATCGCTGGCGACCATCTGGTAGCTGCCCCTCATGCTGCCGACCTGGGTCGGCATCAGGGTGCCGCTGGAGTAGCTGTGGGTTTCGCCCGGGGCGATCAGCGGCTGCTCGCCCACCACGCCCGGTCCGCGCACTTCCTGCGCCTCGCCATTGCCATCGGTGATGATCCAGTGGCGGCTGAGCAGCTGCGCCGGCAGCTGGCCGTCGTTGCGGATGCTCACGTCGTAGGCGAAGGCGTAGCGCTCCTGGCTGGCACTGGATTGCTCGGGCAGGTAGCGGGTGGTGACCTGCACGGTGATGAGATAGCGCGGATCGGGCTCGGTCACGGGAGAATTCTCTGCGGAGGCGGGTGGAAAGGCTTCAGCTGGACGCCAGCTGGTTGGCCAGGCGCACATAGGCGGCCAGGTCCAGCTGCTCGGGGCGCAGCCCCGGATCGACGTCGGCGGCCTCGATGGCGGCGCTGTCCAGAGTACCCTTGAGGGTGTTCCTGAGGGTCTTGCGGCGCTGGCCGAAGGCCTCGCGGACGACGCGCTCCAGCAGGACCGGATCGCGGGCCACGTGGGGCCGCTCGGTATGGGGCACCAGGCGCACGATGGCCGAATCCACCTTGGGCGGCGGATTGAAGGCGCCCGGGCCGACATTGAACAGGTGCTCCACGCGGCAGTGGTATTGCACCATGATCGACAACCGGCCCCAGTCGCCATTGCCCGGCACCGCGGCCAGGCGTTCCACCACTTCCTTCTGCAGCATGAAGTGCATGTCGGCGATGATGTCGGCGAAGCTGAGCAGGTGGAAGATCAGCGGCGTGGAGATGTTGTAGGGCAGATTGCCCACCACCCGCAGTCTATCGCCGGCGGCGATGCTGGAGAGGTCGTATTTCATGGCGTCACCCTGGTGCAGGGTGAACAGCGGATTGAGGCCGAACTTGAGTCGGAGCAGGGGAATCAGGTCCTGGTCCAGCTCGATGACGTCGAGCCGGGCACCGCTGCCGAGCAGGCCCTCGGTCAGGGCGCCCTGCCCCGGGCCGATTTCCAGCAGACGCTCGCCGGGTCGCCCGTGGATGGCGCGCAGGATGCGATGGATCACCCCGGCGTCGTGCAGGAAATTCTGGCCGAACCTCTTGCGGGCGCGGTGTTGGTAGAGCTCGGTCATCAGGTGCTCCGGCGCAGGCAGCGGGCCTGCGATTTCAAGACGGCAAAGACCTACCAGTTTAGCAGACCCTTGGCCGTCACCGGAGCGCTCAGAGTCTCTTCATAACCTGCTGCGCGTCGGCCAAACTGCGTTGAAAAGACCTTCGGAATGCTCATTTACCATTCGTAAACTCCGCTTCCTCAGGGCTTTTCGCCTTGTTTGGCTCTAGCTCGCGAGGTTATGAATAGCCTCTTAGGTCACCGAGCGGCGATGGGCCGCCATGCTGTAGGCGGTCTCCAGGGCCACCTTCAGACTGCCGGTGTCGATGCGTCCGCTGCCGGCCAGATCGAGGGCGGTGCCATGGTCGACCGAGGTGCGGATGATCGGCAGGCCCAGGGTCACGTTGACCGCGGCGCCGAAACCCTTGTGCTTGAGCACCGGCAGGCCCTGGTCGTGGTACATGGCCAGGACGGCATCGCAGTGCTCGAGGTGCTTGGGGGTGAAGAGGGTGTCGGCGGGCAGCGGTCCGACGAGGTCGAGGCCTTCGGCGCGCAGGCTGTCCAGCGCCGGCTCGATGATCTCGATCTCTTCCCGGCCCAGATGACCGCCTTCGCCGGCATGGGGATTGAGACCGCAGACCAGGATGCGTGGGCGGGCCACGCCGAAATAGCGCTGCAGATCGCCATGCAGGATGCGGGTCACGTCCAGCAGCGTCTGGCGGTCGATGGCATCGGCCACCTCGCGCAGCGGCAGATGGGTGGTGACCAGGGCCACTCTCAGGCCGGCGGTCGCCAGCAGCATCACCACCTGCGGGGTGTGGGTCAGTTCGGCGAGAAATTCGGTATGGCCGGAAAAGGCCACGCCCCCGTCGTTGATCACGCCCTTGTGCACCGGCGCGGTGATCATGCCGGCGAAGGTGCCGTCGAGGCAGCCCTGGCCGGCGCGCGTCAGGGTGTCCAGGACATAGGCGGCATTGGCGGTGTCGAGCAGGCCGGTCACCACCGGCGCACCCAGCGGGGTGTCCCAGACATAGAGGGCGCCGGCGGGGGCCGGACGGTCGGGCCAGGCCGCAGGGGCGACCGTGATGAGCTCGATGGCGAGTCCCAGTTCGAGCGCGCGGGCGGCCAGGAGGTCGCGGCTGGCGATGGCGATCAGGGCGTGGGGCTGGGCCACGCGGGCCAGCAGCAGGCAGAGGTCGGGACCGATACCGGCGGGCTCACCGGGGGTCAGGGCGAAGCGCAGGGCCATGGCGGGCTCCGGAAACGAGAAGGCCGCAGGGGGTGCCTGCGGCCTCGGGGTTACTGCTTGATCTCGACGTAGGCTTCGTCGCGGATCTGCCGCAACCAGGTCTGCAGCTCCTGGTCGTACTTGCGGCTACGCAGGAGATTCAACGCCTGCTGCTCGCGGGCCTGCTGGGTGTTGTCGGTGGCCCGACGGCCCAGGACTTCCAGGATGTGCCAGCCGAAGGCGGTGCGGAATGGCTGCGACAGCTGGTTGACCGGCGAATTGTTCATGACCTCGCGGAATTCCGGCACCAGGGATTCCGGATTGATCCAGCCCAGGTCGCCGCCATTGAGCGCGGATCCCGGATCTTCCGAGAAGCTCTTGGCCAGGGTGGCGAAGCTCTCGCCGTTCTGGATGCGCTCGCGCAGGCGCGCGGCCAGGCGCTGGGTCTCGGCATCGCTGCGCACGGCATTGGGCTTGAGCAAGATGTGCCGGACGTGCACCTCGTCGACGATGCTGGCCTCGCCACCGCGCTTCTCTTCCACCTTGAGGATCACGAAGCCGCCGGGTACGCGCACGGGCTGGGTGATGCCGCCGACGCCGACACTGCCGATCAGGCGGTCGAAGGGCGGGGGCAGCTGGGCAGCCTTGCGCCAGCCGATCTCGCCACCGTCGAGGGCGTTGTCCCCGGCCGAGCGGGCGATGGCCAGCTGGTTGAAGTCGGCGCCCTGACGCAGCTGGTTGTAGGTGTCCTGGGCCTGGCGCGCGGCGGCGTCGAGACCGGCATTGCCGGCATTGTCGGCTACCGGGATCAGGATGTTGGCCAGCCGGTATTCTTCGGACAGCTGCAACTTGCCCAGGTCCGAGGCGAGGAAGTTCTGCACCTCCTGCTGGGTGACCTGCACGCGCTGACCGACCTGACGCTGGCGCACCCGGCTGATCATCATCTCGCGCCGGACCTGCTCGCGCGCCGCATCGTAGGAGAGACCGTCGCGGGCCAGGGCCTGGCGGAATTCGGCCACGCTCAGGCCATTGCGCTGGGCGATGGTGGCGACGGCCTGATTGAGTTCCTCGTCGGAGATCTTCACGCCCATGCGGCCGGCCAGCTGCATCTGGATGTCTTCTAGGATCAGCCGCTCGAGCACCTGCTGGCGCAATTCGCTTTCCGGCGGCGCCGCGGCGCCGCGGCGGGTGATGTTCTGCTTGACCTCGTTGAGTCGCTGATCGAGCTGGCTCTGCATGACCACGTCGTTGTCGACGATGGCCACGACCTTGTCCAGCGGTACCACGGCAGCCTGAGCCAGGGGGGTGAGGGCGAGCGCCGCGCCCAGGGCGAGCGGGCGCAGGGCGTTACATAGCTTGGTCTTCACGTTCACGATAGCCTTGAATGCCTCTGTCCAGGAAGCCTTCGGTCTTGCCGCCGAAGACGTTGCCGAGTCCCTTGAGCACGATCTGCAGGAAGATCCCGCGATCGGCTTCGGAGCTCTGGGCGGTGTAGAAGACGTCGTCTTCGCTCTTGAGCCAGTAGCGGCTGATCAGGCGCAGCTTCCAGCAGCAGTTGTCGTACTCGAAGCCACCGAAGGCTTCCAGGGTACGGCTCTTGTTGTAGTCGAACTGCCAGCGGGCGATGGCGGACCACTGGGGCACGATCGGCCAGATGAAGGAGATGTCGTGCTGGTCGACCTTGTAGTCGTCGCTGTTGTAGGTGAAGCGGCCGAAGTTCGGATCGAACACCCGGACGTTGTCACGATAGCGATAGCCGACGTTGAGGATCTTGCCCGGCTCGGCTTCCGGCTGGTAGTGGAACATGACGCTGCCGGAGTCGGTCTGGTGCAGGGTCGGATCCCAGTTGAATTCGCCGTTCACGCGCCAGTCGCGGTTGAAGCGATACATGCCAGCCAGGGCATAGGGCGAACGCGAGGTGGTGGCCTGGGGATTGTCGATGTTCTGACCCAGGCTGCGGGCATAGGCCAGGTCGTCCTTGGTCAGGCCGGGCAGCTGGACATCGCGGTCGCGGAAGTAGAACAGCTGGCCGAAGCTGACGTTGGCGCGCTCGAAGCCGTTGGGCTCGATGAAGCGGCTGGTGGCACCCAGGGCCAGCTGGTTGGCGTCGCCGATGCGGTCGCGACCGGTGAAGCGGTTGTCGCGCCACAGCGAGCTGTAGCTGAAGGTGTATTCGCCGGTATCGAACACTGGCAGATCGTCCTGGTCGCGATAGGGTACATAGAGGTACTTGGCGCGGGGTTCCAGGGTCTGCTTGCCGCCTTCGCCGAACAGATTCGAGGTGCGGTCGAAGTAGAGGCCGCTGTCGAGACTGAAGATCGGCACCGAACGGGTCGGGCTGTCGTTGAAGCTGGTCACGCTGGAGCCGGCCGACCGGCGACGGCCAGTCGCGGCAACGGTTGCTGCATCGTTCGCGTTCGACAATGAAGTATCAAGGTCAGCTTGCCCGGTGCTGTCCAGGTCCAGGTCGTAGCGGGTGTAGGCATAGCGCAGCGACGGCGTCAGGAAACCCCAGGACGCGGTCATCGGGCGGGCGATGCCCGGCTCGACGTGGTAGCGATTGCCTTCGGCGCGGGTCAGGCCGAAGAGATTGACGTCCGGGCGCTTGCGCTCATTGATGCGATTGCCGTTGTCGTCCAGGTCGAAGTAGGTGTTGTCGTCGAAGCTGCGGGTGAAGCGCACCGCCTCGGTGTCGTAGGTGAAGTCCAGGCCGCCCGGGTTGTAGGGCAGGGCGCCGGTCAGGGTCAGCTGCGGCAGGCGGTTGTAGGGCGTCACGTCGGAAACCGTGGCCAGCTGGTAGGCCTGGGCGTTGAGGCCGGCGACGAAGGTGTCGCCACGGTAGGTCAGGCGGCCCTGCTGGTTGACGTAGGTCGGCTTGTTGATGCCGAGGTCGGTGTCCAGGTCCTGGAAGTAGTAGGGATCGCTGATGCGGGTGTAGTCGACCTCGGCCATCAGGCGCGAATCCAGGCCGCTGCGGTTCTTCCAGCCGTACAGCCAGCGGTTGTCGGTGGCTTCCGGTTCGCCCTCGTGCTCCGGATCGGTGTCCTTGAGGTAGGAACCGTAGACCTCGCCTTCGCTGCTGCGGGTCAGGTAGCGGAAGTCACCCTCGGTCTGCAGGCCATGCTTGGCCATGTAGCGCGGATAGAGGGTGGCGTCATAGTTGGGCGCCAGGTTGAAGTAGTAGGGCGTGGTGATCGCGAAGCCGGTGTCGCTGGAGGTGCTGATCGAGGGCGCCAGGAAGCCGGACTGCCGACGGTCGTCGATCGGGAAGTAGATGAAGGGCGTATAGAGGACCGGAATGTCCTTGACCCGCAGCGTGGCGTTGGTCGCATAACCCAGGCCAGTGGCCGGGTTCAGGGTCACGGTGTTGCCCTTGACCTGCCAGGCGTTGCTGCCCGGTTCGCAGGTGGTGTAGGTGCCATCCTTGAGGCGGATGATGGCGTCGTCGCCACGCTTGGCATAGAGCGCGCTGCCGCGGGCGCGGCTCTGGTGCATGACGAATTCGGCGTTGTCGACCTGGACCTGGCCGTTGTCCAGCTGCAGATCGGCCTTGTCGCCGACCATCAGCAGGCCATTGTCGCGGAATTTGACGTTGCCCTTAAGCTCGCCGCGATTCTCCAGCTGGTGCAGGTTGGCTTCCTGGGATTCCACCTGCATGCCGCCCTGCCGCAGTACCACGTCGCCGGCCAGGGTGGCGACCTGCTGCTCCTGCTCGTAGCGCGAGGCCTTGGCCGAGACGTAGGTCGGAGCCTTGGACGTCGGGGTGTCGTCGTACATGCCCGGGCGCTGCGGCTCGACATAGGCGCCACTGCAGTAGGGGCCGGTCTCGGCCAGCTGGGCCGGGGTCAGCTGATCGCGCGGGACCCAGTCCAGGTGGCTGTAGTCGGCGCTGCGGGACTTGAGGGCACGACCCTTGCTCTCGGTCACCAGCACGGCATCGTCGCCCTTGCGGGCGGCCGGCTCGGCGGCGACGCCCTGGGTCTCGCCCTTGCTGGGACGGGGCGGGATGGCCGCGGTCGGTGCCTGGGTGTTGCAAGACCAGCCACCACCGGCGCCGGCACTGCAGCTGAACTGCTCGGCGGGTGCGGCGATAAGGGCGGTGACGGGCTGCATGGCGAGCAGGCTGCCGGTTACCAAGAGGGGGAATTTTCTGCGAAACGCGGGGGTTTTCACGGCCATCCTTAAAGTCGTCCTGCACGCCGGCCATTAAGGGGCCGCGGCCTCTCGATGGGCTCAAAAAGATAGCGGATAATAAAACATGACCTGCGCATCGGCTAGGGCCGGGGGATCCGCTGTAAATGACTGAAGATGTTCGCTTAAACCAGATAGAAGACTGGCTGACCACCGTTCTACCGGAAATTTTCCGGGAGCAGGCCTGGGGTGAGGTGCCCGCGGGCAGCCTGACCGCGGCCAGCAGCGATGCCAGCTTTCGCCGTTATTTCCGCTGGGCGGGCGAGGGCCGCAGCCTGATCGTGATGGATGCGCCGCCGCCGCAGGAGGACTGCCGTCCGTTCGTCCAGGTGGCCGCGCTGCTGGCCGCCGCCGGGGTCCATGTGCCGCGCATCCTGGCCCAGGATCTGGAGCGGGGATTCCTGCTGCTGAGCGACCTCGGCACCCTGACCTACCTGGAGGTGATCAATGCGGCCAATGCCGACGATTATTTCCAGGCGGCCATCGACGCCTTGCTGGCTTTTCAGGGCAAGCAGCCGACGAACGGCAGCCTGCCGCTCTACGACAGGGCTCTGCTCGCCCGCGAGTTGAGTCTGTTTCCGGAGTGGTACGTGGGCCGCGAGCTTGACACGACCTTGAGCGCCAGCCAGCTCGAGCGCTGGCAGGCCATCTGCGAGGTGCTGATCGACAGCGCCCTGGCGCAACCCCAGGTGCTGGTCCATCGGGACTTCATGCCGCGCAACCTGATGCTCAGCACGCCCAATCCGGGGGTACTGGACTTCCAGGATGCGGTCATCGGCCCGGTGACCTATGACATCACCAGCCTGTTCAAGGACGCCTTCCTCAGCTGGCCGGAGCCGCTGGTGCAGCGCTGGCTGCTGGGCTACTGGGAGCAGGCCCGCGCCGCCGGCATTCCGGTGCAGGCCGAGTTCGCCGATTTCCAGCGGGCCTCGGACCTGATGGGCGTGCAGCGCCATCTCAAGGTAATGGGCATCTTCGCCCGCATCTGGCACCGCGACGGCAAGCCGCGCTATGTCGCCGACACCCCGCGCTTTCTCGACTATATCCGTACCGTGGTGGCGCGCCGCCCCGAGCTGGCCGGCCTCGGCGCCTTGCTCGACGAGCTGCATGCCGAGCGGGCCGAGGCATGAAGGCCATGATCCTGGCGGCGGGCAAGGGCGAGCGGATGCGACCCCTGACGCTGAGCCTGCCCAAGCCGCTGATCGAGGTGAACGGCCGGCCGCTGATCGAGCACCACATCCGGGCCCTGGCGGCGGCGGGCATCACCGAGCTGGTGATCAATCACGCCTGGCTGGGCGCCCAGCTGGAAGCCGCCCTGGGCGATGGCAGTCCGCTGGGGGTCGCCATCCGCTTCTCCCCCGAGGGTGAGCCGCTGGAAACCGGGGGCGGCATCTTTCGCGCGCTGCCGCTGCTGGGCAGCGCGCCTTTCGTGCTGGTCAACGGCGACATCCGTACCGACTTCGCCTTTGGCAGCCTGGCCCTGCCGGCCGGTTGCCTGGCGCACCTGGTGCTGGTCGACAATCCGCTGCATCACCCGAGCGGCGACTTCGGCCTGGTGGACGGGCGGATCACCCTGGACGCCCCGGAGAAGCTCACCTACAGCGGCATCGCCGTGCTTCATCCGCACCTGTTCGCCAGTTGCACGGCCGGAGCCTTCAAGCTGGTGGACGTGCTGCGGCCGGCCATTGCCGCCGGGCAGGTCTCGGGCCAGCGACTGGACGGTCGCTGGGTGGACGTCGGTACCCTGGAGCGGCTGGCGGAAGCGGAGCGGCTGTTCGAGGCGGCTTCTTGAAGATCTGGTTCTGGCCGCTGACGCTGCTGGGTTTCCTGGCCGGCTGGGCGGTGGCCAGCATTCCCGGTGCGCTGCTGGTGGCGCTGCTCGCCCATGCCGGCGAGCGGCAACTGGGGCTGACCTCCCTGGCGGGCTGGAAGGCGCGCTGGCAGGGGCGCCCCGGTCGCTTCGAGCACCAGGCGCAATTCCAGATGCTCGGCCGGCTGGCCAAGCGCGGCGGGCGGGTGCTGACCGCCCACATCCGCCAGGCCGAAGGCGAGATCGAGCGTCTGGGGCTGGGCGCCGACGACCGCAAGAAGGCCATCGCCGCCTTCGAGCAGGGCAAGGGTGGCACCCTGCCGTCGACGGCCGATCTGCAGCGCCTCAGCGAGCGCAGCGAAGGCATCCTGCGCGCCTGCTGGCGCATGGTCTGGATCAGCGGCAGCGTGCGCCCCGGCGATCGCGACGAGATCCTCGGCTGGGGCCAGGCGATGGGCCTGGCCGAAGCCCAGGTGCTTGCCTTGCAGCCGCCGGTACAGACGGCGCCACGCCAGCCCAGCAACGAAGAAAAGTATCGCAAGGCGCTGCAGTTGCTCGGCGTCACCGATGACGCCGACGCCGCCACGGTCAAGCAGGCCTATCGGCGGCTGCTCTCGCGCCATCACCCCGACAAGAAAGCCGGCGCCGGGGCCGGCCAGTCGGCGGTCTATGCCGCTGCCCAGCGCACCGCCGAGCTGCATGCCGCCTACCAGGTGATCAAGACGCGGCGGGGCTTCCGCTAGCGGCCGGTGGCAGCCGATCCAGCCAGGCGCGCAGGCGACGGACGATCTGTTCCTGCTCGGCGGCCCGGTCGCCGGGAATCACCGGCAGATCGATCTGCCGATAGCCCTTGTTGGCCTTTTGCGCCGCGCGTTCCTTGCGCCGCTGGGCGGCCGCTCCGGGGGCGTGCACCAGGTCGGCGATCTGCAGGTCGGTCTTGCCCATGGTGGCGTCCAGCCGCGGCGGCATGCCCTGGGGTTCGCGGGCGTCGATGAGCACCAGTTGCTTGACCTCGGCCGGTTCCTTTTCCGCCAGATAGCGCGCCGCCCAGTAGGCGCCGGTGCCGTGACCGACCAGCACGATGGGGCTGGCGCCCTGTTGCAGCGCCAGGTCGATGCCGGCGGCGATGCGCGCCAGTACCCGGGTGGCCTGGGCATTGGCCGCGGCTTCGGGATCCACCGGTGCGACCGCCGCCTGGGCCGGTTCGCCGCTGCCGGCTTCGGCCTGGGTCGGGGCGGCGGGCGCCGTACCGCTGCCGCCGGTCACCGGCGGTGCTGCCTGCTCGCTGTTGGCCTGGGCGTCGGTGTCCGCCGGCGCGGTGTCCCGCTCGATCGCCACCACGGGGTCATAGGGATCGGGCAGGCTCAGGCTGATGGTCTGCCAGCCGAAGGTGGGCAACTGCTGGCGCACGGGCGCCACCACATTGGGCCAGTCGGCCGATTCGCCATCGCCCGGCACCAGCACCACCGTTCCGGCGGCCTTGGCCCGGGCGGCGGGCACTAGCAGGGCGAGAAAGGATTCGTCGCCAGCCTGCAGGGTCTTCTGCTGCTCGGCGGGCAGTTGCCGCATCAGCGCCTGCTGCTGCTCCTGGCTGCGCTCCAACGCCGGGGCCACGGCGGCCGGCGCCGCCGGCGTTTCCGGTGCCGGGGTGGGCGCCTCTTCGGCAAGCACCGGGGCGGCAAGGCCGAGCAGGAGGAGGCAGAGCGGCAGCAGGGCGGGCGACGACATCGACGGGAATCCTCGACAGGGGGACGGTTGACCCTGGCGAGCCTACCGCCGTTCGCCCCGTTGGGGCAGCGGGAACGCCCGAGTCGCAGACGGATCTCCGTTACAATGCCGCCACTTAACCTTCGCCGAGGCTATCCCATGCAACCCTTCGCCATCGCCCCCTCGATCCTGTCCGCCGATTTCGCCCGCCTGGGCGAGGAGGTCGACAAGGTCCTTGCCGCCGGTGCCGACATGGTCCATTTCGACGTGATGGACAACCACTATGTGCCCAATCTCACCATCGGCCCCATGGTCTGCAAGGCGCTGCGCAACTATGGCGTGACCGCGCCCATCGATGTCCATCTGATGGTCAAACCGGTGGATCGCATCATCGGTGACTTCATCGAGGCCGGCGCCACCGACATCACCTTTCACCCCGAGGCCTCCGAGCACATCGATCGCTCGCTGCAGCTGATCAAGGACGGCGGTTGCCGCGCCGGTCTGGTGTTCAATCCGGCCACCTCGCTGGATGCCCTCAAGTACGTCATGGACAAGATCGACATGGTGCTGCTGATGAGCGTAAACCCCGGCTTCGGCGGCCAGAAATTCATTCCCGGCACCCTCGACAAGCTGCGCGAGGCACGCGCCCTGATCGACGCCTCGGGCCGGCCGATCCGCCTGGAGATCGATGGCGGGGTCAACGTCAAGAATATCGGCGAGATCGCCCGTGCCGGGGCCGATACCTTTGTCGCCGGTTCGGCCATCTTCGGCCAGCCGGACTATGCCGCGGTGATCCAGGCGATGCGCGCCGAACTGGCCAAGGCCCAGTCGGTATGAGCGCCCTGGTACGCCTCGGCGGCGGGCATCCGCCCGCCCTGGTGATGTTCGACCTCGACGGCACCCTGCTGGATTCGGCGCCGGACCTGGCCGCAGCGGTGGACGCCATGCTCGAACGCCTGGGCCGCGCGCCGGCGGGGCTGGACAAGGTGCGGCTGTGGATCGGCAATGGCGCCCGGGTACTGGTACGCCGGGCACTGGCGGATGACATGCGGCATGACGCGGTGGACGATGCCGCCGCCGACGAGGCCCTGGCGCTGTTCATGGCGCTCTATGGCGGCAGTCACGCCCTGACCCGCGTCTATCCCGGCGTGCTGGACAGCCTGGCGCTGCTGCGCACCCTGGGCGTGCGCCTGGCGGTGATCACCAACAAGCCGGAACGCTTCGTCGCGCCGCTCTTGGCCGACATGGGGCTGGGCGACTTCGACTGGATCGTCGGCGGCGATACCCTGCCGCAGCAGAAGCCCGATCCGGCGGGCTTGCTGTGGGTCATGCAGCAGGCGGGGGTAGCGGCCGGCCAGGCCCTGTTCATCGGCGATTCGCGCAACGACATCCGCGCCGCCCGGGCCGCCGGGGTGCGCTGCGTGGCCCTGAGCTACGGCTACAACCATGGCGAGCCCATCGCCAGCGAGCAGCCGGATCTGGTCGTCGACGATCTGCGCGAGCTGTTCATCTAGCCGCCGAAGTGGCCGGCCGGTTGCCATGCCGCGCCGGCTAGGCTAACGTGGCCCTTCAACCCCCGCCCCAAGAGCAAGAGATCGCATCGTGGTGGTCACCCGCACAGGCTCCTCGCGAGCATGGATGAAAGTCATCAAGGCCCTGGCCCGTTGGCGCTGGCGCGCCTGATTTCGTCCCTGCCGGTATCAGACCGGCACGCTGTGCACCCGACCTTTCGTTTTCCTCGCCACGAGGCTGATCATGACCCGCGACGACTTCCTGCGCCTGGCCGCTCAAGGCTATAACCGCATTCCCCTGGCCTTCGAAACCCTGGCCGACTTCGACACCCCGCTGTCCCTCTATCTCAAGCTGGCCGATGCGCCCAACTCCTATCTGCTGGAGTCGGTGCAGGGCGGTGAGAAATGGGGCCGCTATTCGATCATCGGCTTGCCCTGCCGGACCCTGCTGCGTGCCCGCGGGTACGAGGTCACGGTGCACGAGGGCGAGCGAGAGCTCGAGGCGGCCACCGTCGAGGATCCGCTGGCCTTCGTCGAGGCCTTCAAGGCCCGCTATCGCGTGCCGGTGGTGCCCAATCTGCCCAAGTTCGATGGCGGCTTGGTGGGCTACTTCGGCTATGACTGCGTGCGCTATGTCGAGAAGCGCCTGGGCGCCAGTCCCAATCCCGATCCGCTGGGCACCCCGGACATCCTGCTGATGGTCTCGGACGAAGTTGTGGTCTTCGACAACCTGGCCGGCAAGCTGCACTGCATCGTGCTCGTCGATCCGAGCCAGCCGAACGCCTATGAGCAGGGCCAGGCCCGACTCGCGGCGCTGCGCGAGCGCATTCGCCAGCCCATCGCCCCGCGCCTGGGCCTGGACTTCGCCGCGGTAGGCAGCGGCAGCGAACCGGCCTTCCGCTCCAGCTACAGCCGTGCCGACTATGAAAACGCCGTGGAGCGGATCAAGGACTACATCCTGGCCGGCGACTGCATGCAGGTGGTGCCCTCGCAGCGCATGACCATCGATTTCCAGGCTGCGCCCATCGACCTCTATCGGGCGCTGCGCTGCTTCAACCCCACGCCCTACATGTATTTCTTCAACTTCGGCGACTTCCATGTGGTGGGCAGTTCGCCCGAGGTGCTGGTGCGGGTGGAAGACGGCGAGATCACCGTGCGCCCCATCGCCGGGACCCGTCCACGTGGTGCCACCGAAGAAGCCGATCTGGCGCTCGAGCGCGACCTGCTGGCCGATGCCAAGGAGCTGGCCGAGCACCTGATGCTGATCGACCTGGGCCGCAACGACGTGGGCCGGGTCTCCACCACCGGCAGCGTGACCCTGACCGAGAAGATGGTCATCGAGCGTTATTCCAACGTGATGCACATCGTCAGCAACGTCACCGGCCGGCTCAAGCCCGAGCTCTCCGCCATGGACGCCCTGCGCGCCATCCTGCCGGCCGGCACCCTGTCCGGGGCGCCGAAGATCCGCGCCATGGAGATCATCGACGAACTGGAACCGGTCAAGCGCGGCATCTACGGCGGCGCCGTGGGTTACCTGGCCTGGAACGGCAACATGGACACCGCCATCGCCATCCGCACCGCGGTGATCAAGGACGGCGAACTGCACGTGCAGGCGGGCGGCGGCATCGTCGCCGACTCCCAGCCGGCGGCGGAGTGGGAAGAGACCCTCAACAAGCGTCGCGCGATGTTCCGCGCCGTCACCCTTGCCGAACAGTCCGTCTGAGGAATCCACCATGCTGCTGATGCTCGATAACTACGATTCCTTTACCTACAACCTGGTGCAGTACCTGGGCGAGCTGGGCGCCGAGGTCAAGGTGGTGCGCAACGACGAGGTGCCGGTCGAGGCGCTGGACGACCTGGCGCCGGAGCGCATCGTCGTCTCCCCCGGTCCCTGCACGCCCAACGAGGCGGGCATCTCCCTGGCCACCCTGGAGCGCTTCGCCGGCAAGCTGCCGGTGCTGGGCGTCTGTCTGGGCCACCAGAGCCTGGGCCAGGCCTTTGGCGGCGAGGTGGTGCGGGCGCGCGAGCCGATGCACGGCAAGACCAGCCCGGTCTACCACAACGGCGAAGGCGTCTTCGCCGGCCTGCCCAATCCCTTCACCGTGACCCGCTACCACTCGCTGGTGGTCAAGCGCGAGACCCTGCCCGAGTGCCTGGAGATCACCGCCTGGACCCAGCATCCGGACGGCAGCATGGACGAGATCATGGGCCTGCGGCACCGCGAGTTCATGATCGAGGGGGTGCAGTTCCACCCCGAGTCCATCCTCACCGAGCATGGGCACGACCTGCTGGCCAACTTTCTCCAGCAGCAGGGAGGACGGCGCTAGATGGACATCAAGCAGGCCCTGAATCGCATCAGCGGACAACTCGACCTCAATGTGGCCGAGATGCAGGCGGTGATGCGCCAGATCATGACCGGTGGCGCCGACGAGGCGCAGATCGGTGCCTTCCTCATGGGCATGCGCATCAAGAGCGAGACCATCGACGAGATCTGCGGCGCGGTCAGCGTGATGCGCGAACTGGCCACCCCGGTGGTGCTGCCGAGCCTCGATCACGTGGTCGACGTGGTGGGCACCGGCGGCGATGGCGCCAACATCTTCAACGTCTCCTCGGCCTCGGTGTTCGTGGTCGCGGCGGCGGGCGGCAAGGTGGCCAAGCACGGCAATCGCGCGGTATCCGGCAAGAGCGGCAGTGCCGATCTGCTGGAGGCCGCGGGCATCTACCTGGAGCTGACGCCCGAGCAGATCGCTCGCTGCGTCGAGCAGGTGGGCGTCGGCTTCATGTTCGCCCAATCGCACCACAGCGCCATGCGCCATGCCGCCGGGCCGCGTCGCTCCCTGGGGCTGCGCACCCTGTTCAACATGCTCGGCCCTCTGACCAACCCGGCCGGCGTGCGCCACCAGGTGGTCGGGGTGTTCAGTGCCGCGCTGTGCCGGCCGCTGGCCGAGGTGCTGCAGCGCCTGGGCAGCCACCACGTGCTGGTGGTGCACTCCCGTGACGGCCTGGACGAATTCAGCCTGGCCGCGGCGACCCAGGTGGCCGAACTCAAGGACGGCAGCATCAGCGAATACCAGGTGCTGCCGGAGGATCTGGGCATCAAGAGCCAGACCCTGGTCGGCCTGACGGTGGACGGCCCCGAGGCCTCCCTGGCGCTGATCCGCGACGCCCTCGGCCGACGCAAGACCGAAGCCGGGCAAAAGGCCGCCGACATGATCGTGCTCAACGCCGGCGCGGCGCTCTACGCCGCGGATCTCGCCCACAGCCTGCATGAAGGGGTACTCTTGGCCCACGACGCGCTCTACAGCGGCCTGGCCCGGGAAAAGCTGGACGAGCTCGCCCATTTCACATCCGTCTATCGCGAAGAGGGTCGCCCGTGAGTGTGCCAACCGTGTTGCAGAAGATCCTGGCCCGCAAGGCCGAGGAAATCGCCCAGCTCAAGGCCCGGACCAGCCTGGCCGAACTCGAGGCCCAGGCCCGTGCCGCCGACGCCCCGCGCGGCTTCGCCCGCGCCCTGCAGGCCCAGGTGGCGCGCAAGGAGGCGGCGATCATCGCCGAGGTGAAGAAGGCCTCGCCGAGCAAGGGCGTGATCCGTGAACATTTCGTGCCGGCCGAGATCGCCCACAGCTATGCCCTGGGCGGGGCCACCTGCCTGAGCGTGCTCACCGACGTGGACTTCTTCCAGGGTGGCAACGCCTATCTGCAGCAGGCGCGCGCCGCCTGCCAGCTGCCGGTGATCCGCAAGGACTTCCTCGTCGATCCCATCCAGGTGGTGGAAGCCCGGGCCATTGGCGCCGATTGCATCCTGCTGATCGTCGCGGCGCTGGACGACGGCCTGATGGGCGAACTGGCCGCCACGGCCAAGGACGTCGGTCTGGACGTGCTGGTCGAGGTGCATGACGGCGCCGAGCTGGAACGCGCCCTGACGGTGCTGGACACCCCGCTGGTGGGGGTCAACAACCGCAACCTGCACACCTTCGAGGTCAGCCTGGAAGCCACCCTCGATCTCTTGCCGCGCATCCCCCAGGATCGCCTGGTGATCACCGAGAGCGGCATTCTCAATCGCGCCGACGTGGAGCTGATGGAAACCAACGAGGTGCGCGCCTTCCTGGTCGGCGAAGCCTTCATGCGCGCCGACGAACCGGGCCAGGAGCTGCAGCGTCTGTTCTTCCCGGATCGCCGCTTCCCGCTCAGAGACTCCTGAGGTTTCGGTCGTCCGCACGAGGCCCCGGGGACCACCCCGGGGCCTTTTTCTTTCCACAGGGTGATCCAGGTCGACTCGCGCCCACCCCGGGCGGCGGGAACGACCTCCGTGTGCCCGCTGCCGACGCAGGGCTTTGTTTCTGTAGGGATAAACCCGGTTAATGGCCTCCGACTCGTTGCACCGTGGCGAGTCGCGGAGGCGGCTGGCCGTCGCAGGACGAGCCAGGACTCCGCCGCACCAGGCCATCCATAACCAGGGCATGCGAGAACCATGGCAACGGAAGAAAAAAGCGAAACACTTGATATCAGCGTCACCGATCCTTCCCGGACCGAGGAGGCGCGACGGGATCGGCGACTCGCCGGCACCACCGACTGGGTGGTCTTCGGCGTCACCAGCATCGCCGCGCTGGCCTTCGTGATCTGGGGCTTCGTCAGCCAGGCCAGTCTGGCCAGCAGCGCCTCGACCGCCCAGGGCTGGGTGATCACCCATTTCGGCTGGCTGTTCGTGCTCACCTCCACCGGCTTCGTGGTCTTCGTCATCTGGCTGGCCGCCAGTCGCTATGGGCGGATCCCCCTGGGGCGCGACGACGAGCAACCGGAATTCCGCACCCTCTCCTGGGTGGCGATGATGTTCAGCGCCGGCATGGGGATCGGGCTGATGTTCTTCGGCGTCGCCGAGCCGCTGTCGCACTATCTCAATCCGCCGCCCGGTGGCGCCGCGGGACAGAGCAGCGCCGCCCTGCAGGTGGCCATGGCGACCACGCTGTTCCACTGGACCCTGCACCCCTGGGCCATCTACGCCGTGGTCGGCCTGGCCATCGCCTATGGCACCTATCGCCGCGGCCGCTGCCAGCTGATCTCGGTGGCCTTCCGCCCGCTGATCGGCGAGCACGCCAACGGCCCCCTCGGCCGCGTCATCGACATGATGGCGATCTTCGCCACCCTGTTCGGCTCGGCCGCTTCCCTGGGCCTGGGCGCCCTGCAGATCGCCGGCGGCCTGGAGCACAACGGCTGGATCGAGCAACCGGGAAAGATGCTCTACATCAGCATCATCACGGTGCTGACGGTGGCCTTCGTCATCTCCGCCGTGTCCGGGGTCGAGAAGGGCATCCAGTGGCTGTCCAACACCAACATGGTGCTGGCGGTGGCCCTGGCGGTGTTCGTCTTCGTCGTCGGTCCGACCCTGCTCATGCTCAACCTGCTGCCCACCGCCATCGGCGACTACATCGACCTGCTGCCGGAGATGATGGCGCGCACCAGTGCCAGCGGGGGCGAGGCCATGGGCAACTGGCTGTCCAGCTGGACGGTGTTCTACTGGGCCTGGTGGATCTCCTGGACACCCTTCGTCGGCATGTTCATCGCCCGCATCAGTCGCGGCCGCACCATCCGCCAGTTCGTCACCGGGGTCCTGCTGGTGCCGAGTCTGGTCAGCGTGGTCTGGTTCGTCATCTTTGGCGGCGCGGCCATCGATGCCATGCGCCAGGGCGCCTTCACCCTGGTCGACGGCGCGGTGAACAGCAACTTCGCCCTCTACGACCTGCTGGCCAGCTATCCCTGGGTCTCGGTGACCTCGGTGCTGGTCATGGTGCTGGTGGCGATCTTCTTTGTCTCCGGCGCCGACGCCGCCTCCCTGGTGATGGGGACCCTGTCCGAGCGCGGTACCACCGAGCCCTCGCGGCGCACGGTGATCTTCTGGGGCGCCCTCACCGGCGCGGTGGCGGCGATCATGCTGGCCATCGGCGACCCGGGCAATCCGGGCGCGGCGCTCAACGGCCTGCAGAATCTGACTATTGTGGTCTCGCTGCCCTTCGTGGTGGTGATGGCGCTGCTGTGCCTGGCGCTCTATCGCGATCTGCGCAGCGATCCGCTGATGCTGCGGCATCTGCGCGGTACCGAGCTGATCGAGAAGGCGGTGCTCTATGGCGCGGTCAAGCACGGCGAAGAATTCCATTTCGTCGTGGGTGAGCCCAAGGCCAAGGGGAGCGAAGAGAAGACCGTCGACGGGAAGGCCACGGTGCGGGTGGAAAAGGTGTCGCGCAAGGTCGAGAGCTGACGCTCTGGACGGGCGGGGGCCGTGGCCCCCGCCTGCAGGCAGGGGCTAGCGGACGGGCTCAGCGGGTGCCGAACACCACCATGGTCTTGCCCTTGACGTGGACCAGACCCTGTTCTTCGAGGGACTTAAGGACCCGACCGACCATCTCGCGGGAGCAACCGACGATGCGGCCGATCTCCTGGCGGGTGATCTTGATCTGCATGCCGTCCGGGTGGGTCATGGCATCGGGCTGCTTGCACAGGTCGAGCAGGGTGCGGGCCACGCGACCGGTGACGTCGAGGAAGGCCAGGTCGCCGACCTTGCGGGTGGTCTGGCGCAGGCGCTCGGCCATCTGGCGACCCAGGGAGAACAGCATGTCCGGATCCTGCTGACTCAGTTCGCGGAACTGGCTGTAGCTGATCTCGGCGACTTCGCACTCGGTGCGGGCGCGGACCCAGGCGCTGCGCTCGGGCTCGCTGCCTTCCTTGGAGAACAGCCCCATCTCGCCGAAGAAGTCTCCGGCGTTGAGATAGGCGATGATCATTTCGCGGCCTTCATCGTCTTCGATGAGGATGGTCACCGAACCCTTGAGGATGAAGAACAGGCTTTCGCTGTTGTCGCCAGCGTAGATGATGGTGGTTTTTGCCGTGTAACGGCGACGCGAGCAATGCGCTAGCAGCTTGTCGATGTGCTGTAACTTCGCGGGTGGGATGATAGCGGCCATGCTGATTCCTGAGGTTGAAAGCTAACCTGAGTCGGGGGCACCGATGTCCGAACCGGTGCATGCACAGGCTGCGCCGGTTCCAATTCAAAGACCGGATAAGAACATGCGCAGCTTAAATGCGAGCTGAATAACCCTTCACTGCTTACCAGTTTACGCCATCCAGCATGTTAAGCTGATCACCATTTGTATATATAAGTAGGACGAAAGCGATGAAAGCGCGCATCCAGTGGGCAGGCGAGGCCATGTTCCTCGGTGAATCCGGCAGCGGCCATGTGGTGGTCATGGATGGCCCGCCGGAAAGCGGCGGGCGCAACCTCGGCGTACGGCCGATGGAAACCGTGCTGATCGGCCTGGGCGGTTGCGCCAGCTACGACGTGGTCAGCATCCTGCGCAAGGCGCGGCAACCGGTGGAGAGCTGCGAGGCCTTTCTCGAAGCCGACCGCGCCGACACCGAGCCCAAGGTGTTCACCCGCATCCACCTGAAGTTTGTGGTCAAGGGCCGCGGCCTCAAGGAAGCCCAGGTCAAGCGCGCCATCGAGCTGTCGGCGGAAAAGTACTGCTCGGCCTCCATCATGCTCGGCCGCGCCGGCGTCGAGATCAGCCACAGCTACGAACTCGTCGACCTCGCCTGACCCCCGCCCGCGACGCCCGCCCGGGCGTCGCTGTCCGCCTCGTCTCCCTCCCGCCGACATCAATTCATCACCTGGGCCCGGCAGACTCTGGCCCCAACCGCTGCCGATCTGCATAATGCGCCGCTCTTAAGGGGCAAGGGCCCCGAAAGCACAGCCAATCGCCATCGCGAAGAGGTGTTCGCCGCCCTACGCAGCTTGCGCAATCCGCAACTGACGGGCATTCAGGACCGCGGTCAGAGACCGCACGACGGGAGCTTTACCACCGTGAAAAGCAAACTCAGGCTCCATGGTTTCAATAACCTGACCAAGACCTTGAGCTTCAACATCTACGACATCTGCTACGCCGAGACGTCGGAAGATCAACAGGCCTATGTCCAGTACATCGACGAGGAATACGACGCCGAGCGTCTGACCCAGATCCTGACCGACGTGGTCGACATCATCGGGGCCAACATCCTCAACATCGCCCGCCAGGATTACGATCCCCAGGGTGCCAGCGTGACCATCCTGATCTCCGAGCAACCGGTCGAGCCGACCGAGAGCCAGATCGAGGAGTCGCCCGGTCCGCTGCGCGAGACCATTCTCGGCCACCTGGACAAGAGCCACATCACGGTGCACACCTATCCGGAGATCCATCCGGACGACGGCATCGCCACCTTCCGCGTCGATATCGACGTCTCCACCTGTGGCGTGATCTCTCCGCTCAAGGCCCTGAATTACCTGATCCACCAGTTCGACTCGGACATCGTCACCGTGGACTACCGGGTGCGCGGCTTCACCCGCGACATCGAAGGGCGCAAGCACTTCATCGACCACGAGATCAATTCGATCCAGAACTACCTGTCCGAAGACACCCGCGCGGCCTACCAGATGACCGACGTGAACGTGTACCAGGACAACCTGTTCCACACCAAGATGCTGCTCAAGGAATTCGAACTGGACAACTATCTGTTCGGCGACGCCTCCCGCAGCCTCTCGTCCGAGCAGCGTCAGCAGATCACCCAGCGTCTCAAGCACGAGATGCGCGAGATCTTCTCCGGCCGCAACCTGCCGCGCTGATCGCTCGGCTGTTGCGCAGAGAACCCCGCCACGGCGGGGTTCTCTCGTTTTGGGGTCAGTGGTGTTCGTCGCGCGCGACCGGGGCGCCGCCGGTGACGCTCTTGACCACCCGGCCGATGGTCAGGCCCTGGCCGAGGATGGAGACCAGCACCACGATGTAGGTGAGAGCCAGGATCAGATCCCGCTCCGGACCGGCCGGCAGACTCAGCGCCAGGGCCACCGAGACACCGCCGCGCAGCGCGCCCCAGGTGAGGATGCGCGCCGTGCCCCGGGTCATGTTGCGCCAGTGCGGGCTGAGCAGCACCACCGGCGCCACGCTGATCCAGCGGGCGAAGAGGATCGCCAGGGTCACCAGCAGCGCCGCGCCCAGGTGGGTCCAGCTGAAGGGCAATACCAGCAGCTCCATGCCGATCAGGGCGAACAGCAGGGCGTTGAGGATTTCGTCGATCAACTCCCAGAAGCCGTCCAGGTAGCGTCGGGTGAAGTCGTTCATGGCCTTGGTACGACCCAGGTTGCCGATGATCAGACCGGCCACCACCATGGCGATGGGACCCGAGACGTGCAGGTGGCTGGCCAGGGTCGAGCCGCCGATCACCAGGGCCAGGGATAGCATCACCTCGATCTGGTGCTGCTCGATGCTCAGCATCAGCCAGTAGCAGACGAAGCCGATCAGCAGGCCGAACAGGATGCCGCCGCCGGCTTCCTCGACAAACAGCCAGAGCGCTGCGTTGACCGTAGGCGTCTCGCCCAGCTGGATCACCCCCAGTAGCACCGAATAGACCACCACGGCCACGCCGTCATTGAACAGCGCCTCGCCGACGATGGTGGTCTCCAGCGACTTGGGCGCCCCGGCCGAGCGCAGGATGCCGAGCACGGCGATGGGATCGGTCGGGGAGATCAGGGCGCCGAAGATCAGGCAGTAGAGAAGGTCGACGTGCCAGCCCAGCCAGCCGAAGATCCAGTGGCTGAGATAGCCGATCAGCACCGTCGAGATGATCACCCCGAGGGTGGCCAGACCGCCGATGGCCCATTTGTAGTCGCGCAGGTCCTTGAGATTGACGTGCAGGGCGCCAGCGAATAGCAGGAAGCCGAGCATCCAGTTCATCAGCAGATCGTTGAAGTCGATCTGCCCGAGGAGTTCGCCGATGCGGTGTTCCAGACCGGGAAAGCCCAGCCAGGACAGACTCTGCAGACCGACCGAAAAGATCAGGGCGATGACCATGACGCCGATGGTCGGCGGCAGGCCGACGAAGCGGTAATTGAGGTAGGTGAGCAGGGAGGTGAAGCAGATGAAGGCAGCAGCGAGTTCAAGCATGGGCGTTCCAGATCCATCAGACAGCGAGCCCCTGCGAACGCAGGGCCTAGAGGTAGGATGGGGCGGACGCCGCAAAAGTTACATGTTCGATAGCTGCCTAGCCAATTGTTCGCGCAAGCGGCGCCTTGAATCGCCCTGGCCCGCCGCTGAACGGGCGATGCCAGGTTGATCCGCAAGACCAGCGGTCAGGGCGGCGTGAAGCCTAGAGCGGCGCGGCCAGGACTGTCGCAGCTTCGCGTAGGGGCAATGGATGGGGTGCGGCGATGCGCGCCTCCAGCGTCGCGACATAGCTGCGGGCATCGGCTTCGCTGAGAAAGGTGATGGCCTGCTTGTCGATGCAGACCTGCCAGGCACTGGTGGTGGACTTGCGCAGGGGACGAACCACGATCTTCATGCTGATACCCTCGGGGACAGACGAAAAGTGGAAGCCCGAGTCTAGAGCGGTTTTGATTACAGTACAGTGACATTCGTCGGTCAGGGCGCTAGGCGCGCGCCTTCTGCCGTTCGGCGTACCAGACCTCGAACTCCTCCGGTGGCAGCGGTGGGCTGAACAGGAAGCCTTGGCATTGCTGACAGCCCAGCTTACGCAGGATGTCCCACTGTTCGGTGGTTTCCACCCCTTCGGCCAGGACGTCCAGGTCCAGACCCTGGCCTAGGGCGACGATGGCCGCGGCGATGGCCTGGCTGCTGTGGGTACCGCTGTCACTGCGCAATTCGTGCATGAAGCTCTGGTCGATCTTGAGCTTGTCCAGCGGAAAGCGGCGCAGATAGGCCAGCGAGGAATAGCCGGTGCCGAAGTCGTCCACGGCGATGCGCACCCCCAGGGTCTTGAGGGTCGCCAGGGACAGCAGCGCCTCCTCGACATTGCCCATCAGGGTACCTTCGGTGATCTCCAGTTCCAGGTGCTCGGCCGGCAGGCGACTGCGCGCCAGGGCGCGGGAAATGGTGCTGGCCAGGTCGCGCTTGGCGAATTGCCGGGGCGAGATGTTGATCGCCAGGGTTTCCAGTTCCAGGCCCTGGGCCAGCCAGCTGTGCATCTGCTGGCAGGCGCTCTCGATGATCCAGTCGCCCAGGGGCACGATGAGCCCGGTTTCCTCGGCCAGCGGAATGAATTCGGTGGGCGGGATGAGACCCAGCTCCGGATCCCGCCAGCGCACCAGGGCTTCCACGCCAATGGTCTGGGCGGTGCTGACGCTCATCAGCGGCTGGTAGTAGAGGACGAAGTCGCCGCGCTTGAGCGCCGTACGCAGCCGCGACTCCAGGTTCAGCCGCCGGCGCGACTGCTCGGTAAGGGCCTGGGTATAGAAGCGGAAGGTGTCGCGGCCCTGATCCTTGGCCTGGTGCATGGCCGTGTCGGCATTGCGGATGAGGTCATCGGCGGTGGCGCCATCGTCGGGAAAGAGGCTGATGCCGATGCTGGCGTTGAGATAGATGTCGTGTTCGCCGAGGTGGAAGGGCTGTTCCAGCTTGCCGAGCATGGCCTGGGCGATCTGGGCGGCGAATTCGGGTCGATCCAGCCGCTCGATGATGACCAGGTACTCGTCGCCACCGATGCGCGCCAGGGTGATGTCCTCGCTGAGCAGGGCGCGTAGCCGGGCGGCGAATTCCACCAGCAGTTCATCGCCCAGGGCATGGCCATGGCTTTCGTTGACCGTGCGGAAGTAATCGAAGTCGAGGATCAGCACGGCGACCAGGTATTCCTGGGGCTCGGCCAGGGCCAGGGCGTGTTCCAGGTGGGTGCGCGCCAGCAGGCGATTGGGCAGGTCGGTCAGCGGATCATGATGCGCCAGATGACTCAGGCGCGCCTCGCTCTCGCGCAGGCGGGTGGTGTCGCTGACGGTGACCGTGTACTGCCGGGTTTCCCGGGGGTAGAGGGTGTCGATGGTGGTCCAGGCCGGAAAGGTGCTGCCGTCCAGGCGCGGCCAGAGCAATTCGCCTTCCCAGCGGCCCTCGCGGCGCACGGTGCGCCAGAGGTCGCGATAAAAGCGCTGGTCCTGGCGACCGCCACCGGGCAGGCCCAGGCGCTGGCCGAGCAGGGTGCCTTCCTGGGTGCCCAGCAGGCGGGCGAAGGCCGGATTCACCGCCAGGATCCAGCGGCGCTCGTCGAGCAGCAGCAGGCCATCGCGACTGTTCTGGAACATGGCCGCGGCCTGGCGCAGGCTTTCTTCCTGCTGCTTGCGCAGGGTGATGTCCTGGGCGGTGCTGATGAAGTACTGGGGCACGCCCTGGTCATCGCGGATCAGGCGGGTGGTGACGTTCGCCCAGACCGGCTGGCCACTGCGATGCAGATAGCGTTTTTCCAGGGTGTAGCGGTCCTGGCCGGAGTCGACCAGTTGTTTGCGCAGGGTGACGCCCAGGGCGCGTTCGTCCGGATGGGTCACCGAGGCGGTGTCCTTTTGCAGCAACTCCGGTTGCGAGTAGCCAAGCATCTGGCAGAAGTGGTGGTTGACGCTCAGCCAGCGACCCTCCAGGTCGCTGAGCATGATGCCGGTATAGGCCTGCTCGAAGATGCCACGGTAGCGCGCCTCGCTGGCGCGTTGCGCCTGGACCACGCGCTGCTGCCGGATGGCCAGCACTGCCAGGCGGGTGAATTCGGTGATCAGCGCCTGGGTTTCCGTCTCGGGCAGTCGCGCCTCGCCGTAGTAGATGCCCAGGGCGCCCACGGCGCGTTGCTGCTCATCTTGTAGCGGTAGGGCCCAGGCGCCGCGAATGCCGGCTGCCTGGGCGGCCGGCAACAGCGGCTGCCAGGCCGGATCCAGTTCGACATCGACGGTGAACACCGGGGCATTGGCGGCGACGGCGCTGCAGCAGCCCTGGTCATGGCGACTGCGCGGCACGCTCTCCAGCGCTGCCTGGAAAGCGGGTGGCAGACTGGGCGCCGCAGCGACCCGCAGATGTTCGCCCTGGTCGGCCAGCAGCAGGGCGACGCGCATCTCCGGGTAGATGCGCTCCAGCCGCAAGGCGATGCCCTGCTGGATCTCCGCCAGCGGCAGGCCGGTGAGCAGGTCGTCGAGGACGTCGCTGCGGGCCTGCTGCAGTTGCTGCGCCTGGTAGTCGTGATGGATGTCGGTCAGGGTGCCCTGGATCTCGCCATCGAGGCCGGCGCGCAGCTCCATCTGCATCCAGCGATGACTCTCCACCGACAGCCGCAACCGCACCACGCCGTTCCAGTGCAGGCGTTGACCTGCGGCGAATTCCGCCACCAGTTGGCGTAGTCGGGCGCCGTCCTGGGGATGGAAGGCCTGATCCAGGGGATGGTTGAGGGGTTGGGTGGCGGGTTGGCCGGTCAGGGCTTCCCAGGCCGGATTGAGAAATTGCCAGCGGCCGCGTTGGTCGCTGGCGAACACCACCAGTGGCAGGTGCTGGACCAGCTCGCGATAGCGTCGCTGGCTGTCCTGCAGCGCCTGTTCGGCCAGCTTGTGGCTGGTGATGTCGACCAGGGCGCCGCGGGTGATGCCGGCTTCGTCGAAGTCGCTCTGCCAATTGAGCCAGCGCCAGCTGCCCTGGCCGTCGTCGAAGTGGGCGGAGAAATTCAGCGGGCCCTGCATGTGCTGCAGACGCTCGAGCATGCTGTGCACATGGTCGCGGTCATCGGCGCGGGCGCAGGCGGCGATGGTGGCGAAATCCAGCGGATCGCTGCCCTTGGGCTGGTGCAGCATCACCAGGGTGCGTTCGGAGCAGAGCAGGCGGCCATCGTCGAGCAGTTGCCAGTCACCGGTATTGGTCAGCCGTTGGACGAAGTCCTGGGTGGCGCGCTGGTTCTGCAGCTCTTCGATGAAGCCTTCACGATAGCTGGCCTGGCGTCGCAGCAGGCCATAGAGCACCAGCGACAGCAGACTCATGAAGGCCAGGCCCTTCAGGGTGTGCCACAGGTGGACACTGTCCTGATCGCTGAGCAGCAGATACAGCAGCCCATCGCTGCCGATCACCCAGAGGGCGCTCAGCAACAGATAAACCAGGGCAATGCGCGCAGGAGAGAGAGGCCGCATCCCGGATCCTCAAGGCCCGATCGCAGGTGTCGGGTTCAATTGAGCATTGACCGGATAAAGGTGCGGCAGTTCGGGTCGGGTCACCTGGAAACCTACTTCTTTCGTCCATCTTTATCGGCTTCGGCATCCTGGACGACAACGTGTCCAAGCTCGGGCTCAAGAGTCGTCTGACCTCGTGCAAATTACCAGACCCATTCGCCTGGCAATTGCATTTTGCCCGCCCGTCACTCCTGTCTGATTGATATAAGTCATTGATTTTTAATGTCTTTAACAAGTCTCGGAATTCGGCGCAGCCGTTGCGCTCTACATCTAGGTCGCTGCTGCCAGGACCTGGGCGCAGTACAACCAAGGAAAACAGGAGTCATCTCATGAAAAAGACTTTCGGTACCTTTGCCCTCGCTGCCGTCACCGCTTCCGTACTGAGCCTGCCGCTGGCCGGCGGTGCCTTTGCTGCCACCAGCCAGAACATGACCCTGGCCGCCAACAACACCGTGGACAAGACCGAAGAAGCCGCGTCCGACACCTGGATCACCAGCAAGGTGAAGGCATCGTTCCTGGCCGACGAACACATCAAGGGCACTGCCATCAAGGTCGAGACCAACAAGGGCGTCGTGTCCCTGTCCGGCACCGTGGCGACCGAAGCCCAGCGCGACCTGGCGATCAAAGAAGCCAAGGCCATCAAGGGCGTGAAGGCCGTATCGGCTGACGCTCTGAAAGCGGCTCAGTAACGACGCCTGCCTATACCCGGCACGATGGCGGCGCCTGGCGCCGTCATCACCCCTTGCCCTTCGCCCCGGAGAACTGCCATGACCAGCACGACCGAAACCCTCAACGATCTGATCGAGATCGCCCGTGACGGCAAGAATTTCTACGAGCACGCCCTCACCGAAGTGAAGAACCCCGAATTGAAGGCCCTGTTCACCGAGATCGCCCAGAGCAAGGCCGAGATCATCAGCGCCCTGAGCAGCCAGGTATCGGCCGCCGGTGAAAAGCCCGCCGAGCAAGGCACCTTTGCCGGCAGCTTCCGCAAGTACTACACCGACGTCAAAACCTCCTTTGCCAGCAAGGAGAAGGAAGAGGTCACCTACGTCAGCGAACTGGAAGAGCAGGAAGACCGCCTGCTGCACGCGCTGGAGCGTGCCGTCAACGAACACGCCACCCCGGATGCCCAGGCCAACCTGCGCAGCCAGCTGGAAAAGGCCCGTGCGACCCATGATCGCATGCGTGACCTGAAGCACCGCATGCAAGCCGCCCACTAAGGCTGGCAGCAGTAAAAAGCCCCGCCTAGGCGGGGCTTTTCTTTGGGTCCCCGGCTAGCCTTGCGGGGCGCGATTGAGGCGGGCGTCGATCAGGCTGTCGACCACCGACGGATCGGCCAGGGTCGAGGTATCGCCCAGGCTGTCCAGCTCGTCGCAGGCGATCTTGCGCAGGATGCGTCTCATGATCTTGCCGGAGCGGGTCTTGGGCAGCGCCGGCGCCCATTGCAGGAATTCCGGCTTGGCGAAGCTGCCGATCTCGTCGGCCACCTGCTGACGCAGCCGCGCCTTGAGTTCGTCGCTCGGCGTCACCCCGCCCTTGGTGGTGACGAAGGCATAGACCGCCTGGCCCTTGACCTCGTGAGGGCAGCCCACCACCGCCGCCTCGGCCACGTCCGCATGCTCGGTGAGTACGCTTTCCACCTCGGCGGTACCGATGCGGTGGCCGGAGACGTTGAGCACGTCGTCGACCCGCCCGGTGATCCAGAAGTAGCCGTCTTCGTCCCGGCGCGCCCCGTCACCGGTGAAGTAGTAACCCGGGTAGGCGCTGAAATAGGTGTCGATCAGGCGCTGGTGGTCGCCATAGACGGTGCGGATCTGGCTGGGCCAACTGGACTTGATCGCCAGCACGCCGCTGCCGGGCCCGTCGATTTCCTGGCCCTGCTCGTCCAGCAGCACCGGCTGGACGCCAAAGAAGGGCAGGGTGGCCGAACCCGGCTTCAGCGCCAGGGCGCCGGGTGGCGGGGCGATGAGGATGCTGCCGGTCTCGGTCTGCCACCAGGTGTCGACGATGGGGCAGCGCCCTTCGCCCACCACCCGGTGATACCACTCCCAGGCCTCGGGATTGATCGGCTCGCCGACGCTGCCCAGCAGCTGCAGGCTCTTGCGCGAGGTGCGCTGTACCGGGCCGTCGCCTTCGCGCATCAGTGCGCGCAGGGCGGTGGGGGCGGTGTAGAAGATGTTGACCTGGTGCTTGTCCACCACCTGCCAGAAGCGACTGGCATCGGGATAGCTCGGTACCCCTTCGAACATCAGGGTGGTGGCGCCATTGGCCAGGGGGCCGTAGACGATATAGCTGTGGCCGGTGACCCAGCCGACATCGGCGGTGCACCAGAAGACCTGGCCCTCGTGATAGTCGAACAGGTACTTGAAGCTCAGGGTGGCGCCCAGCAGGTAGCCGCCGGTGGTGTGCAGCACGCCCTTGGGTTTGCCGGTGGAGCCGGAGGTGTAGAGGATGAACAGCGGATCCTCGGCATCCATGGGCTCCGGCGGGCAGTCGGGTGAAGCCGCGGCCACCGCCTGGGCATAGGGCAGGTCGCGCCCCTCCTGGCGGGCCACGGCGGTGCCGGTGCGCTCGACCATGACCACGGTATGGACCTCCGGGCACTTGGCCAGGGCCTTGTCGACATTGGCCTTGAGCGGGACGCGCTTGCCCCCGCGCACGCCTTCGTCAGCGGTGATCACCACCCGGCAGTCGGAATCGAGGATGCGGTCGCGCAGCGCCTCGGGCGAGAAGCCGCCGAACACCACCGAATGCACCGCGCCGATGCGAGCGCAGGCGAGCATGGCGTAGGCCGCCTCGGGGATCATCGGCATGTAGAGGCAGACGCGGTCGCCCTTCTTGACCCCGCGCTCCTTGAGCACGTTGGCCAGGCGGCTGACCTGCTCGTACAACTGGCGATAGCTGATGGCCTGGCTGTCGGCGGGATCGTCGCCCTCCCAGAGGATGGCGGTCTGCTCGGCCCGGGCCGCCAGGTGACGATCGATGCAGTTGTAGGCGACGTTGAGCTGGCCGCCGCTGAACCAGCGGGTCTGGCCCTTGCGCATATCGCCGCTGTGGACTTCGTCCCAGGTGCGCGACCAGTCGAGCAGGGCGCTGGCCTGTTCGCTCCAGAAGCGTTCCGGCTGCTCCACCGAGCGCTGGTAGAGCTCGCGATAGCGGGCTTCGTCGAGGTGGGTACGGGCACTCAGGCTCTCGGGCACGGGGTAGCGTTGGCTCATGGCCGGCTCCTTCTTGGTGTTGTTGTGCTCCTAGTTTAGGCCGCGGATGCCCTGCCGGGGTTCAGCGAGGCGACAAAACGAAAAAGCGCCGCAGAGCGGCGCCTTTCGGAACGGACCGGAGACGATCAGCCGCGATGACGACCGCGGAAGTAGTCGATCAGGCCCTGGGTGGAACCGTCGTCGGCCTTGCCTTCGCTGCGGCCGATGATGTGCTGGTAGACGTCCTTGCCCAGCTCCTTGCCCAGCTCGACGCCCCACTGGTCGAAGCAGTTGATGCCCCAGATGACGCTCTGCACGAACACCTTGTGCTCGTACAGGGCCACCAGCGCACCCAGGCGCCGCGGCGAGATGCGCTCCAGCACCAGGGTGTTGCTCGGGCGGTTGCCCGGAATCACCTTGTGCGGCGCCAGCTTGGCGATCTCGGCTTCGCCCAGGCCCTTCTCGCGCAGCTCGGCCTCGGCTTCCTCGCGGGTCTTGCCCAGCATCAGCGCCTGGCTCTGCGACAGGCAGTTGGCATACAGCCACTGCTGGTGATCGGCCACCGGGTTGTGGCTCACCACCGGCACGATGAAGTCGCCGGGGATCAGCTGGGTGCCCTGGTGCAGCAGCTGGTGGTAGGCGTGCTGACCGTTGCAGCCGACGCCGCCCCAGATCACCGGGCCGGTCTCGACGCTCACTGGCGAGCCGTCCTGACGCACGCTCTTGCCGTTGGATTCCATGTCCAGCTGCTGCAGGTGCTTCACGAAGTTACGCAGGTGGTGGTCGTAGGGCAGGATGGCGTGACTGGTCGCGCCCCAGAAGTTGCCGTACCAGACCCCGAGCAGGCCCAGCAGCACCGGCATGTTCTCTTCGAAGGGGGCGCTGGTGAAGTGCTGGTCCATGGCGTAGGCGCCGGCCAGCAGGTCCTTGAAGTTGGACATGCCGATGGCCAGGGCGATGGGCAGGCCGATGGCCGACCACAGCGAATAGCGACCGCCGACCCAGTCCCACATCGGGAAGATGTTTTCTTCGGCGATGCCGAATTCCACCGCCACCTTGACGTTGCTGGAGACGGCGATGAAATGCTTGTGCAGCTCCGGCTCCGGGCAGCCCTGGGCCAGGCACCAGGCGCGGGCGGCCTGGGCGTTCTTCAGGGTCTCCAGGGTGCCGAAGGACTTGGAGGAGACGATGAACAGGGTGGTGTCGGCGGCGAGCTTGGAGGTCACCTCGCGGAATTCGCTGCCGTCGATGTTGGCCAGGTAGTGGCAACGCACGCCGCGCTGGGTGAAGGGCACCAGCGCCTCGGAGACCAGTTGCGGACCCAGGAAGGAGCCACCGATGCCGATGTTGACCACGTCGGTGATCGGCTTCTCGGTGTAGCCGCGCCAGAGGCCGTTGTGGATGCGGGTGACCAGCTGGGTCATCTGGTTCAGGACCCGATGCACCTCGGGCATGATGTCCTGGCCGTCGATCCGGACACTGTCGCCGACCGGGCGGCGCAGCGCGGTGTGCAGGGCGGGGCGGTGTTCGGAGGAGTTGACGTAGGCGCCGTCGAACAGGGTATGGATGGCCCCTTCCAGGCCCGCTTCCCGGGCCAAATTCACCAGCAGGTCACGGGTCTGCTCGGTGATGAGGTTCTTGGAGTAGTCGAGGAACAGACCGCTGGTGTTCAGGGAGAACTGCGAGAAGCGCTGCGGATCGGCAGCGAAGGCATCGCGCATGCGGAAGTTCTGCATGGCCTTGCGGTGTTCCTGCAGGGCTTTCCAGGAGGCGAGCTGGGTCACGTCGAGGGGGTGTTGATAGTACTCCATGGCTAGGCTTTTCCTTGGTGGCTCTTGTTTGCTGTTGTGCCCCACAAGCCGCTGGCTTGCAAGAGAAAGTCGGTGACCGCGAGACGCCGGTCTTGGCGCCGCGCTTCGAGCATGAAAAAGCCCGGGATGTTCCGGGCTTCCAGGGTTCAGGCAGGGTCGGGTGAGCTAACCTTCGGTTGCGTCACACTCGGGCCCTGCGGCGAAAGCTCAGATTGTCGATCAGGCGGGTCTGGCCGAGGTAGGCCGCTACCAGCAGGACCAGGGCGGCGGTGTCCGGGCCGGCCGGTTGCAGACTCAGCTGCTCGCGCAATTCCAGATAGTCGACCTTGAGCCCCTGAGCTTGCAATTCGGCGACACCGGCGGCGAGGGTCGGCTCGACCGCGGCGCCGGCGGCGAGCTGATCGGCAAGCCGCCTGAGCAGGCTGTACAGGCAGGGCGCACTGGCCCGCTGATGGTCATCGAGATAGCCATTACGCGACGACAGCGCCAGGCCGTCGGTGGCCCGCACCGTGGGCTGGGCGACGATCTCGATGGGCATGTCCAGGTCCTGCACCAGCTTGCGGATCACCGCCAGCTGCTGATAGTCCTTTTCGCCAAACACCGCCACGTCCGGTTGCGCCATCTGGAACAACTTGGTGACCACCGTGGCCACGCCTTCGAAATGCCCGGGCCGGCGCGCACCGCACAGGCCTTCGGACACCACGGGGACATTTACCCGGGTCAGGCCGTCCATGCCATTGGGATACATCTCGGCCACCGCCGGTGCGAACAGCAGGTCGCAGTGGGCCTCGTTCAGCTGGCGGCTGTCTTCCGCCAGGGTGCGCGGATAGGTGTCGAGATCCTCGCTGGGGCCGAATTGCAGCGGATTGACGAAGATGCTCGCCACCACGAAGTCGGCGTGACGCCGCGCGGTGTCGACCAGGGCGATATGCCCGGCGTGCAGATTGCCCATGGTGGGCACCAGGCCGATGCGCAGGCCCTGGCGGCGCGCGGCGGCGACGGCGGCGCGCAGTTCGCGGACGCTATGGACCGTTTTCATGCGGAGAATCCGTGTTCGGGAGCGGGAAAGCTGCCGTCCTTGACGGCAGCGACATAGGCCGCCAGGGCAGCCTGGATGCTGTCCTGACCGGCCATGAAGTTGCGCACGAATTTCGGCGTGCGCCCGCGCAGGGCCAGGCCGAGCATGTCGTGCAGCACCAGTACCTGGCCATCGGTGGCGGCCCCGGCGCCGATGCCGATCACCGGCACCCGGGCGGCCCGGGTGATTTCCTCGGCCAGCGCCGAAGGCACGCATTCCAGCAGCAGCATGGCCGCGCCGGCTTCCTCCAGCTCGCGCGCCGCCTCGCGCAACTGCTGCGCTCGGGCCGGATCGCGGCCTTGTACCTTGAAGCCGCCGAAGACGTTGACCGACTGGGGCGTCAGGCCCAGGTGGGCGCAGACCGGCACGCCATTGGCGGCCAGGCGGCGAATGGGTTCGGCCAGCCAGGCATCGCCCTCGAGCTTGACCATCTGCGCACCCGCCTGCATCAGGCGACCGGCGCTGGTCAGGGTCTGCTCCAGGGTGGCATAGGTCATGAACGACAGGTCGGCGACGATGAAGGCACCCGCGTGGCCGCGCTTGACGCAGGCGGTGTGGTAGACCATGTCGTCGAGGGTCACCGGCAGGGTGCTGTCATGACCCTGCAGCACCATGCCGAGGGAATCGCCGATGAGCAGCATCTCGACGCCGGCCTGACTGGCGGCCTGGGCGAAAGTGGCATCGTAGGCGGTCAGCATGGCGATCTTTTCGCCGCGCTGCTTGAGCCCCTGAAGGGTCGTGAGGCTGATATCAGGCATGCAAGAGGTCCTCGTGGGACGGCGCTATGGTTATTGTCTGGGCGCCGCGGGCGCGGGGTGACCGCGCGCAAACGGCTGCTATAGTCCCGGCGCATCCGGCACAAGTCAATGCTCGGTGTTACGGCTGTGTTACCGCGTGGATGACGACGGTAGCAGCCGCTCCAGGCCTTCGAAAGGGCAGGCGGACAGCAGGTCCGGCAAGCGGCGGCCATCGGGCAGGTGCAGCGCGGGGGCGAGATCGGCCAGCGGATAGAGGACGAAGGCACGGGCCTGGAGGTGGTAGTGCGGCACCTGCAGGCGCGGCTCGTCGATCAGGCGCTCGCCAAACAGCAGGATGTCGATGTCCAGGGTGCGCGGACCCCAGCGTTCGTCCTTGCGCACGCGGCCCTGCTGCTGCTCGATGGCCTGGGTGGCGTCGAGCAGCGCCAGGGGCTCGAGCCCGGTGTCCAGGGCGGCGACGGCGTTGACGTAGCGCGGCTGGTCGGGCGGTCCCAGGGGATCGCTGGCATAGAAGGCGGAGACCGCCACCAGCTCACTGAGGGGCAGCCGGGCCAGGGCCTCGAGGGCCGCGTCCAGCTGGCGCCGCGGCTCGGCCAGGTTGCTGCCCAGACCGAGATAGACCCTTTCCATCATTCGTCGCCGGCGGTGGGCGCATCCGAGGTGCGCCGCTTGCGATTGCTGCCGCCACGGCGGCGCCGCTTGGCTGGTGCGCCTTCGTCGCGGCTGAGGTTCTTGATCATCTCGCGCCGCTGGCTGTCGCCGACCTCCTGGTAGCGGGTCCACCAGTCGCCCAGGCCACCAGTTTCCTCGCCGGCGCTCTCGCGCAGCAGCAGGAAGTCGTAGCCGGCGCGAAAGCGCGGATTCTCCAGCAACTGATCGGCGCGCTTGCCCTGCCGGCGCGGCAGGCGTTCCTGCATGTCCCAGATCTCGCGCATGGGCATGGTGAAACGCTTGGGGACGGCGGTGCGCTGGCACTGCTGCTGGGTAAGGTCGTGGGCGGCTTCCTGCATGGCCGGAATCGGCGGCAGGCCGAGATCCTGATGATGACGGACGCGTTCGGGCAAGGCCGGCCAGAGCAGGGCGGCGAACAGGAAGGCCGGGGTGACCGGCTTGCCTTCGCGGATGCGCGCATCGGTATTGGCCAGGGCCTGGCGGATCAGACTGCCGGCGTACTCGGGATCGCGTTCCAGGGCTTCGCCACTGGCCGGAAACAGCGGGGCGAACAGGCCGTACTGGCAGAGCAGCTCGAAGGTGCGCTCGGCCTTGCCACCCAGCAGCAGCTTGATGACCTCGTCGAACAGCCGCGGTGCCGGGATGTCCCGCAGCAGCGGCGCCAGGCGGCTGATGGGTTCGGCGGTGGCGGCTTCGATCTCGAAATCCAGCTTGGCGGCGAAGCGCACGGCGCGCAGCATCCGCACCGGGTCTTCCAGGTAGCGCTGCTCCGGATCGCCGATCAACCGGATCTGCCGCAGGCGGATGTCCTGGGTGCCGTTGGCGTAGTCGAGGATGCGTTCGCCACTGGCGTCGTAGTAGAGCGCGTTGATGGTGAAGTCGCGCCGCTGGGCATCCTGTTCCTGGTTGCCATAGATGTTGTCGCGCAGGATCCGGCCGCTTTCATGGCGCGAGCCCTGGGTCTCGTCCTCGGCATCCCCGGTGGGGTGATTGGCGCGGAAGGTCGCGACCTCGATGATCTCGCGGCCGAAATGCACGTGGACCAGCTTGAAGCGCCGCCCGATGACCCGCGCATTGCGGAATTCGGCCCGCACCTGCTCGGGCGTGGCGCTGGTGGCGACGTCGAAGTCCTTGGGCTCGAAGCCCAGCAGCAGGTCCCGGACGCAACCGCCCACCAGGTAGGCCTGATAACCCGCCTTTTCCAGCCGGTCGACGACGCTCAGGGCGTAGCGACTGATGCGCTCTCGTTCCAGCGCATGCTGACTGCGGGGCAGTTCGATGGGCAAGGCAGGCGCGGGCGGAGTACGCCGCAGGGGCGAGCGCAGGGTCTGGATCAGCTTCTTCAGCATGCGAGTTTCTGTTCGGAGAGACGGCTATACGCAATCTGGACCACAGCGGGAGCCGTTGCGCAATAGATAAGGAGGGGATCTTGAACGAGGGAGGGGAGGCTGTCAAAGGCACTGGGGGAGCCGAAGCTCCCCCCCAAAGTGGTACGTGCTTTGTTTTTATTGTCTATCCAGACCTCTTGTTTTTCTTGTGTGGTCTGTCCCGTGCGGTTACCGGCCGCCGGAAGGGCTCTGAAGTCTAGAGCCAAGAGCAAACGGATTACTTTGGAAGCTGATGCCGTCAGGATCATTCCTGCTCTGCCTGGTACGGGTGCTGCCTCGAGGCAGTTTTGTTGTTCTCTGGCCTGACATCGCGGGACCATCCCGCAAGACGACTCTTCTCCAAAATGATCAGTTAGCTACGCCTCCGCCTGCTTGTTCTTATTGTGCTGGAGTCGCTACGTCTTGTTTTTGTTATGGAGGGGGTACGTTTTTATTGTTCTTGTGCCAGAACATAAAGCAGATGCCGTGCCAGTTTTGGAAAATCCTTTTATTTCAGTGGCTTACGAAAAATGTAGCCTTTTTGCCTGGTGGCTACAGGGAGATTTTCGTTACCGCTGAACCCGCCTCCTGTTACGGCGGTAACACATTGCAAAGGATGGGGAGGCGAGGCGGGAGGGTGTTACCGCGGGACGTGCAGGGCTGTCGCGTCCCGCCGTGGATCAGCTGGCGTCGCTGCTGGCGCTGGCCTTGCGCCGCGGAATGCCCAGGCGCTGCCGACGTTCCCACAGACACTTGCGGCTGACGCCGAGCTTGCGGGCCAGTTCGGTCTCGGTCATGTGATCCTGGTGCTCGAGCACGAAGTGCTGGAAGTAGTCCTCCAGCGAGAGGTCCTCGGTGGGCTCGTGGGCGCCATTGCCGTTCCCCAGGCCCGCACTGGGCAGCGGATCCAGGTAGCTGTCGGCCAGCTCCAGCTCGCCGAGCTCGACGTCGATGCCCAGCTGGTCGGCGTTGATCTCCTGGCCTTCGCTGAGGATCACCGAGCGCTCGATGGCGTTCTCCAGCTCGCGCACGTTGCCCGGCCAGCTGTAGTGGCGGATGGCGGCCTCGGCTTCGGCGCCGAACTTGAGTCCCGGGCGACTCATGCGCGCGGACTGACGGGCGAGGAACACCCGGGCGATCTCCATGACGTCGCCACCGCGCTCGCGCAGGGCCGGCAGGCGCAGGGAGATGACGTTGAGGCGATAGAAGAGGTCTTCGCGGAACTGGCCGATCTTGGCCAGGCCCTTGAGATCCCGGTGGGTCGCGGCGATCAGGCGCACATCGACCTTTTGCGACTGCACCGAGCCGACCCGGCGGATCTCGCCTTCCTGCAGCACGCGCAAGAGGCGCGCCTGGGCTTCCAGCGGCAATTCGCCGATCTCGTCGAGAAACAGGGTGCCGCCGTCGGCCGCTTCCACCAGGCCGGTACGGCTGGCGCTGGCGCCGGTGAAGGCGCCCTTCTCGTGGCCGAAGAGTTCGGATTCGATCAGGGTTTCGGGAATGGCCGCGCAGTTGACCGAGATCAGCGGCGCCTTGGCCCGGCGCGACAGGTTGTGCAGCGCCCGCGCCACCAGTTCCTTGCCGGTGCCCGACTCGCCCTGGATGAGCACGGTGGAATCGGTGGGGGCGACCTTGCGGATCTTGCCGAACAGGTCCTGCATCGGCGCGCAGTTGCCGATGATGCCGATCTCGCCGGTGGCCGGCGGCGGCGCGACGCTTTCCTCGACGGCGGCCGCCGGCTGGCGCTGCTCGCGCTCCACCAGGATGCGCGCCACGGCCTGCAGCATCTCGTCGTGATCGAAGGGCTTGGCGATGTAGTCCACCGCGCCCTGCTTCATGGAGTCGACCGCCGATCTCAGGCTGGCGTAGCTGGTCATGATCAGCACCGGCTTGCCCTTGGCGAGATCGATCATCTCGGTACCGGGGGCGCCGGGCAGACGCAGATCGCTGATGACGAGATCGAAGCTCGAGACATCGTAGAGATCCTGGGCTTCCTGCACGGAGCCGGCTTCGCTGACGCGGAACTGGTTGCGCTCCAGCAGGCGGCGCAGCGCCGAACGGATGATCTTCTCGTCTTCGACAATCAGGATATGGGCCATCAAGTGCGCTCTCTTACGGGAAGGCAGGACGACCCACGCCAGGCAGCGTGTCTTGTCGCGGTCGTCTGGACTTCCGAATGCTTTAGCAGATCCATCCAGCAGGCGGATGGCTCCGTCACGGCGCCTCCGGCAACCCGAGATAGCGCGGCAGCAGTACCCGGATGCGGGTACCCTGGCCGGTCACGGGGTCGGTAGGACTATCGATCATTATCTGACCATAATGCTCTTCTACGATGGAATAGACCAGCGCCAAGCCAAGCCCCGTCCCCTTGCCCGGATCCTTGGTGGTGAAGAAGGGTTCGAACAGCCGGCTGACGATGGCCTTGGGAATGCCGCTGCCCTCGTCCTCGACGCTCAGGGTCACGGTCTGGCCCTGGGCCTCGCTGCGCACCCGGATCGGCGCGCCGGGCGGCGAGGCGTCCCGGGCGTTGGACAGCAGGTTGATCATCACCTGCACCAGCCGCTGGGGATCGCCCTGCACCAGGTGGTCGGGATCGCAGAGATTGAAGAAGTCGACGTCCACGCTCTGACGATTGAGCGAGAGCAGGGCGATGGCCTCCTGGGCCGCCTCGGCCACGCACACCGGCTCGTGGGCCTGCTGGCGACCGCCGGCATGGGCGAAACTCATCAGCGACTGGACGATGCGGGTGATGCGCCGGGTCTGCTCGATGATCTGGCTGCTGATCTCGTCGATCTCCTCGTCCGCCTCGCGCTCCTCGCGCAGATTCTGCGCCAGGCAGGCGATGCCGGTGACCGGGTTGCCGATCTCGTGGGCGACGCCCGCGGCCAGCCGGCCGATGGAGGCCAGGCGCTCGGAGTGGATCAGGCGGTCTTCCAGCAGCTGGGTCTCGCTGATGTCTTCCACCACCAGCACCGTGCCGTTGCTGCCCACCGCCAGGGGTTCGTCGATGGTCGCCTTGTGCAGGTTGAGCCAGCGCTGCTCGTGTTCCTGGGGCAGCCGCTGTTTGTAGAGGTGCTGCTGCGCCGGTTCGGCGAGAAAGCGCTCGAACAGGTCCTGCCAGGGATCGGGCAGGGCGCTCAGGCGCGAACCCACCACCCGGGCGCCGTCGATGCCGGTGAGTTCTTCCATGGCGCGGTTCCACATGAGGATCTCGCGGTCACGCGCCAGGGAGCAGACGCCCATGGGCAACTCCTGCAGGGTCTGGCGGTGATAGCGGCGCAGGGCGTCCAGTTCGGCGGCCAAGCCCGTCAGGCGTGACTGGTAGTCTTCCAGGCGATTCTCGATGAAGTGGATGTCTTCGGTGGCATAGGCCTCGCTTTCCGCCTTGAACGGCAGAAAGGTCTCGACGATGTCCTGGGCGACCCGCGGACCCATCAGGCCCGAGAGGTTGGCCTCGATGCGATCGCGCAACCGGCGCAGGGCATAGGGGCGCCGTTCGTCATAGGGCAGCAGCAGATCGGCCAGGGCGCGCTCGACTTCCTTCTGCGCGGTCTTGGCGCCCAGCGGCTTGGCCAGCTGGGCGGCGAAGTCCTGGGGCGAGCTGGCCGCCAGTTCGCGGCGTTGCGGACGGCGGACGTTGTCCACCGCGCAGGCCTCGGCGGCGCTCTTCTCTTCTTCGCTGGCCTCGGTGAAGAGCGAGACCAGGGCGAACACCAGCACGTTGACGGTGAGCGAGGCCACGGCCGCGAGGTGCCAGTTGCTGGCGCTGATGCGATAGCTGAAGACGCCGATGTGCAGCGGATTGATGTCGGCCACCAGCGGCATGAGCATGCTCAGGAACCACAGGCCCAGGCCGCACAGCAGGCCGGCGATGAAGCCCTTGCGATTGGCCGTCTGCCAGTAGAGCACCGACAGCGCGCCGGGCAGGAATTGCACGGTGGCGACAAAGGAGACGATGCCCAGGCTGGAGAGATCGCCATGGCCCTGCAGCAGGCGATAGAAGCCGTAGCTGCCCAGGATGATGGCGGCGATCAGCATGCGTCGGGTCATGCGCAGCCAGCGATAGATGTTGCCGTCGGTGGGCGGCTGGTAGAGCGGCAGCACGATGTGGTTGAGCAGCATGCCCGACAGCGCCATGGTCACCACGATGATCAGGCCGCTGGCCGCCGACAGCCCGCCGACGAAGGCCACCAGCGCCAGCAGCGGATTGTCCAGCGCCAGGCCCACGCCCAGGGTGAAGTACTCCGGCGGCGTCGGCGAACCCAGCGCCAGGCCACCCCAGAGAATCGGCGGCACCGCCAGGCTGATCAGCAGCAGGAACAGCGGCAGGCCCCAGCTGGCGCTGACCAGCGCCTGAGGACTGAGATTCTCGGTAAAGGCCATGTGGTACATGTGCGGGGTGACGATGGCCGCGGCAAAGAACACCAGCAGCAGGATCCGCCAGGGACCTTCCTGCAGCGGGGTGTGCAGGGTGGAGAGGGCGCTCTGGTTCTGCTGCAGCCAGGTCTCCAGGCCGTTGGGGCCGCCGAACACGGTATAGAGGGTGACGCCACCGACGATGCCCAGGGCCAGCAGCTTGACCAGGGATTCGAAGGCGATGGCCACCACCAGGCCCTCGTGGCGTTCCTTGGAATTGATCTGGCGCGCGCCGAAGAGCATGGCGAACAGGGTGATCAGCAGGCAGAAGCCCAGCGCCGGGGCGTCCTGGGCGCGGGCCTGCACCAGGATGCCGGTGCTGGTGGCCACCGCCTGGATCTGCAGCGCCAGCAGCGGCAGCACGGCGATCAGCATGCCCAGGCTGGTGAGGGCGCCGGCCCAGGTGCTGCGGAAGCGGAAGGCGAAGAGATCGGCCAGGGACGCCAGCTGGTAGGCGCGGGTCAGGCGCAGGATGGGATAGAGCAGCACCGGCGCCAGCAGAAAGGCGCCGCACAGGCCCAGGTAGTAGGCGAGAAAGCCGTAGCCGTAGTCGTAGGCCAGGCCGACGGTGCCATAGAAGGCCCAGGCGCTGGCGTAGACGCCCAGCGACAGGGTGTAGATCAGCGGATGGCGCACCAGCCGGCGCGGCACCCAGCCCTTCTCGGTCATCCAGGCGACGCCAAAGAAGATCAGCAGGTAACCGGCGCTGATCAGCACCAGTTGGGACAGACTAAAGCTCGTCGGCATCGCGCTGGCTCTGCAGGATAAAGGTCACCACGATGAGGATGAGCCACAGCAGGTAGGGGCGATACCAGGCGCCGCTGGGAGCGATCCACCAATCCATGATGGCGGGGGAGAACAGATAGATGCCTACCACGAGGAGCAGGACCAGCCGGTAGATGTACATGCGCGGTTCCCGAACGGCGATGGCGCCATGGTAATGCAAAAGCGCTGTACCCCGGAGAGGGAGGCCTCTACCGTGAAGGCTTCTTTCCCCGCCGGAGTTCGCCGATGACCAGGCCCCGTCTCGCCGCCGTGCTGGAAACCGCGCTCTATGTCGCCGATCTGCCCCGGGCCCGGCGCTTCTATGAAGAGCTGCTGGGGCTCACGCCGATGTTCGCCGACGAGCGCCTGGCCGCCTATGCGGTGGGGGCCAGCGTCCTGTTGCTGTTTCAGCGGGGTACTACCGAACGACCGGTCAGGCTGCCGGGCGGCTGCATTCCGCCCCATGGCGCCCAGGGCTGTCAGCACCTGGCCCTGGCCGTCGCGGCGGATGAGCTGGAAGCCTGGGCCGCACACCTGGTGGCTGCCGGGGTCGCCATCGAAGAACGCACCCGCTGGCCGCGTGGCGCGATCAGCCTGTATTTCCGCGATCCGGACGGACATCTGCTGGAACTGGCCACGCCTGGCCTCTGGCCCAACTACTAGTCCGGCAATCGGGCTTCGGCCAGGTGCGGCATCCGCGGGATCAGCGCGGCATCCCAGTGGGCGACGCCCCAGGCCAGTACCCTGGCCGGGGTTTCCCGGGCCAGTTCCGCCTGCGTCGGCTGGCCCAGGGTGCGCAGGGCGCGCACCAGCAGGGCCCCGGCCTGTTCGGGTGGCAGCGGCGGCGAGCGGTAACTCTTGCCCAGCTTGTGGCCATCGGGCTGGATCAGCAGCGGCACGTGCAGATAGCGTGGCGCCGGATGGCCGAGCAATTCCTGCAGATAGAGCTGGCGCGGCGTCGAGTCCAGCAGGTCGGCACCCCGCACCACGTCGGTCATGCCCTGCAGGGCATCGTCCATCACCACCGCCAGTTGATAGGCGATCAGGCCGTCGCGACGCTGGATGACGAAGTCGCCCACTTCGCGCCCCAGGTGCTGGCGGAATTCGCCCTGCACCCGGTCGACAAAGCGGTAGTCCAGCTCAGGGACGCGGATGCGGATGGCGGCGTCCGTCGCCGGCAGGCCGCGATCGCGGCAGTAGCCGGGGTAGAGGCCGCCACTGCCTTCGAGCTGCTTGCGCGAGCAGTCGCAGGCATAGGCCAGGCCGCTGGCCAGCCACTGCGCGATGACCGCGCGATAGGCGTCCAGGCGCTCGCTTTGGCGCAGCACCGGGCCGTCCCATTCGAAGCCGTAGGCCTCCAGGGTGGTGAGGATGGCCGCCTGGGCGCCGGGGACCTCACGCGGGGGGTCCAGGTCTTCCATGCGCACCAGCCACTGCCCGCCCGCGGCGCGGGCATCCAGGTAGGAGGCGAGGGCGGCGACCAGCGAGCCGAAGTGCAGATAGCCGCTGGGCGTGGGGGCGAAACGGCCGACATAGGGGCGCCTGGACATAGCTCATCCCGGAAAGACCGAAGTCTGGAAAGAACAAAGGGCGCCGTAGCGCCCTCGTCGGTGAGGCAGCAGGACTCAGGTCCCGGTCTGCTTCTCGCGGATCTCGGCCAGGGTCTTGCAGTCGATGCACAGGCTGGCGGTCGGACGGGCTTCCAGGCGACGGATACCGATTTCCACGCCGCAGGAGTCGCACCAGCCGTATTCGTTGTCTTCGATCAGCTGCAGCGTCTCGTCGATCTTCTTGATCAGCTTGCGCTCGCGGTCGCGGGCACGCAGTTCCAGGCTGAATTCCTCTTCCTGGGTTGCGCGGTCGGCCGGGTCGGCGAAGTTGGCCGCTTCTTCCTTCATGTGGTGCACGGTGCGATCGACTTCTTCGCGCAGTTCCTGCTTCCACTTGTTCAGAATGCCGGTGAAGTGGGCGCGCATGCGCTCACTCATGTATTCCTCGCCCTTGGCAGGCTGGTAGGGTTCGTAGCCACGGGCCAGATGATTGTTCTGCTGATTTGCTTCGCTGGGCATGATTGACCCTCTCACTTTCGCTGATCCTGTCCACAGGCTGGATGCGTTTCCAGGCCTCTCCATGTTGGAACGCCCGGGGTCTGTGGCTGCCGATGGCGTCCCGCGCAATGCCGACGCCAGGCTGAATATGTTCTCGACTGGCCAGTCGCCCTGCGGATGCAAGCCGGCGAACTTACCAGAAGCTTCCAGGGGGCGCTACTACTGGCCTCCCGCTCCTTGCCGACGCGGCGGATGCCGGTCTGCGAAGCCTTGGTTAGAATCCCGCCTTCGCCACAAGTTCGGACCCTGTCCATGTCCAATTCCTACAGCGCACGCAGCCAGGCCATCGAGCCCTTCCATGTGATGGCCCTGCTGGAGCGTGCCAACCAGCTCCAGGCCGCCGGGCACGACGTCATCCACCTGGAGATCGGCGAGCCCGATTTCACCACCGCCGCCCCGGTGGTCGCGGCCGGCCAGGCCGCGCTGGCGGCCGGTCAGACCCGCTACACTGCGGCCCGCGGCCTGCCGGAGTTGCGCCGCGCCATCGCCGCCTTCTATGGCGAGCGCTACGGCGTCGATCTGGATCCGGAGCGGGTGTTGATCACCCCCGGCGGCTCGGGCGCCCTGCTGCTGGCCAGCGCCCTGCTGGTCGATCCCGGGCGTCACTGGCTGCTGGCCGATCCCGGCTATCCCTGCAATAGACACTTCCTGCGCCTGGTGGAAGGCGCGGCCCAGCTGATCCCGGTCGGCGCCGACACCCGCTACCAGCTCACCCCCGAGCTGGTCGAGCGGCACTGGCAAGCGGACAGCGTCGGTGCCCTGGTGGCCTCGCCGGCCAATCCGACCGGTACCCTGCTGGATCGCGACGAACTCGCCGGGCTGTCGGCCGCCCTCAGGGCGCGCGGCGGTCACCTGGTGGTGGACGAGATCTACCACGGCCTGACCTATGGCCTGGATGCCCCCAGCGTGCTGGAGGTGGACGACTCGGCCTTCGTGCTCAACAGCTTCTCCAAGTACTTCGGCATGACCGGCTGGCGCCTCGGCTGGCTGGTGGCGCCGCGCGCCGCCGTGCCGGAGCTGGAAAAGCTGGCGCAGAATCTCTACATCAGCGCCTCCACCGTGGCCCAGCAGGCGGCCCTGGCCTGTTTCACGCCGGAAGCCATGGCCATCTTCGAGGAGCGTCGCGCCGAATTCGCCCGCCGCCGCGACTACCTGCTGCCGGCGCTGCGCGACCTGGGCTTTGAGATCGCCGTCGAGCCCCAGGGCGCCTTCTACCTCTATGCCGACATCGCCGCCTTTGGCGGCGACGCCTATGCCTTCTGCCAGTTCCTGCTGGAGACCGAGCACGTCGCCATCACCCCCGGCCTGGATTTCGGTCGCCACCGCGCCGACACACATGTGCGCTTCGCCTACACCCAGTCGCTGCCGCGCCTGGAAGAGGCCGTCGCCCGCATCGCCCAGGGATTGCAGCGCTGGAGCGCCCGGTGAGATTCGAGCCACCCCTGGAAGAGGGTCGCCTGCTGCGCCGCTACAAGCGTTTTCTCGCCGACATCGAGACCGCCAGCGGCGAGGTGCTGACCCTGCACTGCCCCAATACCGGCTCCATGCTCCACTGCCAGCCGGCGGGCGCCCGCGTCTGGTTCAGCCGCGCCAGTGGTCCCAAGCGCAAGCTGCCCGGCACCTGGGAGCTGGTCGAGACGGACCATGGCCGCCTGGCCTGCATCAATACCGCCCGTGCCAATCGCCTGGTGGAGGAGGCCTTGCTGGCCGGTGGCATTCCCGAACTGGCCGGCTTCACCGCCCTGCGCCGGGAGGTGGCCTACGGGCTGGAGAACAGTCGCGCCGATTTTCGCCTGGAGTATCCCGCGGGGCCGCTGTACCTGGAGGTCAAGAGCGTCACCCTGGGCTTTGCCGACACCGCGATCGCCGCCTTTCCCGATGCCGTGACCACCCGTGGGGCCCGCCATCTGCGCGAGCTGGCGGCCCTGGCCGCGGCCGGCGAGCGGGCCGTGCTGCTCTATTGCGTCTTGCTCGACGGCATCGAGGCGGTACGTCCGGCCGCGGAAATCGATGCCGCCTATGCCCTGGCCGTGGGCGAAGCCCGTCGTCAGGGTGTGCAGGTGCTGGCTTATGGGGCACGGCTCTCGCCCGCGGGTCTGCAACTGGACCGACCGCTGCGCCTCGCTGACTAGGCAGTCGCAAAAAGCTGATCGCCCAGACAGGATCTGGCAGGCGCCTTGCTTACGGATATCGCCCATCGATCGCCGCTATCGGGCGATCCTGTCAGGAGTCCTTTGATGATCTCTGTGTTGGGCATGCTGTTGCTGGTGGCCATCGCCATCCTCTTTTCCCGCCAGCGGCGCGCCATTCGCGTGCGTACCGTGCTCGCGGCCTTTCTGTTGCAGGCGGGGCTCGGCCTCTTCGTCCTCTACATTCCCTGGGGCCAGCAGGTGCTCGGCAGCGTCTCCGGCGCCGTCTCTTCGCTGCAGCTCTATGCCGACAAGGGCATCGAGTTCCTCTTCGGCGGTCTCGCCGGACCCAGGATGTTCGAGTACTTCGGTAACGGTGGCTTCGTCTTCGCCGTGCGGGTGCTGCCCCTGATCGTCTTCTTCGGCAGCCTGATCGCGGTGCTCTACTACCTGGGCATCATGGGCTGGATCATCCGCCTGGTGGGCGGAGCGCTGCACGCCCTGCTCGGCACCAGTCGGGTGGAGTCCACCACGGTCACCGCGACCCTGTTTCTCGGACAGTCGGAAATGCCGCTGGTGGTGCGGCCCTTCATCGCCGATCTCACCCGCTCGGAGCTGTTCGCCATCATGGTTGGCGGATTCGCCGCGGTGGCCGGTTCGGTGCTGCTGGGCTACGCCGGCATGGGTGTGGAACTCAAGTATCTGATCGCCGCCAGCTTCATGGCCGCCCCGGGCGGACTGCTGATGGCCAAGCTGATGGAGCCGGAGACCGAACAGCCGCGCGACCAGGCCATGAAGACCCTGGGCGAAGGGGAGGAGCGTCCGGCCAACGTCATAGACGCAGCTGCCGAAGGCGCCCAGGTCGGCCTGCGCATCGCCCTGGCGGTCGGTGCCATGCTGCTGGCCTTCATCGCCCTGATCGCCCTGCTCAACGGCATCCTCGGCTGGTGCGGCGCCTGGTTCGGCGTGCCGCAACTGAGCATGCAGCTGGTGCTGGGCTATCTGCTGGCGCCGGTGGCCTTCCTCATCGGCGTGCCCTGGAACGAGGCGGTGCAGGCCGGTGGCTTCATCGGCCAGAAGCTGGTGCTCAACGAATTTGTCGCCTATGCCGACCTCTCGACCTACCTGGACCCGGTCAAGTCGGCGGCGGCGGGCGTCCAGCCGCTCTCGGCGCACACCCAGGTCATCGTCACCTTCGCCCTCTGCGGCTTCGCCAATCTCTCTTCCATCGCCATCCAGCTCGGCGGCCTGGGCGGCATCGCCCCCCAGCGGCGTCACGAACTGGCTCAGCTGGGTCTGCGCGCCATGCTCGGCGGTACCCTGGCCAACCTGATGAGCGCGGCCCTGGCCGGCTTCTTTATCGGCCTCTAGGTCGATGCCGATTGGACCACTCGGTCCACTTTATGGTGCACCGCTGGCCTGGGTGCGCCAAAACGTAACAGCGGATGACCGTGGCGTGCGCCTGCCTCGCCGCCACGGGTTGTTCGCGGCTTCTCAAGGCTTTCGCTCAGGAATCCTCCTCATGACGTTTTCCCGCCTCCGTCGCGTGCGCTTCGGCGCGCTACCGCTCCTGTTCTGCTGCAGCGCCCAGCTGCTGGCCGCCCCCGCCGTCGCCACCGACAGCGCCCAGGGCGAGACCGCCAGTCCCGCCGCGCAACAGACGGACAATCGCTCGCCCTATCTGTCGTCCTGGTACAACCAGGATCTGACCCTGATCGGCAGCAAGGACATCAGCTTCGGCCCGCAGCCCGTGGACGACGTCTATCTGGAGTACGAATACTTCGGCCGCAAGGGCCCCTTCGAACTCTATGGCTACATCGACGTGCCCAGGGTGCTGGGCATCGGCAACAGCCATGACTCCGGTGTCTGGGACCGCGGTTCGCCCCTGTTCATGGAGCACGAACCGCGGATTTCCATCGATCAGCTCAGTGGTCGCTCGCTGGCCTTCGGGCCGTTCAAGGAGTGGTACCTGGCCTTCGACTGGATCTACGACCACGGCAGCAGCCGGGCCAGTCGGCAGAACACCCTCTATGCCGGCTTCGGCACCGACATCGAGACCCATAGCCCGGTGCTGCTGTCCGCCAACCTCTACGGTCGCCGCCAGTGGCAAAACTATGGCGCCGCCAACGAGAATTCCTGGGACGGCTATCGGGCCCAGCTCAAGTACATCTGGCCGCTGGCCAAGTTAGACAACGGCGCCTCCCTGACCTATGTCGGCTTCACCAACTTCGATTTCGGCTCCAAGCTGGGCGACGCGCCGGGACGTACGGCCAATGCCACCGTGTCCACCAACGTGCTGCTCTATGCCTTCACCCACCTGCGCTTCATGTTCGCTGCGCGGCATTTCCACAACGGCGGCAACTGGCGCGACGGCACCGAGCTGAATTTTGGCGAGGGTGACTTCGAGGGCCGTTCCAACGGCTGGGGCTACTATGCGGGGGTGGGTTATCAATTCTGATCTGGAGACTGTCATGAGCACCAACCTGCCTGCGCACCTGGCCGCACTGCTTCCGCAAGCGGTCGCGGCAGCCGAGCGCGCCTACTGTCCGCATTCGGAATTTCCCGTGGGCGCCGCCCTGCTGACCGCCGAGGGCGAGGTCATCCATGGCTGCAACGTGGAAAACATCTCCTACGGCCTGACCAACTGCGCCGAGCGCAGCGCCTTGTTCGCCGCCATCAGCCGGGGCCTGCCGCCGCGCAGCTTCACCGCCATGGCCATCCATGCGCCGGGCGTTCCCCTGATCAGTCCCTGTGGCGCCTGTCGCCAGGTGCTGCTGGAACTGATGGCGCCCGACGCGACCATCGTCTGCAGCGGCAGCGAACCCGGCCGTACCCGCACCTGGACCCTGGCCGAGCTGCTGCCTGGCGCCTTCGACGACTTCTAAGGAGTCCGCCCATGTGGCTTGCCCAGGAGGTGATCCGCCAGAAGCGCGATGGCCTGGAACTCTCGACTGCGGATCTCCAGCGACTGGTCCGCGGCATCGTCGATGACAGCCTCAGCGAAGGCCAGATCGCCGCCTTCGCCATGGCCACTCTGCTGCGCGGCATGACCGCCGCGGAGCGTACCGCCCTGACCCTGGCCATGCGCGACAGCGGCCAGGTGCTGCGCTGGGACCTGCCCGGGCCGGTGGTGGACAAGCATTCCACCGGCGGCGTGGGCGATCTCACCAGCCTGGTGCTGGCACCGCTGCTCGCCGCCTGTGGCTGCCATGTGCCGATGATTTCCGGACGTGGTCTGGGCCATACCGGCGGCACCCTCGACAAGCTGGAGAGCATCCCCGGCTATCGCATCCGGCCTGGCCTGGCGCGCTTTCGCCAGGTGGTGGCCGAGGTGGGGTGCGCCATCGTCGGTCCGGACGCCGATCTGGCCCCGGCCGATCGCCGCCTCTATGCCATCCGCGATGTCACCGCCACGGTGGAATCGGTGGATCTGATCACCGCCTCCATCCTGGCCAAGAAGCTGGCCGCCGGCCTGGACGTGCTGGTCATGGACGTCAAGACCGGCGGCGGCGCCTTCATGGCCGAGCGCGACGCGGCGCTGCGCCTGGCCGACAGCATCGTCGAGGTCGCCGAAGCCGCCGGGGTCCGGACCCGCGCCCTGGTCACCGACATGGGCCAGCCCCTGGCGCGCAGCGCCGGCAACGCCCTGGAGGTGGAGGAGGCTATCGCCCTGCTGGCGGGCGAGGTGCGCAGCGAGCGCCTCTGGCAGGTGATCCAGGCCCTGGCCGAGGAAACGCTGCAACTGGCCGGACTGGCCAGGGATGCCGCCACCGCCGAGCGCCTGGTGCTGGAGGCCTGGCAGAGCGGCGCCGCCCTGGCGCGTTTCGCGGCGATGAACCTGGCCCTGGGCGGCCCGTCCGACCTGATCGAGCGGCCCTGGCAGCATCTGCCCCGGGCTCCGGTGGTGCGCGCCGTCCATCCGGCCCGCCCGGGCTGGGTGCGGCAGGTGGATACCCGCACCCTCGGTCTGCTGGTGGTCGAACTGGGTGGCGGACGGCAACGTCCGGAGGATGAGGTGGATCCGGCGGTGGGTCTGGCCGGCCTGGCACTGCCCGGCGAGTGGGTCGACGAGAGCCGGCCCCTGGGGGTGATCCATGCCGGCGACGCCCAGAGCGCGGCGCGGGCTGCCCAGCACCTGCAGCGGGCCTATGGCCTGGGGGAGGAGCGGCCGGTCGATGCCGTGGCCGCCGTGCTGGATCGGCGCTAGCGCCGGATTCCGGACAAAAAAAGACCCGGCAGAGCCGGGTCCAAAACCGTGATTAGCCTGATGAGGAGATAACCCGAAAGACCAACTGCTGGACCTTCAGTTATCGACCGATCTCGCGACCGGCTGAGTTGAATAATAACAATTCTCATTCCATCGTCAAGCGTATTCGAGAATATTTCTTAATTACTGTTGGAAGGTCGCTCCGCGGCGCCTCGCAGGCGGGTGACTTCCTTGTTCAGGGTGTCGATATGGCGCGCCATGTTCTCGATCAGGCTGTGGGCGATGCGCGGGGTGGTCTCCATCAGCGAGACGAACTGATCCTGGGGGATCACCAGCACGGTGCAGACGGTCTTGGCGATGACGCTGGCGGTACGCGGCGTATGGGTGAACACCGCCAGGGCGCCGACGATCTCGTCCTGGCAGACCTCGCCGACCTTGCAGCCATCCACCCAGGCCTCGGCATGGCCTTCGGTGATGACGAAGACATGCTCGGCGGAATCGCCCTGGCGGATGATGACCTCGCCGGCGGCATAGCGGCGAAAGCCGGTGGCCGGCTGGGTAACCGGCGGCTTGAGCCGGATCAGCGCCTGGGCCAGCAGCGATTGCTGGCCCAGCATGTACCTCAGCAGGGCATCGCGCTGGGCCGGGGTGGCGGTCGCCGCCGCGAGAAAGGTCTCGCGGTCATAGGGCAGCACCTGCACGTCGGCCTCGCTCTCATAATTGAGGGTCGGCAGATCCAGGGTGCGCCCCAGGCCGATCAGGTCGCCCTCGCCAAGCTGGAACAGCGCCCGCTGATCCAGGACCACCCGCAGCGGGCCGCGCTGGATCAGATAGACCTCGTCATTGCGCATCCAGTCCTGCAGCAGGGCGGCGGGACTCAGCTGCAGGGGCTGCCGACTCGGCGCCACACCACTGACCAGTCGCGCCGGAATGGCCTGCAGCGCCTGACGCAACTGATCGACATAGGGAGGCTGATCGCCGATGAGGTACATGGTGCCAATTCCTTCTTGTTACGCAGAGGTTGTGACGTGGGTCGCACGATAAGCCGCTCGTCGGCGACCGTAAATCCACAACTCCACGAGCTGTGACGGAACGCTTGTTCTGCCTCCCAGGAGGTCGTGGTCAGGCCGGGGCGCGACCCAGGCGGCGCAGCAGGCGAGCCGGCAGGGCCTCCAGCTGTCCGGCGTGACCCAGCTCCACCACCAGCGCTCGATCCTGCTCGGCGGGTGCGAGCGGATCCTGGGCCTGGCGCTGGGCGGCCACCACCGCGAGGGTGGCTTCGGAAGGATCGGTCCCCTCGGCCTGGCGCTCCTGCAGCCAGCGGGCGATGAGTTCGTCGTCCGCCTGGCAGTCGATGATCAGCAGGGGCGCGGCCTGGGCTTCGGCCAGGGCCTGGGCTGCGGCGCGCTGGGCCTGCTTGAGGTAGGTGGCGTCGAGCACCAGCGGATAACCGGCCGCCAGCACCTGGGCGCCGATCTCGTGCAGGCGCGCATAGGTGGCTTCGCCGGCTGCGGCGCTGTAGCGGGTGGCCTCGTCGCTGTCGGCATAGAGGCGCTGGCGCTCGACATCGGATCTCAGGCGAATGGCGCCGAGCGCCTCGACCAGGGCCAGGGCCACGGTGCTCTTGCCGATCCCCGACACCCCGTGCATCACCGCCGCGAAGGGCTGGGGCACCTGGGTGTAGCCCTCGGCCAGGGCGGTGTAGCTGCGATAGCTGGCGAGGATCTCGGCCCGCAGCGCCGGCTCTTCGGCCTGGCCCAGGCGGAACAGGGCGATCTTGGCGCGCACCATGGCGCGATAGGCCTTGTAGAAGTCGAGCAGGGCGAGGCCGCTGTAGTCGCCGGTCGCCTCGAAGTAGGCATTGACGAATCTGTTGCTCAGGGCCTTGAGGCCGCGGTCTTCCAGATCCATGGCTAGGAAGCCGGCATCGCCCATGGTGTCGGTCAGGCGGAAGGGCTCGTTGAATTCGATGCAGTCGAACAGCACCACCTCGCCGTCGAACAGGGTGGCGTTGGCCAAGTGGATGTCGCCATGGCATTCGCGGATGAAGCCGTCACGGCAGCGGGCCTCGAACAGCGGCAGCAGGCGCGCGTAGCTGGCCTCGGCCCAGGCTTCCAGCTGGTCGAGCTGCTGGAGGTCGGCCGCCTCGCCGAGCATGACGCGGATCTGCTCGAAATTCTGCCGGACCGGCGCCATGGCGGCGTCCGGGGTGCACAGCGGATGCTCGGTCCCAACCTGGGGTGCGGCCAGGTGGAAGCGGGCGATCTGTGCGGCCAGGGCGTCGATGTGCGCCTCGGTCAGCTCGCCGCGCTGCTGCACCTCGCTGAGCAGCTGGCTCTGGGGGAATTCGCGCATGCGCAGGGCGTATTCGATCACCGGACCGCTGCCGCCCAGCTCTGGAGCGCTTTCGCTGCCGGTGATGGCCACCACGTCCTGGTAGAGATCGCGGGTCAGGCGCTGGTTGAGGCGCAGCTCCTCGCGGCAGAAGTGGCCGCGGGCCTCCAAGTCGGTGAAGTCGAGGAAACCGAAATTCACCGGCTTCTTGATCTTGTAGGCAACCTCGCCGGTCAGCACGACCCAGGAAATATGGGTTTCGATGACCCGGAACGCCGAGGTGGGATGGGGATAGAGCGCCGGGTTCTGCAGGGCGGAAATCAGGAGCTGGCTCACGGGCGGTCCTTGTAGGGAATGGATGGCGGCATTATCGCTGCCAGGGCGGTCCACGCAAGCCGCGACACCGGGAAGGGGCGTCCTTGAACCCCAGCTGACGAAGCGCTGGCAGGCCGCTGTCGGCCACCGGGCAAGTGCGTATAATGCGCCGCCATGAAGCGACCCCGATCCTCTCGTTCCCGCAAGCGCAAGACCTTTGACTGGCGCCGCCTGTCCGGCTGGGCAGTCAAGCTTGGTCTGGTCGCGCTGGTAGCCCTGGCTGGCGTATGCATCTATCTGGATGCCGTGGTCCAGGAAAAATTCTCCGGCAAGCGCTGGACCATTCCGGCCAAGGTCTATGCCCGGCCGCTGGAATTGTTCAATGGCGTCAAGCTCAGCCGTGACGACTTCCTCACCGAACTCGATGCCCTCGGTTATCGACGCGAGAAGACCGTGGACGGCCCCGGCAGCGTCTCCGTGGGTGCCTCCACGGTCGAGCTGAACACCCGCGGCTTCCAGTTCTACGAAGGCGTCGAGCCGGCCCGGGCGATCCGCGTGCGCTTCGCCGGCGGCACCGTCTCCGGCGTCAGCGCCCTGGATGGCAGCAATCTGGCCGTGGCCCGCCTGGAGCCGCTGATGATCGGCGGCATCTATCCGGCACATAACGAGGATCGCATCCTCATCAAGCTCGACCAGGCGCCGCCGCACCTGGTCGATGGCCTGGTGGCCGTCGAGGACCGCGAGTTCTGGCATCACCACGGCGTCTCGCCCAAGTCCATCGCCCGGGCGGTCTGGGTCAACGCCACCAGCGGCCAGGTGCGCCAGGGTGGCAGCACCCTGACCCAGCAGCTGGTCAAGAACTTCTACCTCACCAACGAGCGCAGCATCACCCGCAAGGGCACCGAAGCCCTGATGGCGCTGCTGCTGGAGCTGCACTACAGCAAGCAGGAGATCCTCGAGGCCTACCTCAACGAGGTGTTCCTCGGTCAGGACGGCTCGCGCGCCATCCACGGCTTCGGTCTGGCCGCCCAGTACTTCTTCGGCCAGCCCTTCAGCGAGCTGAAACTGCATCAGGTCGCCCTGCTGGTCGGCCTGGTGAAGGGCCCGTCCTACTACAACCCGCGCCGCTATCCCGAGCGCGCCATGACCCGCCGCAACCTGGTGCTCGACCTCATGGCCGAGCAGGGCGTGGTCAGCGCCACCGAGGCCGAAGCGGCCAAGGCTCGGCCGCTGGGCATCACCAAGGCCGGCAGCCTGACCAACAGCTCCTTCCCGGCCTTCGTCGACCTGGTCAAGCGCCAGCTCAAGCAGGACTACCGCGACGAAGACCTCACCGAGGAAGGGCTGCGCATCTTCACCAGCTTCGACCCCATCCTGCAGACCAAGGCCGAAGCCGCCATGGGCGAGACCATGAAGCGCATCGACGGCCGCAAGGGTGCGGAAAACGTCGAGTCGGCCATGGTGGTGACCAATCCGGAAACCGGTGAGGTCCAGGCGCTGCTGGGTGGCCGCGATCCGCGCTTCGCCGGCTACAACCGCGCCCTCGATGCGGTGCGCCAGGTCGGCTCGCTGATCAAGCCGGCGGTCTATCTGACCGCTCTGGAGCGTCCCAGCAAGTACACCCTGACCACCCTGATCCAGGACGAGCCCTTCTCGGTGAAGGGCGCCGATGGCCAGGTCTGGCGGCCGCAGAACTACGAGCACAAGGCGCACGGCACCATCTTCCTCTATCAGGGGCTGGCGCATTCCTACAACCTGTCCACCGCGCGCCTGGGTCTGGACCTCGGGGTCCCCGAGGTGCTCAAGACCGTCGCGCGCCTGGGCGTGAGTCGCGCCCTGCCGCCCTATCCGGCAACCCTGCTCGGCGCCGGTGCCCTGACGCCCATGGAAGTGGCGACCATGTACCAGACGCTGGCCAACGGTGGCTTCAACACGCCGCTGCGCAGCATCCGCAGCGTGCTCGACGCCAATGGCGAGCCGCTCAAGCGCTATCCCTTCCAGATCGAGCAGCGCTTCGATACCGGCGCCATCTACCTGGTGCAGTACGCCATGCAGCGCGTCATGCGCGAGGGCACCGGGCGCTCGGTCTACAACCAGATCCCCACCAGCGTGAACCTGGCGGGCAAGACCGGTACCACCAACGATTCCCGCGACAGCTGGTTCTCCGGCTTCAGCCAGGATCTGCTGGCGGTGGTCTGGCTGGGTCGCGACGACAACGGCAAGACACCGCTGACCGGTGCCACCGGCGCCCTGCAGGTCTGGAGCAACTTCATGCGTCGCGCCGATCCGGTCTCCCTGGACATGCCGGTGCCGGACAACATCACCCAGGCCTGGGTCGATGCCACCACCGGGCGCGGCACGGATCCCTCGTGTCCCAACGCCGTGCAGATGCCTTATATTCGCGGCAGTGAGCCGCCACCGGGCGCCTCCTGTGGCGCGCCGGCCGCACCCGCCGCCGGCGGCAACGGCAACGGCGGCAATCCGGTCATGGATTGGGTCAAGGGTTGGTTGAATTGAGAGGTCCCAAGGTGACGAAAGCAGTCTGGCCGGTGATGATCGCCGGTGTTCTCCTCGCCGGTTGCGCCGCGCCGCAGCGTGGCGCCATCCCCGTGGTCGATTCCGGCGGTCCGGTGTCCAACGGCGAACTCTATCGCCAGGGCAACAACCGGCCCCTGCCGGCGCAACGTCAGGCCCCCGTGGCCGCCGCGCCCAGCACGCCGGCCGATTCCGGGGTGACCGTCATGGTGCCGGGCGGTAGCTCCGCGCCGCTGGAAACCTATGCCGCACCGGCGGCCTCGGCGCCGCTGATCACCTCGTCCAGTCCCAGCGCGCCGCCCGCCCAGGCGCCGGTGCAGCCGAACTACTCGCAGCCGGTCTATCCGCCCGCCACCCCGAGCGGCTCCGCGGCCGCCAGTACGGCGCCGACCGGCATTCCCTCCACCAGCAATTCCAGTGGTGGCGGCCTGGCTGCCGACGAGCAACTCGACGGTCCGGTGCTGGCCCTGTTGACCACCGCCCAGCAACAGCAGAGCGGTGGCGATCTCAACGGCGCCTCCTCGAGCCTGGAACGCGCCCAGCGCATCGCCCCGCGCGAGCCCCAGGTGCTCTATCGCCTGGCCCAGGTGCGCCTGGCGCAGAACGATCCGGCTCAGGGCGAGCAACTGGCCCGGCGCGCCCTGACCTACGCCAATGGTCGTCCCGCCCTGCAGGCCAGTCTCTGGCAACTGATCGCCCAGGCCCGCGAGGCCCAGGGTGATGCCTCCGGCGCCGCCCTGGCCCGGCAGAAGGCACAGGTGGGTACCTGATGGACGAGCGCCTGCCCGCCCTGGCCGATCAGCTGCTGCAGATCGAGCGTGAATTGCGCCTGCTCGGCTGGTGGTCGGCGCAGGCGCCCAGCGCCGAGGCCCTGGCCAGCCAGGAGCCCTTCTGCGTCGATACCCTGAGCTTCGCCCAGTGGCTGCAGTGGATCTTCGTGCCGCGGATGAAGCTGATCATCGAGAGCGATGCGGTCCTGCCGGCGCGCTCGGGCATCCGGCCGATGGCCGAGATGGTCTACCAGGGCAATCTCGACCCGGTCCTGCCGCTGCTCGCGTCCCTGGCCGAATTCGACCGCATCATCGAAAGCGCCTGAGCTACTTGCCGCAATTCTGCTCGATGGACAGCTGGGTCTCGGCCAGCCGCTGCTGACGTTCCTCTTCGCTCAGCCGCCGCGTCTCGCCCCGCCCGGACTGCACCAGGATGCGCGGATTGTTGCGCAGCTGCGCCAGATTCTGGCGCGCCTGATCGCACTGCTCCTTGAGCTGGTTCTGCTCCTCGCGCACCTGCGCCTTCACCCGGCGATCCAGTTCCTGCTGTTGGGCATCGTTGGACACCGAGGGCTGCTGGGCACCGTTGGGCATCTTGTAGGTAGGTGCAGTGCCACTGCCATTGATCTGCGGCGCCGTCTTCACGTCCACCTCGTTGGCCTTCTGGCCCTCGGGCGGCTGGGCACTGAAGTGGGTGACACCCTTGTCATCGGTCCACTTGTAGACCTGCGCGGCCTGGGCGGACAGGCTGCAGGCGAAAGCCAGGGCGGAAAGCCAGAAGATCGAGCGCATGGGAATCCTGGAAGGGGAGAGGACAGGACTTCACTATAAGAGGAGACGTCGACCTTTTCATCACGACTGATCGCCGACGACCGATTGCGCCCGGTTGCACCTTTCGGCTTGACTTGCACGGGTCGAATGCGAACAATCCAAAGTTCGCTGTAGCGAGTCGGCCCAAAGCTGACTGCTCGGCAGACCATGAGGTGCCTACCCGCGCCGCCACAGTCAAATACCCTGCACCGCGTTACCTCGCGTCGGGTGGAAGCTCCAGCATTCATCGGAATCTTCCAACAAGGCTTTCTAGGCAGCTGAATCGTCGGTGACCACCGTCGCCCATGCTCTGCCTTGCAGTCAACCGAACCTTGAGCGTCCACCGATGGGCGCTCGCCATGCGTGGAATGAGGTGATACGTGGAGCTATTAACTGGCGCTGAGATGGTCGTCCGCTTCTTGCGCGACGAGGGCGTGAAACACATCTACGGGTACCCGGGCGGTGCCCTGCTGCACATCTACGACGCCCTGTTCAAGGAACCGGCGCTCAACCACATCCTGGTTCGTCACGAGCAGGCCGCCACCCACATGGCCGACGGCTATGCCCGCGCCACCGGCAAGGCCGGCGTGGTCCTGGTGACCTCCGGCCCCGGCGCGACCAATGCCATCACCGGCATCGCCACCGCCTACATGGACTCCATCCCCATGGTGGTCCTGTCCGGCCAGGTGCCGAGCAACATGGTGGGCACCGACGCCTTCCAGGAAACCGACATGGTCGGCATCTCCCGGCCGATCGTGAAGCACAGCTTCATCATCAAGCACCCCTCCGAGATCCCCGAAGTCCTCAAGAAGGCCTTCTACCTTGCCGAGTCCGGGCGTCCCGGTCCGGTGGTGGTCGACATCCCCAAGGACATGGGCGATCCGACCAAGAAATACGAATACGTCTATCCGAAGAAGATCAAGCTGCGCTCCTACAATCCGGCGCAGCGCGGCCATTCCGGGCAGATCCGCAAGGCCGTCGAGATGCTGGTGGCGGCCAAGCGTCCCATCCTCTATGCCGGTGGCGGCGTCATCCTCGGTGGTGCCTCCGCGGCCCTCACCGAGCTGGCGCGTCTGCTCAACCTGCCGGTCACCAATACCCTGATGGGTCTGGGCGCCTACCCGGGCAGCGATCGCCAGTTCCTTGGCATGCTCGGCATGCACGGCAGCTACCAGGCCAACCTGGCCATGCACCACAGCGACGTCATCCTCGCCGTGGGTGCGCGCTTCGATGACCGCGTCATCAACGGTGCCACGCGCTTCTGCCCGAACGCCAAGATCATTCACGTCGACATCGATCCGGCTTCGATCTCCAAGACCATCAAGGCCGACGTGCCCATCGTCGGTCCGGTCGACAGCGTCCTCGCCGAGATGGTCGCCGTGGTCCGCGAGCTGAGCGAGAAGCCCCGCGCCGAAAACCAGGCCGCCTGGTGGAAGCAGATCGAGGAATGGCGCGGCGGTCGCGAGATGTTCCCCTACGACAAGGGCGACGGCAGCATCATCAAGCCGCAGACCGTCATCGAGACCCTGTACGACGTCACCGCGGGCGATGCCTACATCACCTCCGACGTGGGTCAGCACCAGATGTTCGCTGCCCAGTACTACCGCTACGACAAGCCCAATCGCTGGATCAACTCCGGCGGCCTCGGCACCATGGGCTTCGGTTTCCCGGCGGCCATGGGGGTCAAGCTCAACTTCCCGGACGCCGATGTCGCCTGCGTCACCGGTGAAGGCAGCGTGCAGATGAACATCCAGGAGCTCTCCACCTGCATGCAGTACGACCTGCCGGTGAAGATCGTCTGCCTCAACAACGGTGCCCTGGGCATGGTCCGCCAGTGGCAGGACATGCAGTACAGCAGCCGCTACTCCCACTCCTACATGGAATCCCTGCCGGACTTCGTCAGGCTGGCCGAGGCCTATGGCCACGTCGGCATGCGCATCGAGCGTCTGGAAGACCTCAAGCCGATGATGGCCGAGGCCTTCGCCATGAAGAATCGCCTGGTCTTCCTCGACATCGCCGTGGACAACACCGAACACGTCTACCCGATGCAGATCAAGGATGGCGCGATGCGCGACATGTGGCTGAGCAAGACGGAGCGGACCTGAACATGAGACACATCATCTCCCTGCTGCTGGAAAACGAGCCCGGCGCCCTGTCCCGCGTGGTCGGCCTGTTTTCCCAGCGCAACTACAACATCGAAAGCCTCACGGTCGCCGCGACCGAGGATCCGACCCTGTCGCGCCTGACCCTGACCACCATCGGCCAGGAAGAGACGGTCGAGCAGATCACCAAGAACCTCAACAAGCTCATCGAGGTGGTGAAACTGGTCAACCTGTCCGAGAGTGCCCACATCGAGCGCGAACTCCTGCTGATCAAGGTCAAGGCCACCGGCGCCCAGCGCGCCGAGGTCAAGCGCACCACCGATATCTTTCGCGGCCAGATCGTCGATGTCGGCAGCAGCGTGTATACCATTCAGCTGGCGGGCACCAGCGAGAAGATCGACAGCTTCATCCAGGCGATCGGCGCCGCGTCCATCCTCGAGGTGGTGCGTAGCGGCGTGACCGGAATTTCCCGTGGCGACAAAGCCCTGAGCATCTGATACCCCCTTTTCCAGGAGAACCTGCAATGCGCGTTTACTACGACAAAGACTGTGACCTTTCCATCATCCAGGGCAAGAAGGTCGCCATCATCGGCTACGGCTCCCAGGGCCACGCCCACGCCTGCAACCTGAAGGACTCCGGCGTCGACGTCGTCGTCGGTCTGCGCAGTGGCTCGGCCACCGTGGCCAAGGCCGAGGCCCATGGCCTGACCGTCAAGCCGGTCAAGGACGCCGTCGCCTCTGCCGACGTGGTCATGATCCTGACCCCCGACGAATTCCAGTCCAAGCTGTACAAGGACGAGATCGAGCCGAACCTGAAGCAGGGCGCCACCCTGGCCTTCGCCCACGGTTTCGCCATCCACTACAACCAGGTCGTGCCCCGCGCTGACCTGGACGTCATCATGATCGCCCCCAAGGCCCCGGGTCACACCGTGCGCTCCGAGTTCGTCAAGGGCGGCGGCATCCCTGATCTGGTCGCCGTCCACCAAGACGCTTCCGGCAATGCCAAGAGCGTTGCTCTGTCCTACGCCTGCGGCGTCGGCGGCGGCCGTACCGGCATTATCGAAACCACCTTCAAGGACGAGACCGAAACCGACCTGTTCGGCGAGCAGGCCGTGCTGTGCGGTGGTGCGGTCGAACTGGTCAAGGCCGGTTTCGAAACCCTGGTCGAAGCCGGCTACGCGCCGGAAATGGCCTACTTCGAGTGCCTGCACGAACTCAAGCTGATCGTCGACCTCATGTACGAAGGCGGTATCGCCAACATGAACTACTCGATCTCCAACAACGCCGAGTACGGCGAGTACGTGACCGGTCCTGAGGTCATCAACGCCGAGTCGCGCGCCGCCATGAAGAATGCGCTCAAGCGCATCCAGAACGGCGAGTACGCCAAGATGTTCGTGGCCGAGGGCGCGTCCAACTACGCTTCCATGACCGCCTACCGTCGCAACAACGCGGCTCACCCGATCGAGCAGGTCGGCGAGAAGCTGCGGGCGATGATGCCCTGGATCGCGTCGAACAAGATCGTCGACAAGACCAAGAACTGATCGAGCAGGGCGCCAGCCCTGTAACGAGCGGTAAAGGACGCGGCCTCGGCCGCGTTTTTTATTGCACTGCCCACGACCCCGGCAATGCCTTAGCATGGGAGGTTAGGCTGAACCCTATCCTCAAGCGGTCAGTCCAATCCGTCAGGTAATGCCCAAGGAAAATCCATGAGCGAGCGTCCCGAAGAAACCCCGTCCAACACAGCCACCGACGGCCTCATCCCCGTGGATGAACACATCGAGGAGACGCAGGACGCCCAGGGGCGCAAGATCAGACGCCGTGGCGTGTACCTGCTGCCCAACCTCTTCACCACCGCGGCGCTCTTTGCCGGCCTCTATTCGATCATCAAGGGTGTCGCGGCTCAGACCGCCTTCATCCAGGGGCAATATGACATCGCCTCCGCCGGCTTCTCGGCCGCGGCTGCCGCCATCTTCATCGCCATGGTGCTCGATGGCCTGGATGGTCGCGTCGCCCGCATGACCAATACCCAGAGCGCCTTCGGCGAGCAGTACGACTCGCTCTCCGACATGGTCGCCTTCGGCGTCGCACCGGCGATCCTGGCCTTCCAGTGGGCCCTGAGCGGCCTGGGTAATGTCGGCTGGGCCGTCGCCTTCATCTATGTAGCCGGTGCCGCCCTGCGTCTGGCTCGCTTCAACACCCAGATCGGCTCGGTGGACAAGCGCTACTTCATCGGCCTGGCCAGTCCTTCCGCGGCGGCCCTGGTGGCCGGTACCGTCTGGTGCTTCAGTGACTTCGGCATCCAGGGTTCCAAGCTATCGCTGCTGGTCGCCCTGATGGTCGCTGCAGCCGGCATGCTCATGGTCAGCAACTTCAAGTACTGGAGCTTCAAGACCCTTGGCCTGAAAGGACGCGTCCCCTTCGTAGTCATCCTGATTGCCGTGCTGGTCTTTGCCGTGGTCTTTACCGACCCGCCGCGCGTCCTGCTGCTGGGCTTCCTGGCCTATGCGGTTTCCGGACCCTTCACTACTCTCTGGCGCAATCGCCGTATCGGTCGTGCCTAACGGCATCCAGAGGGCTATAAGAAAGGGGCTGCGCGAGCAGCCCCTTTCTTTTTTTGGCCTTTCTGAAAATAACCTGTTGACCTGCTCTGAAACTCCCCTATAATGCGCCCCACTTCCGGCGCAGACGCTGAAGCGGCTTGAAAATCAAGCACTTAGGTCTGAGCCGGGCGAGGGGTCCACGAATTCTTCGCCATTTGGCTCTCACCTCAGGGTGGCAACGAAATGAAGCGGAGGGGTTGACAGCGTCTGAGGATGCTGTAGGATTCGCCTCCCGCTGCCGAGATTGGCTAGACCGGTCAGGCAAGCGCAAGTGGTTGAGTTGAAACGAAAAAGTTCAAATCAACGCTTGACAGGATGTGAGGGCAGCGTAGAATGCGCGCCTCGGTTAGCGACACGGTCGCAACCAACTGCTCTTTAACAAGTTGAATCAAGCAATTCGTGTGGGTGCTTGTGAGATAAGTCTGATGTCGCAAGATTATCAGCAACACAA
>NZ_NKID01000016.1:0-74061 GCF_002256045.1 Pseudomonas sp. PGPPP4
ATCTCGGTGAGGCGAAAACCCATGGCGCAGCTCCTGATGAGGTCCTAGGCCGCGTCGAAGTCGGCCTGGACGAGGGGCAGGCGCAGGGTGAAGCAGGTCCCTACGCCGGGCGTGGAGTGCACCTCCATCTGCCCCTTGTGGTTGTTGGTGATGATGAAATACGACACCGACAGGCCCAGACCGGTGCCCTGGCCCACTTCCTTGGTGGTGAAGAAGGGCTCGAAGATGCGCTTGCAGATGTCCTCGGGGATGCCGATGCCGTTGTCTTCCACCTGGATCTCGGCCCAGCCGCCGCGCAGCTTGGTGCGCAAGGTGATGCGGCCGTATTCGCCTTCTTCCTCGTCGTCGCGCAGGTGGATGGCCTGGGCGGCGTTCTTCAGCAGGTTGAGCAGCACCTGCTCCAGTTCGTTGCCAATCACCGGCACCGGTCCCAGCGCCGGATCGAATTCGCGGATGATCGACAGGGTGCGGAAGTCGAAGCCCTCGGCCAGGTCGAAGTCGTTGCCTGCGATCTCGATGGCCTGATCGATCAGCGGCGGCAATTCGCTGGCTTCCATCTTGCGATTGCTGCGGCGACTGAAGGCCAGCATGTGGCTGACGATCTTGGCCGCGCGGCTGCCAGCCTGGTGGATGCCGTCGAGCAGCCGCGGGATCTGCCGGCTCTCCAGGTAGCAGTTCACCGCATTGAGCTCGACACCGGATTCGGCGGCCTGCTCGACGTTCTTCGGCAACTCCGGCGACAGCCGCCGGCGGATGTTCTGCACGTTGTGCAGGATGGCGCCCAGCGGATTGTTGATCTCGTGGGCCATGCCGGCGGCGAGGCCGCCCACCGAGAGCATCTTTTCCGACTGCACCATCATCTCTTCCATGTTCAGGCGCTGGGTGATGTCGTCGATGCGGATCACCACGCCACGCCCGGCGCCGCCCATCAGCGGGTAGAAGGTCAGGGTGTAGTGGCGCGGGGTATCGGTCAGCGCCCAGGTCACCCGTTCCACCTTTTCCACCCGCAGCAATTCGGCGGTGCGACTCAGCTGCGGCAGGAACGGCTTGAGCGAGGGAAAGGCCAGGAACACCGGCTGGTTCAGCGCCTCGTCCAGCTGGGTGCCGGAGAGGTGGGTGGCCTCCTGGTTCCACTGGGTGACGTAGAACTGCTCGTCCACGGCGATCAGCGCCGAGGGCATGGAGTCGATGATGCTGTTAAGGTAGTTCTGGAAGCCGGTGAGCTTCTTCTCGATCTTGCCGCGGACCTGCACCTCCAGCTCCAGCTTGCGGTTGGAGCGGCGAGTCTCCTCGGCCAGGCTCTGGGCCTGAAGCACCGCGTACTGGGCGTCGTCGCGGGCGCGCTTGAGTTGCTGCTCGCGGCCCTGGATGCGGCCGAGCATGGTGTTGAAGGATTCCGCCAGGCGGCCCAGTTCGTCTTCGCTGCCCTTGCTGGCGCGCAGCGAATAGTTCTCCTCGCGGGTCACCTGGCGCGAGAGTTCTTCCAGTTCGCGGATCGGCAGGGTGATGAGTCTCTTGATCTGCCGCGCCACCACCAGCCAGAGCAGGATACTGAAGGTCAGGATCGCCAGACTGGCGGTCAGGGTGCCGCGGTAGAAGGCCCCCGGCAGTTCGCTGCTGGCCACCAGCAGCAGATGCCCGGGAGCGCCCTCGGGACGCGGCAGCTCCACCAGCAGATTGGTGCGGAATTCGCGCAGGCGCCAGGTCTGCAGCTCTTCGAAGCGCGCCGGCACCTGCAGCCGATCGCCATTGTGCAATTCGGCCAGGCGCTGGCCCTGGCTGTCGTAGACCGCGGCCAGGCGCAGCGGCGCATAGCCGTCGAGCTGGCGCAGCTGCACCTCGGCCGCCGCCGGCGAGGCCAGCACCTCGCGGCTGAGCACCGGGCTGGCGAACAGCCGGCCCAGGGTCTGCAGCGCCTGGGGCGCCACGCTCTCCTGGGAGATCCAGTAGGCGGCGCTGATAAAGGTCACGTTGGCCACCACCAGCACCGCGATCATCATCACCAGCAGGGCAGCCAGCAACTTGCGGCCGACCGGGAGATTCTTCAGGCGTTTGGCGAGCATCATGGCGCAGCCGTGGCAACAGGGAAGCGGGCAGGGTAGCCCGCAGCTAGTCCTCGGGCAATCCGCGCTCCGCGAGCCGGGCTCGCAGTCGCTGCTGCAGCTCGGTCAGGTGCGGCACTGGCAGGCGCAGCCTTCCGGCGATCGGCAGGGCGTGGCCGAGCAGGTAGCTCACCTCGGTGCGCTGGCCGCGCTCCACGTCCTGCAGCATCGAGGATCTGTTGTGGGCGGTGGCGGCGATCACCGCCTCGACCTCCTGCTGCAGCCCCTGGGCCGCCGGGGCGAGGCCCATGGCTTCCAGCAGGGCCGCGAGTTCGTCGCAGAGCGCCGTGACCTCCGGCAGATGCTGGCGCAGTTCGCCGTTGCGGCAGCGATAGAGCACGGTCAGCGGATTGATGGCGCAGTTGATCGCCAGCTTGCGCCACAGGCGGGCGTCGATGTCGTCGGTCCAGCGCACCGGGAAACCCAGCTCGGCGAGGGTATCCAGCCAGGGCGGCGGGGTATGGCTGCCGAGCTGGTCACCGATCCAGATCTGCCCGGCACCGGCCGCGACCACATGGAAATCGGTCTCCCGATAGGCCCCCTCGGTGGTGCTGGCTCTCAGGCAGCGCGCCCGCGGTACCCTGGCGGCGACGGCGTCCTGGCTGCCCAGGCCGTTCTGCAGCAGCAGGATCTCGGCTTCCGGTTCCAGGCGCGCGGCGACGCTGGCGATGGCTTCTTCGGCGTCGTAGCTCTTGCAGGCGAGGATCAGCCGGCGGATCGGATTGCCGGCCTCGGGCGTCTCGGCCGGCAGCGGATAGAGGCTGGTGGTGTCGCCTTCGCTGAGTTGCAGGCCGCCGCGGGCGCGATACTGCGCCAGGCGCGTGCGATCGCGCAGGATCAGCCGGACCGGCTCGCCACCGCGAAACAGCCGTGCGGCCCAGAGTCCGCCGAGACTGCCGGCGCCCAGCACGTGCCAGCTCACAGCTGTGACTCCAGTGTCGATTCCTTGCGCATGGTCGGATTCCTGAGGAAGAGGGCCAGTCGTTATAATGGTCGGTCAGGCCGCAGCGTCAAGGCTGCCCCACCCCAACCGAGGAGAAAATCCATGCCTTCCTTCGACGTCGTATCGGAGCTGGACAAGCACGAAGTCACCAACGCCGTGGACAACGCCATGAAGGAGCTCGAGCGCCGGTACGACCTGCGCGGCAAGGGCAGCTTCGAGGCCAAGGACCTTACCGTCACCCTGACCGCCGACGCCGATTTCCAGCTCGAGCAGATGCTGGAGATCCTCAAGGTCAACCTGGCCAAGCGCAAGATCGACGTCCAGTGCCTGGAGGTCAAGGACGCCTATGCCTCCGGCAAGACCGTCAAGCAGGAGACCACCCTGCGCGAGGGCATCGACAAGGAGCTGGCGAAGAAGATCGTCGCCCTGATCAAGGACAGCAAGATCAAGGTCCAGGCCGCCATCCAGGGCGAGCAGGTGCGCGTCAGCGGCAAGAAGCGCGACGAATTGCAGGAGGTCATCGCCCTGCTGCGCGGCCAGTCCCTGGGCATGCCGCTGCAGTTCGACAACTTCCGCGACTGAGCCGCGTTTCGGAACCTCTCGGGCTACCGTCCGTCGCACATAGGGCGCCGCCATTCAGGCCGCGCCCGACTTTTTTCTTGTGCGTGGAGAGGTAGACGATGGATTTGAGTGCCCAGACCGATCACCTGCTGACGGCCTTCATGGCCTGGCTACCGGTGATCCTGCAATATTGCGGCAAGGTGGTACTGGCCCTGATCACCCTGTGGATCGGCTGGTGGATCATCAATCGCCTGACCGGGCGACTGGCCGCGCTGTTCACCGCGCGGCACATGGACCAGGCCCTGGAAACCTTCGTGGTGACCCTGGTCAACATCGGTCTCAAGGTGATGCTGGTGATCAGCGTCGCCTCCATGATCGGCATCGCCACCACCTCCTTCGTCGCCGCCCTCGGCGCCGCTAGCCTGGCCATCGGCCTGTCGCTGCAGGGCAGCCTGGCCAACTTCGCCGGCGGGGTGCTGATCCTGCTGTTCCGGCCGTTCAAGATCGGTGACTACATCGAGGCCCAGGGCGTGCAGGGCACCGTGGATTCGATCCAGATCTTCCATACCGTGCTGCGCACCGGCGACAACCGCACCGTCACCGTGCCCAACGGCAATCTGTCCAACGGCATCATCACCAACCAGTCGCGCCAGGCGACGCGGCAGATCGTCTTCGACGTCAAGGTCGGCTACGACGCCGATCTGCAGAAGGCCAAGCAGGTGCTGGCCGACATGGCCAAGGATCCGCGGGTGCTGGAGACGCCGCCGCCCGCCATCGTGGTGGCCGGCCTGGGTGACACCTTCATCACCGTGTCGCTGCGCTGCTGGACCGCCAACAGCGATTTCTGGGGCACCCAGTTCACCTTCAACGAGCAGATCCGCGATCGCCTGCGGGCCGAAGGCATCGACATCGCGCTGCCCAGCCGGGTGGTCAAGGTGATCGACGACAAGGGCGACGAGCGCGCCACTGCGGCCGCGCGCGGCGAAGCCTAGGGCAGGGCGGGGCGGCCGTAAGCCGCCCCGGTCTCAGTGACCGCTGCCGGAAGGACCGCTGGGTATCGCGGTCCGCCGCTGGCGCAGCCAGAGCACCGCGATCAGCAGCAGCGTCGGCACCCCCATCAGGGCGGTCAGCGAGAAGAACGAGCTGTAGCCGACGTGCTCGACCATGGCCCCCGAGTAGCCGCCTAGTAGCCGCGGCAACAGCAGCATCAGCGAGCTGAGCATGGCGTACTGGGTGGCCGAGAATCTGAGGTTGGTCAAACTCGACAGGTAGGCGACAAAGGCCGAGGTGGCCATGCCGCCACTGACGTTGTCGGCGCAGATGGTGGCGATCAGCAGCGGCACGTTGGCGCCGGTGGAGGCGATCACCACGAACAGCAGGTTGGTCAGCGCCGAGGCGGCGCCGCCGAGAAAGAGGATCGGCAGGATCCCCACCCGGGTGATCAGCACGCCGCCCAGGCCCGCGCCGAACAGGGTCATGAACACCCCGAAGATCTTGCTGACCCCGGCGATGGTTTCCTTGCTGTAGCCCACGTCGATATAGAAGACGCTGGCCATCACGCCCATGACCGTGTCCGACAGCCGATAGGTGGAGATTAGGCCGAGCAGCAGCAGCGCCTGCCACTGGTAGCGCTGGATGAATTCGGTGATGGGCGTCAGCACCGGTGCCATCAGCCGGCGCCCCGGCGCGGTGAGGCAGAGCCAGGCGATCAGGCCGTACATCAGGCCGCGCGGCCAGTAGCCGCCGGCCAGCGCCGACAGGCCACCGGTGACGGCGACGATGAGCACGATCAGCAGGATCACCGAGACCATCTGGTGGACGAAGTCGAAGCGCGGCAGCTCTTCGGCATTGGCCGCATCGCGCAGTCGCAGCGGTTCGCGCATGCGCCGCATGAGATCGCTCAGTGGCTTGGAGCAATAGCGCCCCCAGGGCGACAGGCAGCCGACGATGAACAGGCTGTAGAGCAGGGCGCGCGGCCAGGCCTGGGCGATGGCGGCATTGATGGCGGCGGGGATGGAGACCAGCATCACCAGCAGCAGGGCGACCGCCACCAGCTGGTGATTGAAGCCGAAGCGCGATTCCGCCATGGCCATGGGCGCTACCGGCTCGGGCTCGCGGATCAGCAGGCTGGTGACCAGGCCGGGCAGGACCAGCAGGGCGAACAGCATATAGGTGGTGGCCCAGGCGTTCTGGCTGTAGCCCAGGCGGGACGAGCCCAGTTCCTCGGCGAGAAACAGCGCGCCGGCGCTGGCCAGCAGGGCGGCGATGCGATAGCCGGTCATGTAGCAGGCGGCGAGGGCCGCCTGGCGGTCGTCGTCGGCGATCTCCAGGCGATAGGCGTCCACGGCGATGTCCTGGGTGGCCGAGGCGAAGGCCACCAGCACCGCCAGGGCGATCAGCTGCTCCAGGTGCTGCTGCGGATTGCACAGCGCCATGCCGATCAGCCCCAGACCCACCAGGATCTGCGACAGCACCAGCCAGGAACGGCGGCGGCCGAGCTTGCCGATCAGCGGCAGCTTCCAGAGGTCGAGCATGGGCGACCAGACCCACTTGAAGGCATAGGCCAGGCCGATCCAGCTGGCATAGCCGATGGTCTCGCGACTCACGCCCGCTTCGCGCAGCCAGACCGACAGGGTGGAAAACACCAGCATGGCCGGCAGGCCCGCGGCGAAGCCCAGCAGCAGCAGGGCCAGGCAGGCCCTGGATTTGTAGGTGGTGACGGCTTCACGCCAGAAACGTGCAAACATGCCCTTGGGCTCGGAAAAAACGCGCACTCTACTCGACACTCTCAGCTGGATTCCACCGGTACCGACGCATGTCCACCCGGTCCTCGTGCAGCAGCACGCCCTCGGCCCGCAACCGTTCGCGTTGCTCCCGGCCAGAGGGGCTGTCGCGGGTCAGGCTCGGGCGGCCGTCCGCGGCGATCACCCGGTGCCAGGGCAGGGCACTGCCCTCGGGCAGGCGTCCCAGCACCCAGCCCACCCAGCGCGCGCCGCGACCGAGGCCGGCGAGCTCCGCCAGCTGGCCATAGCTGACCACCCGTCCCGCGGGAATGGCGGCCAGCGCCAGGAAGACGGCCTGACGCCGGGGTTCGAGGGGAGGGGATGCGCTCATGACGCCCTGCTGCTCCGGGGGAGAAGAGTGCCAGTGTGCCGAAAAGTTTGGTTACGGTGGTGCTGAAACGTGTCGAGCTACCACATTCTCCCAAGACGTCCGACCTTTGGGCAGTATTTGCGGAAACTTGCCTAACTTTTACCCAGGAACGGTTGCGCGGGTCTCCGGCACCCGGATAATCGCGCCCCTCTCGTTTCGTTACCTCTCCACCCAAGTCCACCCAAAGGTGTCCTGGTGCCCATGCGTTTTCGATTGCTCTCCTCGCTCGCGCTGTTGTCACTCGCCTCCTTCGCCCATGCCGATACCGTCTGGCTGAAGAACGGCGACCGCCTGACCGGAACCATCAAGCTGCTCGACAGCAAGAAGCTGCTCCTGCAGACCGAATACGGCGGCAACATTCCCCTGTCCTGGGACAAGATCAAGACCCTGCAGCGTGACAAGCCCGTCATCGTCCAGCGCGGCAAGTACGAACCCGACTTCCCGGTGGAAAGCCTCAAGCCGGCCGACGACGGTCAGGTGGTGGTCAGCACCGCCGATGGCCAGCAGACCGTGCCCCTGGCCAGCATCACCCAGATCGTGCCGCCGCGTCCCTTCCTGCGCGACTTCGCCTGGAAGGGCAACATCGACGCCGGCCTGGACTACATCAGCTCGTCCCAGGACAGCGAAAAGTACGACATCGACTTCAAGACCCAGGCCCGGCACGGCATGTGGCGGCACAATGCCAACGGCAGCTATGACCGCTACAAGACCGACGACGTGGTCTCGACCAGCAAGTACGGTCTGCAGTACGCCCTGGATCGCTTCTTCGACGAGAAATTCTTCTGGCAGGGCCGCGCCGAATACAAGCGCGACTGGATCCAGGACCTGGCCAAGCAGCGCACCCTGGGTACCGGTCCCGGTTACCAGTTCTGGGACAACGAGCTGGGTGCCTTCTTCCTTACCGGCCTGCTCAACCACAACCGTTACCAGTATTCGGACGGCGGCTCCGACCAGTTCCTCTCGGCGAGCGTGAAGTGGGACTACAACCGCTACCTGTACGGCCAGACCATCCAGTTCTTCACCACGGGTGAACTGGGCCGGCCGCTGGACAACACCGCCAACTTCACCTTCGACGGCGATGTCGGCCTGAGATACAAGGTGACCAACTGGGCGTCGCTGAACCTCAAGGCGTCCAAGGAACTGACCAGCGGTGCCGAGGGCAACGTCAACCAGACCGAGTACACCGCCGGTGTCGGCGTGTCCTGGTAACGTCATGTTTCCCTAGGCAGGCACCAATCCGTCAAGGCCGCGATTTTCGCGGCCTTTGCGTTTCCGGGCGGCGTCGGGCGGCCACCTTGAAATCGGCTCGGCCGCCTCCATCTCCTGACTTTCAACCGGCTTCCACCGTGAAGGACCCGAGATGCGCGTGACCGCCTTACTCTTCTTGCTGTTCCCCTTTGTGGAACTGGCCGTACTCATCAAGATCGGCAGCGAAATCGGCGTGCTCGCCACCTTCGCCCTGCTGTTGCTGAGCTTTCTGGTCGGCGTCGCCCTGCTGCGCGTCGCCGGCTTCACCACCCTCTGGCGCATCCGCATGCGCCTGGCCCAGGGGCAGATGCCGGAGCAGGAGGTCATCCAGGGTCTGACCCTGGCGATCGCCGGCGCCCTGCTGATCTTCCCGGGCTTCATCAGCGATGTCCTGGCGCTCGTCTGCCTCCTGCCGGTGACCCGCAAGGCCTTGCTGGGCGCGGTGATCGGCCGGGTGACCCGGCGCAACCCCGGTGCCCAGGGCTACCAGGGCCATCAGCCGGGCTCCGGTCAGGCCGCGCCCCATCGCCCCGAGGTCATCGAAGGTGAAGTGGTGCACCGCGACGAGCAAAAGCACTAAAAATTTTGCCCCCCGCCCTTGAAATGCCTGGCGACAACCTCATGTAGCGGACACCGCAAGGTTGTCGCCGCAAGGCGAGCAGGTTTCGCGTCCTGTCATGCACGGGGCGCACCCGGCGCAGCCGGTAAAAACAAACTGCCGATGCAGTCATCGGCGCTGGAAACACTTAGAACTTTGGGAGATACGACAATGGCGCTTCGTCCTCTGCATGATCGCGTTGTGATTCGTCGCAGCGAAGAAGAGACCAAATCCGCTGGCGGCATCGTGCTGCCGGGCTCGGCTGCCGAAAAGCCGAACCGCGGTGAAGTGGTTGCCGTAGGCACTGGACGCGTGCTGGACAACGGTGATGTCCGTGCTCCGGCGGTGAAAGTGGGTGACAAGGTGGTTTTCGGTCCCTATTCCGGCAGCAACGCCATCAAGGTCGATGGCGAAGAACTGCTGGTGATGGCTGAGTCCGAAATTCTGGCCGTCATCGAAGGCTGATCCCCGCTCACTTTTCGAATTTCTTAGAGGAAACAGAACATGGCTGCAAAAGACGTCAAATTTGGTGACTCCGCGCGCAAGAAGCTGCTGACCGGTGTCAACACCCTGGCCGACGCCGTCAAGGCCACCCTCGGCCCGAAAGGCCGCAACGTGGTGCTGGAGCGTAGCTTCGGTGCTCCCCTGATTACCAAGGACGGCGTTTCCGTCGCCAAGGAAATCGAGCTCAAGGACAAGATCGAGAACATCGGCGCCCAGCTGGTGAAAGACGTGGCCTCCAAGGCCAACGACGCTGCCGGTGACGGCACCACCACCGCCACCGTGCTGGCTCAGGCCATCGTCACCGAAGGCCTGAAGTCCGTGGCCGCCGGCCTGAACCCGATGGATCTGAAGCGCGGCATCGACAAGGCCACCGCGGCCGTCGTCGCCGAGCTGAAGAACCTGTCCAAGCCCTGCGCCGACAGCAAGGCCATCGCCCAGGTAGGCACCATCTCCGCCAACTCCGACGACAGCATCGGCAACATCATCGCCGAAGCCATGGAGAAGGTCGGTAAAGAAGGCGTCATCACCGTCGAAGAAGGCTCGGGCCTGGAAAACGAACTGTCCGTCGTCGAAGGCATGCAGTTCGACCGTGGCTACCTGTCGCCCTACTTCATCAACAAGCCCGACACCATGTCCGCCGAGCTGGACAGCCCGCTGCTGCTGCTGGTCGACAAGAAGATCTCCAACATCCGCGAACTGCTGCCGGTGCTGGAATCCGTCGCCAAGGCCGGTCGCCCGCTGCTGATCGTCGCCGAAGACGTCGAAGGCGAAGCCCTGGCCACCCTGGTGGTCAACAACATGCGCGGTATCGTCAAGGTCGCTGCCGTCAAGGCGCCCGGCTTCGGTGATCGTCGCAAGGCCATGCTGCAGGACATCGCCATCCTGACCGGCGGTACCGTCATCTCCGAAGAAGTCGGCCTGAGCCTGGAAAGCACCACCCTGGAGCACCTGGGTCAAGCCAAGCGTGTGGTCCTGAACAAGGAAAACACCACCGTCATCGACGGCGCTGGCGTCGAAGCCGACATCCAGGCCCGTATCAAGCAGATCCGTGCCCAGGTCGAAGAAACCTCTTCCGACTACGACAAGGAGAAGCTGCAAGAGCGTCTGGCCAAGCTGGCCGGCGGTGTTGCCGTGATCAAGGTTGGCGCTGCCACCGAAGTCGAGATGAAAGAGAAGAAGGCCCGCGTTGAAGACGCCCTGCACGCGACCCGTGCTGCGGTGGAAGAAGGCGTGGTGCCTGGCGGCGGTGTCGCCCTGGTGCGTGCCCTGGAAGCTCTGAAAGACCTGAAAGGCATCAACGAAGAGCAGAACGCCGGTATCAACATCCTGCGTCGCGCCGTCGAAGCGCCCCTGCGCCAGATCGTGACCAACGCCGGTGACGAAGCCTCCGTCGTGCTGGACAAGGTCAAGCAGGGCAGCGGTAACTACGGCTACAACGCCGCTACCGGCGAATACGGCGACATGCTGGAATTCGGCATCATCGACCCGGCCAAGGTGACCCGCAGCGCGCTGCAGGCCGCTTCCTCCATCGCCGGTCTGCTGATCACCACCGAAGCCATCGTGGCTGAGCTGCCGAAAGACGACGCAGCCCCGGCCATGCCCGACATGGGCGGCATGGGTGGCATGGGCGGCATGATGTAAGAGCCGCTCCGGCCCCCGGGCCGAGCCAACCCCGGTGCTCCTCGCGGACACCGGGGTTTTTTTATGGCCGGCCTTTGGCCCGCCCGGCGCTGGTCGCGGTCGCCGGGGGCGGTTAGGCTCTGTGCCGAACAGACGACAACGAGGCCCGCAGCGGGCTCGGGCAATGAGGTCAGCGACATGCGTATCCTGGTGGTGGAAGACAACAAGGACATCCTCAGCAACCTGCTGGATTACCTCAGCCTGAAGGGCTACAGCGTGGATTGCGCCCAGGATGGGCTGTCGGGCCTGCACCTGGCGGCGACCGAACACTATGACCTGCTGATCCTCGACATCATGCTGCCGGGTATCGATGGCTACACCCTCTGCCAGCGGCTGCGCCAGGATGCCCGCCGCGACACCCCGGTGATCATGCTCACTGCCCGCGACCAGCTCGATGATCGCCTGGAAGGCTTTCGCTCCGGCGCCGACGACTATCTGGTCAAGCCCTTCGCCCTGTCCGAGCTGGCCGCTCGTGTCGAGGCGGTGATGCGCCGGGCCAAGGGCGGCGGGCGCCGCCAGCTGCAGGTCGCCGATCTCAGCTATGACCTGGACACCCTGGAGGTCAGTCGTGCCGGCAAGCCGCTCAAGCTCAATCCCATCGGCCTCAAGATCCTCGCCCTGCTGATGCAGAAGTCGCCCCACGTGGTGCGGCGCGAGGTGCTGGAGGAGGCGGTATGGGGCGAGGACTACCCCGACAGCGACAGCCTGCGCAGCCACGTCCACCAGTTGCGCCAGGTGATCGACAAGCCTTTCGAGCAGCCGCTGCTGCGCACCATCCACGGGGTGGGCTACAAACTGGTCGAGCAGGAGTAGCCATGGAGTATCACCTGAGCCTGTCACGGCGGATCGTCATCGCCTTCGTGCTGATGACCTTCCTGGTCGGCGGGGTGTTTTCCCTGGGCATCGTCGCGGTGGTGCACACCGTGGAAGAGCGGCTGATCTCCACCGACCTGCGCAACGAACTGGAGCGCATGGTGCAGCGCGACATGAAACGCGGTGGCCAGCCGGTGCTGGATCCCGACATGCGCCTGTATTTCGTGCCCCTCGCCGAGGTGGGGCAGTTGCCTGCCCACTTGCGCGAGCTGCCGGCCGGCTTCAGCGAGGTGGAAGAGGACCAGCAGTATTTCTATGCCTATGTGGCCGAGCTGGAGGGCAATCACTTCGTCCTGCTGCAGAACCAGAGCGACTTCGAGGCGCGCGAACGGCTGCTCTACAAGGTGGTGCTGGTTGGCTTCCTGATCAGCGTGGCCCTGGCCTGGCTGCTGGGCTGGGCCCTGGCGCGGCGGGTGATCGCCCCGGTGGTGCGGCTGGCGCGTCAGGTGCGCCGGCGTGATCAGCTGCTCGATGTGACGCCGCCCCTGGCGCCGGACTATGCCAAGGACGAGGTCGGTGAGTTGGCCGGCGCTTTCGACGACGCCCTGAATCGCCTGCGCGCCGCCCTGGCCCGGGAGCGGCTGTTCACCAGCGACGTCAGCCACGAGTTGCGCACTCCGCTGATGGTGATCAATTCCTCCTGTGAATTGCTCGAGGCCACGCCTGACCTGCCAGCCCGGGCGAAGGGGCCGCTGGAGCGCATGACCCGCGCGGCGCGGGAGATGCAGGAGCTGGTGCAGACCTTTCTCGCCCTGGCGCGCAATCAGGGCGACAACGACACCCAGGCGCCGCGTGCCACCCTGGCCCAGGTGGCGCGGCGCCAGACGCAGGAATGGCAGGCGGCGGTGGAAGCCAAGGGTCTGCAGTGGCGGCTGAGCGTGGCGCCGGAGGCCGACCAGGCGCTCTGGCACGAGCCCTTCCTGCGTTCGGTGATGAGCAATCTGCTGCGCAATGCGCTGCATTACACCGAGCGGGGCTATATCGGCCTGCAGGTCGGAGCGGACGGCTTCGTGGTGGAAGACAGCGGCGTCGGCATTCCCGAGGAGCAGCGCGAGGCGATGTTCCAGCCTTTCGTGCGGGGCGCCGAGGGGCGGGGCGAAGGCCTCGGACTGGGGCTGTCGCTGGTCCGCAGGATCTGCCAGCTGCAAGGCTGGACCGTGACCCTGGGTGACAGCGCGGCGGGTGGCTGTCGCTTCGAGATAGCGCTGGGCAGCGACAGCCTAGCGGACTGAGGTTACAGAATTTTCACAACGCCTTGACCGCGGTTTGACAGGGGCCTGGGTAGGGTGGCGGCACTTCTCCACTCCCTCAGGAGCCGCCTCCGTGAAAGCGCCCATCGACCTGCCCTTTTCGCAAAAGTACGACGCCGACCACGCCCGCCAGTATTACCTGAAGCATCAGGACGGCCTGGCCCGGCGCCTGTCCAACTGGCGCGACCAGCAGCTCGCCCGGCAGGCCCTGAGCATCGCCGGCCAGCCCAATCTGGTGCTGGATCTGCCCAGTGGCGCCGGCCGCTTCTGGCCGCTGCTGGCGGAGAAGCGCAATCGCCTGATCATCGGCGCCGACTACTCGGAAAACATGCTGGCCACCGCCCGTGAACAGCAGCCCGCGGACGTCGTGGCCCGGGTGAAGACGCTACAGACGTCGGCTTTCGCTATCGACTTGTCCGACAATTCTGTAGATTGCATTTTCTGTATGCGTTTGTTTCACCATGTGGGCGAATCGGCGGACCGTCTGGCCCTGCTGCAGGAGTTCCATCGGGTGACCCGCGACAGCGTCATCCTGTCGCTGTGGGTGGACGGCAACTTCAAGGCCTGGCGGCGTCAGGCGCTGGAGCGCCGGCGCAAGGCCCAGGGCCGCGACCGCGGCGGTTATCAGAACAGATTTATCGTCGAGCGCAGCCAGTTCGAGGCGGAAGTCGCCCAGGCCGGCTTTGTCGTCGACCGGGCCCTGGATTTCCTGCCGGGCTATGCCATGTGGCGGGTCTACGTCCTGCGCAAGGCCAATTGAAGCTATTTCAGAATAAGAGAGGCAGCCGATGGGAGCCGTGACGCAAGGTGAAGAGCGTTTCGATCGCTGGTGGAACACTGCGGGCGATTGGGTGGAAGCGCCCAACGTCCGCCGTGGTGGCGAAAGCGGTGTCCAGCGCCTGCAACTCCCTGACGGTACCCTGGCCTACGTCAAGCGCCAGGTCGGCCACCTCTATCGCAGCCTGCGTCACCCCCTGGGGCGTCCCACCGCCCTGCGCGAGCGCGATGCACTGATCGCCTTTCGCGACCTGGGCATCCAGGTTCCCGAATTGCTGTTCTGCGATGCCCAGCATGCCCAGGGCGGCTGGCGCGCCCTGCTGGTGAGCGCGGCCCTGGAAGGCTACCAGGACCTCGATCACTGGTATGCCGAAGGCGGTGGCAAGGCGCTCAGCGAGGCCGAGCACGAGCGGTTCCTGGCCACCCTCGGTGAGGTGCTGGCGCGCATGCACCGGCATCGCTGGCAGCACGGTTGCCTCTATCCCAAGCACATCTTTGTCGCCGAACGAGCCGGCCCCCAGGGCAAGGAATTCTCGGTGGCCCTGCTCGATCTTGAGAAATGTCGCCAGCGCCTCGGTATAGACACGGCCGCTCGTCGGGATATGCTGCAATTACGCCGCCATTCGTCGTGGAACGCTGCGCAATGGCGAACTCTCCTCTACGTTTACCAACAGGCGTTGGGACGGAAGATCAGAGGGTTAGAGCCATGACTTCACAAATTACTCGAGGTTTGCTGATCGCGGCTTTCTGCGGGGTTACCACCCTGGCCTATGCGAGCTGGCTACGGCCGGCGGCCGTGGTCGTCGGCAGCGAGGGGCTGGACTACTGCCAGACACCGGTCACCCGCAGCCTGACCACCTCCAGCACCGGTAGCCAGGACCTGCTGCTGTTTCTCTTCGGCATGACGCAGACCCACAACCGCTAGGCCCTCGGGCGGTCAAGCGCCTTTCGCTTCCTCGGCAAGTTGGGCATCCTGTCGTCTGACTTCTAGCTGCCGAGCCCCCGCCAATGATGGCCGATAGTTTTTCCGAGCAGGCCGTGCAGAGCCTGCTGGACACCGACTTCTACAAGCTCACCATGATGCAGGCCGTCCTGCACAACTATCCCAATGCGGAAGTCGAGTGGGCCTTTCGCTGTCGCAACGACGAGGACCTGCGTCCCTACCACGCGGCCATCCAGGCCGAGATCGATGCTCTGGCCGATGTCGCCATCAGCGACAGCCAGCTGGCCTTTCTCGAGCGCATCCCCTTCATCACCCCCGACTTTATCCGTTTCCTGCGACTGTTCCGTTTCAATCCCTCCTATGTGTTCCTTGGTGAGGAGGAGGGGCGCTTCACCCTGACCCTGAAAGGCCCCTGGCTGCACCTGATCCTGTTCGAGGTGCCGATCCTGGCGCTGATCAGCGAGGTGCGCAATCGCCAGCGCCATGCCGACCTGCCGCTGCAGGTGGCCCGGGATCAGCTCTATCGCAAGTTCGACTGGCTGGCCCGGGAGGCGGGCGCCGACGAACTGGCCGAATTCAAGATGGCCGACTTCGGCACCCGGCGGCGCTTCTCCTATGGCGTGCAGGAGATGGTGGTACGCAGCCTCAGGGACGACTTCCCCGGTCGCTTCGTCGGCACCAGCAACGTCCACCTGGCCTGGAAGCTGGGCGTCGCACCCCTGGGTACCATGGCCCACGAGTGGCTGATGGCGCACCAGCAACTGGGTCCGCGGCTGATCGACAGCCAGATCGCCGCCCTCGACTGCTGGGTAAGGGAGTATCGCGGACAACTCGGCATCGCCCTGACCGACACCATCACCATGGATGCCTTCCTGCGCGATTTCGATCTCTACTTCGCCAAGCTGTTCGACGGCCTGCGCCATGACAGCGGCGATCCCCTGCAGTGGGCGGAAAAGGCCATCGCCCACTATCAGCAGCTGGGCATCGATCCCCTGACCAAGACCCTGGTGTTTTCCGATTCGCTCAATCTGGAAAAGGCCCTCGCGCTGTTCCGGGCCCTGCGCGAGCGGATCAACGTGAGCTTTGGCATCGGCACCCATTTCACCTGCGACATCCCGGGGGTGCAGCCGATGAACATGGTGCTCAAGATGAGTCGCTGCAACGGCCAGCCGGTGGCGAAGATCTCCGACGCCCCGGGCAAGGCCCAAGGCGGCGATCCCGACTTCCTGCACTATCTGCGGCACGTCTTCCAGGTCAACGGCGCCTGAGCCTATTCAAAGTCTGCTGCGCGTCGGCCAAACGGCGTTGAAAAGCCCTTCAGAATGCTCATTTACTACTCGTAAACTCCGCTTCCTCAGGTCTTTTCGCCTTGTTTGGCTCTAGCTCGCGAGACTTTGAACAGCCTCCGAGTGCCGACGATTGGTTTCAGGACGAGCAGCTGATCTCCAGATGCTTGCCCCAGTCCGGCGGCCGCTGGGCGAAGCGTTCGCGTCCCGGCTGAGCCTCGAAGGGGCGTGACAGCACCTCGTGCAGCAGGCGCACCTCGCGGTAGTCGCCCGCTTCGGCCTGCTCGATCGCCTGCTGGGCCAGGTAGTTGCGCAGCACGAACAGCGGATTGACCGCGTTCATGCGGGTGGTGCGCTCGGCCGCCGCGCCGCCTTCGGCGTCCAGGCGGGTGCGATAGGCCTGGCTCCAGTCGTCGAAGCCGCGCAGGTCGATGAAGTCCTCGCGCACCCGGGCCAGCGCCGCGGCGGGTTCGTCTTCGCCCAGCTGGCGGAAGAACAGGTGATAGTCCACGCCGCCCTGCTGCATCAGGGCCAGCAGGCGTTCGACCAGTTCCTGGTCTTCGTCACGCGCTGCCTGCAGACCCAGACGCCGGCGCATCAGGTCGAGGTAGTGCGCCTGATACAGCGGCAGGAAGAGGGCGATGCTCTCCTGCAGCGTCTCGACCGCCACCTTGGGCGTCAGGGCCTGGGCCAGGGCCGCCAGGTTCCAGTGGGCGATGGGCACCTGGTTGCTGTAGGAGTAGCGCCCCGTGTGATCGGAGTGGTTGCAGATGAACTGGGCGTCGAAGTCGTCGAGGAAGGCGAAGGGGCCGAAATCGAAGGTGAGACCCAGGATCGAAAAGTTGTCGGTGTTCATCACCCCATGGCAGAAGCCGTAGGCCTGCCAGTAGGCGATCAGCCGGGCGTTGCGTTCGACCACCTCGCGAAACAGCGCCGCCCAGGGTTCCGGGGTGCCCAGCAGGTCGGGGAAGTGCGCGGCCAGGACGTGTTCGCCCAGTTGCTCCAGCAGCGAGTGCTGGCGGGTGTAGTAGAAGTATTCGAAGTGGCCGAAGCGCACATGACTGGGGGCCATCCGCAACAGGGTGGCGCCGGTTTCCAGCCGCTCGCGCACCACCTGGGTGCTGGAGCCGATCACGCAGAGGGCGCGGGTGGTCGGGATGCCCAGGGCGTGCAGGGCCTCGGAGGCGAGGAATTCGCGGATGGAAGAGCGCAGCACGGCGCGGCCGTCGCCCATGCGCGAGAACGGCGTGAGGCCGGCACCCTTGAGGTGCAGATCCCAGTGCTCGCCGCGGTCGTTGACCACCTCGCCCAGCAGCAGGCCGCGGCCATCGCCGAGGCGGGGGTTGTAGGAGCCGAACTGGTGGCCGGAATAGACCATGGCCCGGGGCTCTGCGCTGTCCCAGAGCTGGGCGCCGGCGAACACCTGGGTGAACTCGGGCGTCGCGGCCACCGCCGGATCCAGGTCCAGCAGGGCCAGGGCGGCGGGCGAAGCGACCACCAGCCGCGGATCGTCCAGCGGCCGGGGGTCGATACGGGTGGAGAAGTCATCGCCCAGACGGGCGAATCTGTTGTCGAAGGTCAGGTCGAGCAGCTGTTTCATGGGTCTCCCGAACTATCCGCGCAGGGGCCGTCAGGCCTTGGGTGGCTTGGGATCCTCGGCCTCCTGCTGGGCATCCCCTTCAGGTAGGAGAGGCTTTTTGCCCAGTTGTTTCTCCGCTCCGTGTCGATTCTTCAGGGTGATTTCCATCTGCGGCGTGGACAGCAGGTTGATGCCGGCGTCGCGCAGCAACTGGTCGACCCGGCGGATCAGCTCATCGGTGGCGGCGCTGCGATCGCCCAGTTCCCGGACATAGATGCGCAGTTCGTGATCCAGGGTGGTGGCGCCATAGTGGGTGACGAACAGCGAGGGTTCGGGGTCGTGCAGTACCCGCGGATTCTCCTTGACCGCCTGCATGATCAGCTGCTGCGCCTGGGCCAGGTCGCTGCCGCGATTGACGCCAAAGGTCAGCACGATACGGGTGACGGTGTCGGTCAGCGTCCAGTTGATCAGCTGGCTGGTGACAAAGGTCTTGTTCGGCACCACCACCGACTTGCGGTCGGCGTCGGTGATATGGGTGGCACGGATGCGGATCTTGTTCACCGTACCGGTCACGTTGCCGATGGTGATGAGATCGCCGACGCGTACCGGGCGCTCGAAGAGGATGATCAGGCCGGAGATGAAGTTACCGAAGATCTCCTGCAGGCCGAAACCCAGACCGACCGAGAGGGCGGTGGCCAGCCACTGCAGCTTGTCCCAGCTCACCCCCAGGGTCGCCAGGGTGGTCACGGTGCCGAAGCCGACGATGACGTAGGAGAGCAGGGTGGTGGTGGCGTAGGCGCTGCCCTGGGCCAGATTTAGCCGTGACAGCACCAGCACCTCCAGCAGGCCCGGCAGGTTGCGTGCCAGGGCGACGGTGAGACCGGCGATCACCAGGGCGATGATGAACACCCGCAGCGTCAGGGGCACCTGGGTGGCGGCGGCGCCGGTGCCGCTGGTGTACTGGTAGAGGGTGACGTTGTCCAGGTAGGAGAACACCGCCACCACGTCGGCCCAGACCAGGTAGAGCACGCCGAGGAAGGCCAGCAGCAGGGTCAGGCGCAACAGTCGCGAGGACTGCTGGTTGACCTGCTCCATGTCCAGGGTCGGCTCCTGCACCACCTCGACGCCCTCGGCGTCTTCCTGCTGCGCCTGGCGCTTCTGGATGGCGCGCTGATAGGCCAGGCGCCGCGCGGCCACGCTCAGGCCGCGGGCCAGGGTGGCTTCGAGGATGATCCAGGCCATCAGCACATAGAGGGTGTCCACCAGGCGATCGGTGAGCTTGAGCGCGGTGTAGTAGTAGCCAAAGAGCACGGCGAAGAACAGCACGGCCGGAATGGCGGTGATCATCAGGCCGAGCAGCAGGCGGAAGAACGGCAGGCGCTCGCGGGCGGTGGCATTGAGCAGGGAGCGACCGAGCATCCAGGCCAGGCTGGCATAGGCGACCAGCACGATGAGGATGCCGAGGACGTCGTCGGCGAGGCCGGCGAGCTGGCGCTCGGCGATGGCCACCACCGCCATTAGCGCCAGGGCCAGCAGCCCCACCCGTCTGACCAGCCGGCGCAGCGACTGCGCCTGGGGCCGCGCCCAGCGGAAGTGGGTCTCGGCCACGCCGCCGGAGGCCAGCAGGCGATACACCGTGTAGAACACCAGCCAGCCGGCGGCGATCTCCAGCAGCGCCGCGCCGATGGCGGCGTTGACCCCACGTTCGTCACCCTCCAGGGCCACGCCGCCCAGCCAGAGCACCAGACTCGCCGGCAAGCCCAGCAGGATGGTGAGCAGGATGGCCTGGGGCGTGTGCAACTGGCTGTCACGCTGATAGTGGCCGATGTCCTGGTTGAGCTTGTTGACCCTCCCATGGATGCGCGGGCGCTGCCAGATCAGGGTGGCGAAGGCCAGCACCAGCGGCAGCAGCAGCAGCGGCCGCTCGGCCAGGCCGATATAGAGTTCGTGCAGGCTGGAGCCCCAGGGCACGTCGCGCAGCTGCTGCAGCAGCTTGCGGGGCGCGGTCTTGACCCAGTTCCAGTCCAGCGGCTTGTTGCTGGGAATCCAGAACATCTGCTCGTCGAGGGTGCCACGCAGGCTGGTGATGGTGCTGCGCAGCTGATTCTGGTTGAGTTGCAGATCGATGGATTCGCTGAGCAGGGCATTGAGCTCGGTGTTGAGACGCTCCTGCAATTCGCTGCGGGTCTTGAGCAGGTCGAGCAGTTGCTGACGCAGCTGCGGGGTGGCCTTTTCCGGCGGCTGCTGGGCCAGCAGATTGTCGACATAGCCTTCCGGATTGGCGATCTGGGCGCGCTGTTGATTGAGCTCGAACTGATAGAGGCGCAGATCGGCGATGTCATCGGTGAGGTCCTTGTTGACCTTGACCGAGGGTAGCGCCGCGCGCTGCTGATAGAGCAGCTTGGACAGCAGCACGCTGCCCTTGAGCACGCCGATCTGCTGTTCCATGTTCTCGGTGGTCTGCTTGAGCTGATCCAGCTGCTGGCGCGACTCGAGATTGCGGCGATTGAGGTCGTTGAGGCGATCGGTGGCGCGCAGCAGGTAGTCGGACAGTTGCAGATTGAGCCCGGTCTCCTGGGACAGCACATCGTCCCCGGCGGTCTTTTCCGATTCGCGCGAGGCTTCGGCCAGGGTCTTTTCCGATTGCTGACGGCGCTTGCCGCTGATCAGCGTCTGCAGGTCCAGGGTCTCCTGCTCGTAGCGCTTGACCTGCTCGGTGAAGAGTTCGCGGCGGATGGCGCCCAGATCCTGCAGCACGCTGTTGCCGGCCAGTTCCTGGCGCAGCAGCTGGATCTGCGCATTGGCGGCCGCCTGTTCCGCCAGCAACTGCCCGCGGCGCTCGCCGGTGAGGGGCTTGGCGTTCTCGCGTCCGGCCTTGAGCAGATCGGCGATCTGCTGCAGGCGCGTCTGCAGATTGGCGATGTCCACCTGGGCGCGCTCGGGGCGGGTCTGGGCATTGATCACCAGACTGTTGGCCGCATTGAGGTCGTCCTGCACACTGTTGAGCGCGAGGCTGGTCTCGCTCAGCCGCTGTTCCAGGGCCTGGGGCGTGGCGCCGGCATAGCGCTGTTCGGCCGGCTTGATCGGTTCGGCGCGCAGTCGCGCCAGTTGCCGCTGGGCGTCCTTGGTCTGCTGCGGCGCCTGGGCCAGTTGCTGGCGCAGATCGGCCAGCTGCTTGGCGTACTGGTCGCGCTGGTCGAGCAGCTTGAGGGTCTGCTGCAGGCTGTCCTGGGCAGCGCTCTGCTCGGGGGCGGGCAGCTTGCGATCGGCCAGGCCGTTCAGATTCTGCTGCACCTGCTGGGCATCCGGCGGCCCGGAATCCTGAGCGACGGCGGGAAGGGTGAACAGGCAGCCGCAGAAGGCGGCGGCGCGAAGCAGAGCGGACAGGCGGTGCATGCGGCAGGCGTCGGGCAGTGGAAAGGCGCGAGGTTAAAGCCAGGCTGCCTGGGGTGCAAGGCAGCACCCCTCAAGCCGCGAACCCGGTTCATCCATCGTTAAAGAAAGAGCGCGGGCCCGCTGTTGCGCCCTTCGGGAAACTTCACGCCGACCTTGCGCACGCGCTTGTTCTCGATGGCCGCGACGATCCACACCAGGCCGTTCCATTCCACCAGGTCGCCGACGATGGGCTCGCCGCCGATCTCGTGGGTGATGAAGCTGCCGAGGCGCTGGTTGCCGTCCACCTCGCCCAGTTGCAGACCGTAGAGCGCAGCCACGGCGCTGAGTTCGGCGTCGGCTTCGAGGACGAAGTCGCCGAAGAATCTTTGGGTCTGCTGCGGCGCCTGGCTGAACAGCCGGCCCAGGGCCGGCAGGTCGTGCTCGTGGCCGACCACGCAGAGGATGTCGCCGGCTTCCAGGGTGGTACTGCCGGAGGGGTGGAGCAGGGTCTCGCCGCGGAACAGCGCGGCGATACGGGTGCCCTCGGGCATCTTCAGTTCGCGCAGGGCGGCGCCGATGCACCACTTCTCGGCGCCCAGGCGATAGATGAACAGCTCCCACTCGCTGGTTGGGTGGACCTGCAGTCCGGCGCGGGAGAAGGGCGCCGGCTCCGGCGGTACCGTCACCTTGAGCAGCTTGGCCGCCAGCGGCAGGCTGGAGCCCTGCACCAGCAGCGACACCAGCACGATGAAGAAGGCCACGTTGAAGAACAGCTGGGCCTGGGGCAGCCCGGCCATCATCGGGAACACCGCGAGGATGATGGGCACCGCGCCGCGCAGCCCGACCCAGGCGATAAAGGCCTTTTCGCGGTCGTGGAAGGCACGGAAGGGCAGCAGGCCGATGGCCACCGACAGCGGGCGGGCGACCAGGATCATCCACAGCGCCAGGCCCAGGGCGGGCAGGGCGATGGGCAGCAGGTTGTGCGGCTCCACCAGCAGGCCCAGCACCAGGAACATGCCGATCTGCGCCAGCCAGGCCATGCCATCGAGCATGTGCAGCATGCCGTGGCGGCTGCGGATCGGCAGGTTGCCCATCAGCAGACCGGCCAGGTAGACGGCGAGGATGCCGCTGCCATGGGCGGCGTTGGTCAGGGCAAAGATCAGCAGGCCACCGCTGATGGCCAGCAACGGATAGAGGCCGTCGGCTAGGTGGATGCGGTTGATCAGTTGCAGCAGCAGCCAGCCGCCGCCGAGGCCGATCACCCCGCCGATGGCGAATTCGCTGACGAAATGGCCCAGCAGACTCCAGCTGAAGCCGCTCTGGCCGCTGGCGAGCATCTCGATCAGGGTGACGGTGAGGAACACCGCCATGGGGTCGTTGCTGCCGGATTCGATTTCCAGGGTCGCGGTGACCCGTTCGTTGAGGCCGCGGCCACCGAGCAGGGAAAACACCGCCGCGGCATCGGTGGAGCCGACGATGGCGCCGATCAGCAGGCCCTGCAGCAGGCTGAGGTCGAACAGCCAGGCGGCGGCGACCCCGGTCAGGCCGGTGGTGATCATCACCCCCACGGTGGCCAGCGACAGCGCCGGCCAGAGTGCCACGCGGAAACTCGACACCCGGGTGCGCATGCCGCCGTCGAGCAGGATCACCGCCAGCGCCAGGTTGCCGACCAGGTAGGCCATCGGATAGTTGTCGAAGGCGATGTGACCGGGGCCGTCGACGCCGGCGAACATGCCGACCACCAGGAAGATCACCAGGATCGGGATGCCGACCCGCGAGGAAATCGAGCTGACCAGAATCGACAGGCCGATCAGCACCGCACCGATCAAGAACAAGCTGTTGATGGTGACAGCGTCCAAGCGTGACTCCTGGGGTAAAGAATTGAAGAACCAGGGGATTTAACCCGCTGGGTGGCCGGGGTGTCAAAGCGCGACGCCGCGGGTGCCCGAGGAAGGCGGTACACTGTAGGGCTGACGCTGGAGTATCCCATGAATTACCGACACGCCTTCCACGCCGGCAATCACGCCGATGTCTTCAAGCACGCCACCCTGTTGCGCCTGGCCGCGCTGCTGGCGCGCAAGGAGACGCCCTTCGTCTACCTGGACAGCCATTCCGGTGTCGGTCGCTATGACCTGGCCGGTGAGCAGGCCAGTCGTACCGACGAATGGCGCGAAGGGATCGGACGGCTGTGGGCGCTGGACTCCGCGCCGGCGGCCTTTTTCGGCTATCGCGAGGCGGTGGCGGCACTCAATCCCGGCGGCGCCCTGCGCTATTACCCGGGTTCGCCCGAATTGATGCGCCAGGCGCTGCGCTCCCAGGATCGGCTGCTGCTCAATGAGCTGCACCCCGAGGACGGTCGTCTGCTCAAGGAAAACATGGCCGGAGATCGCCGGGTGGCGGTGCATCAGAAGGATGGCTGGCTGCTGCCGCGGGCGCTGCTGCCGGTGCCGGAGCGCCGGGCCCTGCTGCTGATCGATCCGCCCTTCGAGAAGACCGACGAGCTGGAGCGCTGCGTCAAGGCGGTCGCGGAGACCGTCGGCCGCATGCGCCAGACGGTGATCATGCTCTGGTATCCGATCAAGGATCGCCGTCAGTTGAGGCGCTTCCACGCCGGGCTGCAGGCCAGCGGCGCGCCCAAGTTGCTCAACGTCGAATTGCTGATCCGCGCGGCGGACGATCCCACCCGGCTCAACGGCTCGGGACTGGCCATCGTCAATCCGCCGTGGGGGCTGGAAGAAGAATTGCGCGAATTGCTGCCCTGGCTGGCCGAGCACCTGGCCCAGGGTGAAGGCAGCTGGCGACTGGACTGGCTGATCGCGGAATAGCGAGGCCGGGACCGTTGGGCTTCACTGGGCTCAACCCAACCTACGGGAAAGGTCGGCGTAGGTTGGGTTGAGGCAGCTCTACCGCCGAAGCCCAACAGCCTGGTGTTGAGCCCGAAAGTGTTGGGCTTCGCTGCGCTCAACCCAACCTACGGGAAAGGTTGGCGCAGGTTGGGTTGAGGCGCTTCTACCGCCGCAGCCCAACCAAAAGAGCCGCCGCAGCGGCTCGGGATCAGACCGCGAGGCTGGGCGGCAGGCAGACACCGGTGCCGGCCAGGCCGCAGTAGCCGTTGGGATTCTTCGCCAGGTACTGCTGGTGATAGGCCTCGGCGTAGTAGAAGGGCGGCAGCGGGGCGATCTCGGTGGTGATCTCGCCATAGCCGGCCTCGGCCAGCTGCGCCTGGAAGGCGGCCTGGCTGGCTTCGAAGGCTTCCCGCTGGCTGTCGTCGGCGTAATACAGGGCCGAGCGATACTGGGTGCCGACGTCGTTGCCCTGGCGCATGCCCTGGGTCGGATCGTGGGCTTCCCAGAAGATCTTCAACAGCGCCTCCAGCGAGGTCTGGGCCGGATCGAATACCACCAGCACCACCTCGGTATGACCGGTCAGGCCGGAGCAGACCTCTTCGTAGGTGGGGTTGGGGGTATGGCCGCCGGCATAGCCCGCCGCGGTGGTCCAGACACCGGGCTGTTGCCAGAAGCGTCGCTCGACGCCCCAGAAGCAGCCCATGCCCACCACCAGACTCTGCAGGCCGGCGGGGAAGGGGCCTTGCAACGGATTGCCGTTGACATAGTGGGCGGCGGGCACGGCCATGGCCGTCTCGCGGCCGGGCAGCGCCTGCTCGGCAGCGGGCAGGTGGGTCTTCTTGGTCAGGATTTCGGAACGCAGGACCATGGGATACCTCGTGGGAAAGGGCCAGGCGAAAGGCTCAGTGTACGCAAAATCGCGGCAGCGGGGTCAGTCCGCGCGGCGGGTCAGCGCGTCGGCAGGTAACGCGCCAGGGCGGCGTCGAGCTGGTCGGCCGGGATGGGCTTGTCGAACAGATAGCCCTGGCCGATATCGCAGCGATGGTGGCGCAGGAAAGCCAGCTGTTCGGTCGTCTCGATGCCCTCGGCAACCACCTGCAGTCGCAGGTTGTGGGCCATGGCGATCACCGCGGAGGTGATTTCCATGTCGTCCTGGTTGTCCGGAATGTCCTTGATGAAACTCCTGTCGATCTTGATGACGTCGATGGGGAATTTTTTCAAGTAGCTGAGCGACGAATAACCGGTGCCGAAGTCGTCCATCGCGAGGCTCATGCCCAGGCGCTTGAGGGCTTCGAGGGTGTTGCGGGTGGCGTCGGTGGCATCCAGCAGGAGGCTTTCGGTCAGTTCCAGCTCCAGACGCTTGGGCGCGATGCCCTCCTCGTCGAGGATGGTGACGAACGACTGCACCAGGTCGGGATCGGTGAACTGCTTGGGCGACAGGTTGATGGCGATTTGCAGATCGTCGAAGCCGGCGGCGTCGAGGCGGTGCAGCTGGCGGCAGACCTCGCGGATGATCCATTTGCCGATGGGTACGATGAGCCCGGTTTCCTCGGCGATGCTGATGAACTGGTCCGGGCGGATCATGCCCTTTTCCGGGTGCTGCCAGCGGATCAGGGCTTCCAGGCCCAGCAGCTTGGCGCGTTTCAGGCAGACCTTGGGCTGGTAGTGCACCAGCAGTTCGTTCTGCTCCAGGGCCCGGCGCAGGTTGTTCTGCACGAACAGCTTGTTGCTGGCCTCGGCGATCAGCGCCTCGGTGAACACCTGGACCTGATGGCCTCCGGTGGCCTTGGCCCGGTGCAGGGCGAGGCCGGCGTGCTTGATCAGGGTCTGCGGATCGGTCTCGTGCGGTCGCGCGGTGGTCAGACCGATCGAGCAGCTGATCAGGGTCGGGTGGCCTTCCACATAGAGCGGCGGATCTAGGGCCACCAGGGTGTCGCGGGCCAGGCTGTCGGCGGCGACCGCGTCCATGCCTTCGAGCAGCACGGCGAATTCGTTGCTGGCGATGCGAGCGATTAGCGCGCCCTTGCCCAGGGCGCTGCGCAGGCGCCGGGCCAGACCCACCAGCAGCTGGTCGCCGATCCGATGCCCCAGACTGTCGTTGACCCTCTTGAAGTTGTCGACGTCCACCAGCAGCAGTGAGTGTTCGCGACTCGGATTGGACTGCTCCAGGCGGGCTTCCAGGCGGGCGATGAAGTGGCTGCGATTGGCCAGCCCGGTGAGGCTGTCGCGAAACACCAGTTCGTCGTTGTGCTGTTGGGCGAAGCGGGTCTTGCTGGTGTCCTGGAAGATGCCCAGATAGCCCTGCAGGTCGCCATTGGGCTGCTGGATCTTGGATAGCGACAGCTGGCCCCAGTAGCTCTCGCCGTCACGGCGATAGCAGCGCAGTTCACCTTGCCAGCTGTCCTGGTGCGCCAGCCGCTGCCAGGCTTCGTAGAGCAGCTCCCCCCAGTTTTCCAGGGCGGGAAGGGATTCGACGTGCAGCCCCTGCAGCTTGCCGATGGGATAGCCGGTGATCCGCGCGAAGCTGTCGGTGGCGTGCTCCAGGCAACCGCTGGCATCCAGCAGCAGGAAGGCATCGTTGCTGGCTTCCATCACCCGGGTCAGGGGATGGGCGAGTTTGGGCGGGCGCTCCGGTTGCTGGAGCAGGGCAGCCAGGCATTCCGCCAGGCTGCGAGCGAAGATGACGTCCTCGGCTTCCCAGGTGGCCGCTCGGTCACGTCGCAGGCAGAGCAGGCCGGTCAGTTGACCGTCGTGCAGCAGGGCCACGTCCAGCGCCGTTCCGCCTCCGCTGTGGGACGGGTGCAGCACCTGGCTGGCGTCTTCGATCACGCCCTGCTCGCGCAACCGGCGCCGGTGATCGCTGCACAGGGTCGGCAGGCGTTCTTCCTTGCACAGGGTGACGAGGCCATTGCCCTCGTAGCGCCACAGGCTGAGTTCGTCCACGGCAAAGGCGGCCGGGCCCTGGGCGCGCAGCAGCTGCACCAGCTCGTCGTCCACCGGTGCCTGGCGCAGGGCCAGACGGGACAGTTCGAGCAGCAGGGTCTGCCGCGCCTGGGCCATCGCCAGGCGTTGCTGGCTGTGGTCCTGGCTGTCCTGCAGAAGCGCCAGGGTCGAGCGCAGGGCCACGTTATGGGCTTCCCATTCGCCGGCCAGGGCATCGTCGTTCATCACCCGCAGCAGATAGCCGCGCAGCAACGGGCGACCATGGCGCTGCAGACTCTCGCCGACCTCGACGACCTGGCAGGGCGCCGTGGGTGAGTGGAACAGGTAGCGCACCTGATAGCTGCCATGTTCGGCCAGTTGCAGCTGGATGTCTTCGTGCAGCCGATGACGGACGCTGGGCTCCATCAGGCTGGCATAGGGGGCGTCGATGAGCGAGCACAGCGCCTGGGCGGGCAGGCCGAGGCTGGCTTCGCAGCGGGAATCGAGATAGAGCATCGCCCAGGAGGCTTCATTCAGACGCTCGAAACGCAGCAAGCCCAATCGGGCAGGAGCGCTGAGCGCGCCCGCCTGATCGGCTACCGCGGCATCGGCAGCATCGGAGTGAATACTCATGCGAGGGTCCGCGTCCTTGTGAAGACGGAAAGATGTCCTAGGTTTATCGGAAAGGACAGACAAATCATTAATCCTTTTTCCTTTCCGCCTCGCCAGCACGCTGGGATGGCTGTCAGGTTGCCCGATAGGGCCCGGCGCATGCAAGGGGCGGCGCTCGGGGCGCTCATCCTACCTTTTTCCTGGATCTTTCGGTTGATCTGACAGCAAAAACCCCGCGTGAGCGGGGTTTCTGAACTACACCAGGGGACGGTAACGGCCTTCCGTTACCGTCCTGTGGCGGTTTACAGCAGCAGACCGCGGATTTCCGCCAGCAGATCGCCCAGGCGCTTGGTGAAGCGCGCGGCGGCCGCCCCGTTGATCACGCGGTGATCGTAGGACAGCGACAGCGGCAGCATCAGGCGCGGCTGGAAGGCCTTGCCGTCCCAGACCGGCTGCATGCTGGCCTTGGACACGCCGAGGATCGCCACTTCCGGGGCATTGACGATCGGCGTGAAGCCGGTACCGCCGATGTGACCCAGGCTGGAGATGGTGAAGCAGGCGCCCTGCATGTCGTCGCCGCTGAGCTTCTTGGTCCGCGCCTTTTCCGCCAGCTGGGCGGCTTCGGCGGCGAGTTGCAGGAGGCTCTTCTGGTCGACGTTGCGGATGACCGGGACTAGCAGGCCGTCCGGGGTGTCCACGGCGAAGCCGATGTGCACGTACTTCTTGCGGATCACCGCCTTGCCGCTGGGGGCCAGGGAGGCATTGAAGTCCGGCAGTTCCTTGAGCACATGGGCGCAGGCCTTGAGCAGGAACGGCAGGATGGTCAGCTTGACGCCGGCCTTTTCCGCCACGGCTTTCTGGCCGACCCGGAAGGCCTCCAGATCGGTCACGTCGGACTGGTCGAACTGGGTCACGTGGGGCACGTTCAGCCAGCTGCGATGCAGGTTGTTGGCACCGACCTGCATCAGGCGCGTCATCGGCACCTCTTCGATCTCGCCGAACTTGCTGAAGTCCACGGTGGGGATCGGCGGGATGCCGGCACCACCGGTGGCGCCGGCATCCGCGGCCGGAGCCGCCTTGCTCTTCTGCAGCTGATCCTTGACGTAGCCCTGGACGTCTTCCTTGAGGATGCGACCCTTGGGACCGGTCGGGGTGACCTCGCCCAGATCGACGCCGAACTCGCGGGCGACCATACGCACGGCCGGGCCGGCATGGACCTTCTTGCCCTTGCCGGCGGCAGGGGCGCTGGCAGGAGCGGCGGCCTTGGCCGGAGCCTCGGCCTTCTTCTCGGCAGCCGGCGCGCTGGCGGTGTTGCCGGCAGCCGGCTTGGCCGCCTGCTTGGGCGCGGCACCGGCCACCTTCAGGGTCAGGATCAGATCGCCGGTCTTGGCCTGGTCATTGACCTTGATGGCGACGCTTTCCACCACGCCCGCCTTGGGCGCCGGGATTTCCATGCTGGCCTTGTCGGACTCCAGCACGATCAGCGACTGCTCGGCCTTGACCTGATCACCGGCCTTGACCAGCACCTCGATGACGTTGGCACTGCCGGTGGAGCCGATGTCGGGGACCTTGATCTCCTCGACCGATTCACCGGCCGGCTCGGCGGCGGCTTCCTCGTGCAGCTCGGGCTCGGCGGCTTCCTTGGCGGGCTTGTCGCCGGCCTTGGACTCGACGCTCTTGCTCGGCTTGGCATTGGCGGCGCCCTTGAGCACCAGGATCAGATCGCCGGTGCCCACTTCGTCGCCGACCTTGACGGAAACGCTCTCCACCACGCCGGCGGCGGGGGAGGGGATTTCCATGCTGGCCTTGTCGGATTCCAGGGTGATCAGCGTCTGCTCGGCGGCGATGGTGTCGCCGGGCTTGACCGCCACCTCGATGATGCTGGCCTTGCCGCTGGAGCCGATGTCGGGGACATGGATCTCCTGGGCTTCGCCTTCGCCGGCGGACGCCGAAGCGTCCTCGTCGCCGGCCGGCGTCGGGGTTTCGCTTTCCTCGACCTGGGTCTGCTTGGACTCGGCCTTGGGTTCGGCGGCGGGTTCGCTGCCGGTGGCGGCGTCCTCGCCTTCCAGGTCGATCAGCAGATCACCGGTCTTGAGGGTGTCGCCGACCTTGATGTGCAGGGCGGCGATCTTGCCGGCCTTGGGGGCCGGGATCTCCATGCTGGCCTTGTCGGACTCCAGCACCACCAGGCTCTGTTCGGCCTCGACGGTATCGCCGACCTTTACCAGCAGCTCGATGACTTCGCCGTCGCCACTGCCGATGTCGGGTACGCGGATGGTCTCGCTCACAGTTGTTTCCTCTTATCCGTGTGCCGCATCAGCAATCCAGGGGATTGCGCTTCTCGGTGTCGATGCCGAACTTGGTGATGGCGTCGGCCACGACCTTGCGTTCCAGCTTGCCTTGGTTGGCCAGCGCCTGCAGAGCGGCGACGGCGACCCAGCGGCGGTCGACCTCGAAGTGATCACGCAGCTTCTTGCGGCTGTCGCTGCGACCGAAGCCGTCGGTACCCAGCACCTGGAATTCGGTGGGGACCCACTGGCGGATCTGGTCGGCGAACAGCTTCATGTAGTCGGTGGAGGCGATGACCGGACCCTGGCGCTCGCCCAGGCACTGCTCGACATAGGTCAGGCGGCGCTCTTCCAGCGGGTGCAGGCGGTTCCAGCGATCCACGGCCAGGCCTTCACGGCGCAGTTCGTTGAAGCTGGTGACGCTCCAGATGTCGGCGCCGACGCCCATCTCGCGCAGCAGGCCGGCAGCAGCGCGGACCTCGTTGAGGATGGTGCCCGAGCCCAGCAGCTGGACGCGGTGCTTGAAGTCGCCCTTTTCTTCTTCCAGCAGGTACATGCCCTTGATGATGCCGTCCTCGACACCTGCGGGCATGGCCGGCTGCTGGTAGTTCTCGTTCATCACGGTGATGTAGTAGAAGACGCTCTGCTGCAGTTCCATCATCTGATGGATGCCTTCGCGCATGATCACCGCCAGCTCGTAGGCATAGGTGGGATCGTAGCTGCGGCAGTTGGGGATGGTGCCGGCCAGGATGTGGCTGTGACCGTCCTCGTGCTGCAGGCCTTCACCGTTCAGGGTGGTACGGCCGGAGGTGCCGCCCAGCAGGAAGCCGCGGGTCTGGGCATCGCCCGCCGCCCAGGCCAGGTCGCCGATGCGCTGGAAGCCAAACATCGAATAGAAGATGTAGACCGGCAGCATGGGCTGGTTGTAGTTGCTGTAGGCGGTACCGGCGGCGATGAAGGAGGACATGGCGCCGGCTTCGTTGAGGCCTTCCTGGAGGATCTGGCCGTCCTTCTCCTCGCGGTAGTACATCACCTGGTCGCGGTCGACCGGCTCATAGAGCTGGCCGTGGGGCGAGTAGATGCCCAACTGGCGGAACATGCCTTCCATGCCGAAGGTACGGGCTTCGTCGGCGAGGATGGGCACGATGCGCTTGCCCAGGTCCTTGTCCTTGACCAGTTGCGACAGGATCCGGCCAAAGGCCATGGTGGTGGAGATCTCGCGATCGCCGGAGCCGTCCAGTACCGCCTTCAGGGTGTCCAGGGGCGGCGTCGGGATGCTGATGCTGCGGGCGCGACGCTGGGGCAGGTGACCGCCCAGGGATTCGCGACGACTCATCAGGTACTTCATCTCGGCACTGTCGTCGGCCGGACGATAGAAGGGCAGCTCGCTGAGCTGGGAGTCGTTCAGCGGGATGTCGAAGCGATCGCGGAATTTCTTCAGCGACTCCACATCGACCTTCTTGGTGTTGTGCGCGGTGTTCTTGGCTTCGCCCGCACCGGTGCCGTAGCCCTTGATGGTCTTGGCCAGGATGACGGTGGGCTGGCCCTTGTGGTTGACCGCCTGGTGGTAGGCCGCATAGACCTTGTAGGGGTCGTGACCGCCACGGTTGAGCTTCCAGATCTCGTCGTCGGACAGGTCCTCGACCATCTTCAGCAGCTCGGGGTTGGCGCCGAAGAAGTGCTTGCGCACATAGGCACCGTCTTTCGCCTTGTAGTTCTGGTATTCGCCATCGACCACGGCGTCCATGCGCTGCTGCATGCGGCCTTCGGTGTCGCGGGCGAACAGCGGATCCCACATGCGGCCCCAGAGGACCTTGGTGACGTTCCAGTCGGCGCCGCGGAAGATGCCTTCCAGTTCCTGGACGATCTTGCCGTTGCCGCGGACCGGGCCGTCGAGGCGCTGCAGGTTGCAGTTGATGACGAAGATCAGGTTGTCGAGGTTCTCGCGGCCGGCCAGGGAGATGGCGCCCAGGGTTTCCGGCTCGTCGCACTCGCCGTCGCCGATGAAGCACCAGACCTTCTGCTTGCCGGCGGGGATGTAGCCGCGGTTCTCCAGGTACTTCATGAAGCGGGCCTGGTAGATGGCGGTGATCGGACCCAGACCCATGGAGACGGTCGGGAACTGCCAGAAGTCGGGCATCAGGTGCGGGTGCGGGTAGCTCGACAGGCCCTTGCCGTCCACTTCCTGGCGGAAGTTGTTCATCTGGTCTTCGGAGAGGCGGCCTTCCAGGAAGGCACGGGCGTAGACGCCGGGGGAGGCATGGCCCTGATAGTAGATCAGGTCGCCGCCGTGCTCTTCGTTGGGCGCCTTCCAGAAATAGTTGAAGCCGATGTCATAGAGGGTGGCGCTGGAGGCGAAGGTGGAGATGTGGCCACCCAGATCCGGATCCTTGAGGTTGGCGCGCATGACCATCGCCAGGGCGTTCCAGCGAACCAGCGAGCGGATGCGCCGCTCCATGAACAGGTCGCCCGGCATATGGGCTTCCTTGGTCACTGGAATGGTGTTGCGATAGGGGGTGTTGATGGAGTAGGGCAGCTGGGTACCACTGCGGGTAGCCAGTTCGCCCATGCGGGTCATCAGATAATGAACGCGCTCCTCGCCTTCGTGGTCGAGGACGGACTCCAGGGCGTCCAGCCATTCCTGGGTTTCGACGGGATCGAGATCTTGCATGGCTTGCTCCAGGGCGGAAAGGCTTCCAAAATCGGTCGCCTCAGGGTCGCCGCCGGCCTCTTGGGGGCAGCGAAAATTCTTGGATTTATGACCGGACGGTTCCGATCGGCGTGTAGTTTTACTACAAATTCAAATCCGTTTCAGCTCCGAGCTGTAATGCGATAAAAAACAATTCGACGTTTGTCGAACGCGCTGCTCGAGGGCTCGCGAACTCCGAACCGCGGACGTGAAAACGGTTCCCGCTCGGACCAGGTGGTCCGTCGGAATGTCCCTGGCAGGGGGTTCGCGGCAGGGTAGCGGGATTCGACCGTCCCTGCGCAGGACTGCCCATGATACCCCTCCTTCGTCCCGATCTGCCTCCGACTCTCGTCGCATGTGCCGAGCTCGCCGACCGGCGTCTGGCCGATGCCCTGGCCACGCTGCCCGAGGCGGCGACCCGCCAGGCGAACTGGTCCGCGGCGCAACGCGCCGACTGGCGACGGGTGGCTGCCCTCAGCGACTTCGTCGTCGAGCAGTTCTGCCGCCTGCCCGAGCCTTGCCTGGCGCTGGTCGACAGCGGCGATCTGGAGCTGTCGCTGGCGCCGGGGGCCATGGCGCAGCGCCTGCGCGACGCCCTGGCCGACTGTCCGGACGAAGCCGAGCTGGGGCGGCGGCTGCGGCGCTTCCGCACGTTGCAGCAAGTGCGCATCGTCTGGCGCGACCTGACCCGGCGCGCCGATCTGGTGGAGACCTGTCGCGACCTCAGCGACCTGGCCGATGCCTGCATCGACCAGGCCTGCGCCTGGCTGTACGCCCAGCAATGCAGCCAGTTCGGCGTGCCGACCGGACGCCACAGCGGCCAGCCGCAGCAGTTGGTGGTGCTGGGCATGGGCAAGCTTGGCGCGGGGGAGCTGAACCTGTCGTCCGATATCGACCTGATCTTCGCCTATGGCGAGGGCGGGGAGACCCGCGGCGCGCGGCGCGAGCAGGACAACCAGGAATTCTTCACCCGCCTCGGGCAGCGCCTGATCAAGGCGCTGGACGCCGTCACCGTGGACGGCTTCGTCTTTCGCGTCGACATGCGCCTGCGGCCCTATGGCAGCGCCGGTGCCCTGGTGCTGAGCTTTGCCGCCATGGAGCTCTATTACCAGGACCAGGGCCGCGACTGGGAGCGCTACGCCATGATCAAGGCGCGGGTGGTCGGTGGCGACCAGGCCAGCGGCGCCGAGCTGCTGACCCTGCTGCGGCCCTTCGTCTATCGGCGCTATCTGGATTTCTCCGCCATCGAAGCCCTGCGCAGCATGAAGCAGCTGATCCGCCAGGAGGTGCGCCGGCGCGGCATGACCGACAACGTCAAGCTGGGCGCGGGCGGCATTCGCGAAGTGGAATTCATCGCCCAGGCCTATCAGCTGATCCACGGCGGACGCGATCCGGCGCTGCAGCAGCGCCCGCTGCTACGGGTGCTGACCAGTCTGCGCGAGCGCGACTATCTGCCGGCCGCCGCCGAAGCCGAGTTGCGCGAGGGCTATTGCTTCCTGCGCTATGTCGAGCACGGGCTGCAGGCCATCGCCGACCAGCAGACCCAGACCCTGCCGGTGGATCCCCAGGGGCGGGCGCGGGTGGCTTTCCTCATGGGCCATGCCGACTGGGATGAATTCAGCGCGGCGCTCGACGGCTGGCGCAGCCGCATCGACTGGCACTTCCAGCAGACCATCGCCGATCCCGAGGAGGAGACCCAGAGCGCCGAACTGGAAGACAGCTGGCTGCCGCTGTGGGACGACCTGCTCGACCCCGAGGAGTCCCTGGCGCGACTGCGCGAGGCGGGCTTCCAGGCGCCGGAGCAGGCGCTGGAATTGCTGGCCAGCCTGCGCGCCAGTGGTCAGGTGCGCGCCATGCAGCGCGCCGGTCGCGAACGCCTGGATGCCTTCATGCCGCGACTGCTGGATGCGGTCAGCGCCGACGAGCAACCCGATCGGGCGCTGGAGCGGGTGCTGCCGCTGGTGGAGGCGGTGGCGCGACGCTCGGCCTACCTGGTCCTGCTCAGCGAGAATCCGCCGGCCCTGGCGCGGCTGCTGGAACTCTGTGGCGCCAGTGCCTGGGTGGCCGAGCAGATCGCCCGCTATCCGGCGCTGCTCGACGAATTGCTCAACGAAGGGCGGCTCTATCATCCGCCGCAGAAGCCGGAACTGGCCGCCGAGTTGCGCGAGCGCCTGATGCGCCTGCCCGAAGAGGACCTGGAGCAGCAGATGGACGTGCTGCGCCACTTCAAGCGCGCCCACAGCCTGCGGGTGGCGGCGGCGGAGATCGCCGGCAGCCTGCCGCTGATGAAGGTCAGCGACTATCTCACCTGGCTGGCCGAGGTGATCCTCGAAGAGGTGTTCGGCCTGGCCTGGCGCCAGCTGGTGCAGCGCCATGGCACGCCGCAGCGGCGCGACGGTTCGCCCTGTCAGCCGGATTTCGTCATCGTCGGCTATGGCAAGGTCGGGGGCATCGAGCTTGGCCACGGTTCGGATCTCGACCTGGTGTTCATCCACGACGCCGATCCCCTGGCCGAGACCGATGGCGCCAAGCCCATGGATGGCGCCCAGTTCTTCAATCGCCTCGGTCAGCGGATCATCCATCTGCTCACCACCACCACCCCGGTGGGCACCCTCTATGAGGTGGACATGCGCCTGCGGCCGTCCGGCGCGGCGGGGCTGCTGGTGAGTTCGCTGGAGGCCTTCGAGCGCTACCAGCAGAGCGAGGCCTGGACCTGGGAACACCAGGCCCTGGTGCGCGCGCGGGTGGTGGCGGGTTGCCCGCGGCTGGGCGAGCGCTTCGACGTGGTGCGGGCGCGCATCCTCGGTCGGCAAAGAGAGGTGGCGACCCTGCAGGCCGACGTGGCCGGCATGCGCGACAAGATGCTCGACAACCTCGGCACCGCGCTGACCGCCGGCGGACTGGGGCCGAACGCGCGCCGGCCGGAGCAGCTGTTCGACCTCAAGCAGGATGCCGGCGGTATCGTCGATATCGAATTTATGGTCCAATATGCCGTTCTGGCCTGGTCGTGGCAGCATCCCGAATTGCTGCGTTTTCCCGACAACATCCGCATCCTGGAATCCCTCGAAGCGGCTGGTCTGGTACCGGCCACGGACGCCATTGCCCTGCGCGAAGCCTACAAGGCCTACCGCGCCGCGCTGCACCGCCTGGTCTTGCAGAAGCAGCCGGGCAAGGTGCCGGCCGACGGCTTTCTCGCCGAGCGCGACGAAGTACGCCGTATCTGGCACGGCCTGGGGCTGGACACGCCGTCCGGCAATCCGGCCACCTTTTAGGCCGTCATCAGTAAGGAGAGGCAAGATGTCGATGTCCGTGCGCGAGCTTTCGATCAGGCCGGGCCTGAGGGAGTGGGAGTCGGCCACCCGTTAGGTGCCGATCGCCTTCCAGCATGAATATTCTGATCATCGGACCCAGTTGGGTCGGCGACATGGTGATGGCGCAGACCCTCTTCGTCTGCCTCAAGCGCCAGCACCCCGACTGCCAGATCGACGTACTCGCTCCCGAGTGGAGTCGCCCGCTGCTCGAGCGCATGCCCGAGGTGCGCGAAGCCCTGAGCTTTCCCCTCGGCCACGGCGCCTTCGAGCTGGCCACCCGCCGGCGCATCGGCCAGCAGCTGCGCGGTCGCTATGACCAGGCGATCCTCCTGCCCAACTCGCTGAAGTCGGCGCTGGTGCCCTATTTCGCCGGCATCCCCAAGCGCACCGGCTGGCGCGGCGAGATGAGATTCGGCTTGCTCAACGACATCCGCACCCTGGACAAGGCCCGCTATCCGCTGATGATCGAGCGCTTCATGGCGCTGGCCCATGCGCCCGGTGCCGAGTTGCCCAAACCCTATCCCGAGCCGCGCCTGGCCATCGATCCGGCCAGCCGCGGCGCCGCCCTGGAACGCTTCGGCCTGAGTCTGGACCGGCCGGTGCTGGCGCTCTGTCCGGGCGCCGAGTTCGGCGAGGCCAAGCGCTGGCCGGCCGAGCACTATGCCGCCGTGGCCGATGCACGGCTGCGCCAGGGCTGGCAGGTCTGGCTGTTCGGCTCGCAGAAGGATGCCCCGGGCGGTGAAGAGATCCGCGAATGGGTCACCCCCGGCTTCGAAGAAGATGTCTGCAACCTCGCCGGGCGCACCTCCCTGGCCGAGGCCATCGATCTGCTGTCTTGCGCGAGCGCCGTGATCAGCAACGATTCCGGTCTGATGCACGTGGCCGCCGCCCTGGATCGCCCGCTGGTGGCGGTCTATGGCTCCACCTCGCCCGGCTTTACGCCGCCGCTGGCCAGTCAGGTCGAGGTGGTGCGCCTGGGGCTGGAGTGCAGTCCCTGCTTCGACCGCACCTGTCGCTTCGGTCACTACGACTGCCTGCGCCTCTTGCAGCCGAGCCTGGTGCAGGACGCCCTCGGTCGTCTGGTCGCCGATCCGGTCGAGGTGAGCTAGATGCGCGTGCTGCTGGTCAAGACCTCGTCCCTCGGCGATGTCATCCATACCCTGCCGGCGCTGACCGATGCGGCGCGGGCCATCCCCGGCATCTGCTTCGACTGGGTGGTGGAGGAGGGCTTCGCCGAGATCCCCGCCTGGCACCCGGCCGTGAGCCAGGTGATCCCGGTGGCCCTGCGGCGCTGGCGCAAGCAGCCCTTTTCCGCCTGGGCCAGTGGCGAGTGGGGCGAATTCAAGAGCCGGGTGCGCGAGCAGCGCTATGACCGGGTGATCGATGCCCAGGGCCTGCTCAAGAGCGCCTGGCTGACCCGCTATGCCGAGGCGCCGGTGGCTGGTCTCGATCGCAATTCCGCGCGCGAGCCCCTGGCCAGCCGCTTCTATGACGAACGCTATCACGTGGCCAAGGGGCAGCATGCCCTGGAGCGGATCCGTCAGCTGTTCGCCCAGGCGCTGGACTATCCGCTGCCGGCCGGCGTGGGCGACTACGGCCTGGATCGGCAACGCCTGGCCGGTCCCAACGAGACGCCCTATGTGGTCTTCCTGCATGGCACCACCTGGGTCAGCAAGCACTGGCCCGAGGCCCACTGGCGCGAATTGGCCGAACGCATGAGCCGGCTGGACTGGCCGGTGCGGCTGCTGTGGGGCAACGAGGCGGAGCACGCCCGGGCCGAACGCATCGCCGACGGCCTGGATGGCGTCCAGGTGCTACCGCGCCTGAATCTCGCCGGGGTGGCCAAGGTGCTGGCCGGCGCCCGGGCCTGCGTGGCGGTGGATACCGGTCTCGGCCATCTGGCCGCCGCCCTGGACGTGCCCACCGTTTCGCTCTATGGCCCGACCAGTCCGAAGAAGGTCGGCGCCTATGGCCGCTCCCAGGTGCACCTGAGCGCGGTGGGCCTGGATGGTACCGACGAGCCGCGCGATCAGCCCGCCGCGAGTCTGGCCGCCCTGACCCCGGAGCGGGTCGAACTGGAACTGGAAACCCTGCTGTTGGAAGACCTCCCCGCATGACCCTGGCTTTCGTGCTCTACAAGTACTTTCCCTTTGGCGGCCTGCAGCGGGACTTCCTGCGCATCGCCCAGGAGTGCCAGCGCCGCGGCCATGCCATACGCGTCTACACCCTGATCTGGGAAGGCCCGGTACCGGAGGGCTTCGATGTGCGGGTGGCCAGGGTCAGCGCCCTGTTCAATCACCGGCGCAACGAGAAATTCCACGCCTGGCTGCAGGCCGACCTCGCCCGCGATCCGGTGGACCGGGTGATCGGCTTCAACAAGATGCCGGGGCTGGACGTCTACTACGCCGCCGACCCCTGTTTCGAGGACAAGGCCCAGACCCTGCGTAATCCGCTCTATCGCCAGTGGGGTCGCTATCGCCACTTCGCCGAATACGAGCGGGCGGTGTTCGCGCCCGAGTCCTCCACCGAGATCCTGATGATCTCCGAGGTGCAGCAGCCGCTGTTCGTCAAGCACTACGGCACGCCGGCGCCGCGCTTCCACCTCTTGCCGCCGGGCATCGCCGCCGACCGCCGCGCGCCGGCCAATGCCGCGGAGATCCGCGTCGACTTCCGCCGCGAATTCGGCCTGGAGGAGGGCGAGCTGCTGCTGGTGCAGATCGGTTCCGGCTTCAAGACCAAGGGCCTGGATCGCAGCTTGCGCGCCCTGGCCTCCCTGCCCAGGGAGTTGCGCAAGCGCACCCGGCTGTTCGCCATTGGCCAGGACGATCCCAAGCCCTTCCTGCTGCAGGCCAAGGCCCTGGGCGTGAGCGATCGCGTCCAGATCCTCAAGGGGCGCAGCGACATCCCGCGCTTCCTGCTTGGCGCCGATCTGCTGATCCACCCGGCCTACAACGAGAACACCGGCACCGTGCTGCTGGAGGCGCTGGTCGCCGGGCTGCCGGTGCTGGTCACCGACGTCTGCGGCTATGCCCACTACATCGACGAGGCCCGCGCCGGCGAGGTGGTGCCGTCGCCCTTCGCCCAGGAGACCCTGGACCGGATGCTGGCCGAGCTGCTGGCCGATCCCGAGCGCCGCGCGGTGCAGGGGCGCAACGGCCTGGCCTTCGCCGACAGCGCCGATCTCTATTCGCTGCCCGAGCGCGCCGCCGATGTCATCCTGGGGGTGGCATGACCCTGGAATTGCGTGAGCCCTTCGCCAGCCTCTGGGCCGGCCAGGATCCCTTCGTCGCCGTGGAGGCCCTGCAGGGTCAGGTCTATCGCGAACTGGATGGCCGCCGCACCCTGCGCACCGAGGTGGCCGGGCGGGGCTACTTCGTCAAGATCCACCGTGGCATCGGCTGGGGCGAGATCGCCAAGAATCTGCTGCAGGCCAAGCAGCCGGTGCTGGGCGCGCGCCAGGAATGGCAGGCCATCGAGCGGCTGCATCAGGTTGGCGTGCCGACCATGACCGCCGTGGCCTTTGGCGAGCGCGGCGCCAATCCGGCGACCCAGCACTCCTTCATCATCACCGAAGAGCTGGCGCCCACCGTCAGTCTCGAAGACTTCAGCCTCGACTGGGTCCGCCAGCCGCCCGAGCCGGCGCTCAAGCGGGCGCTGATCGCCGAGGTGGCGCGCATGACCGGCGCCATGCACCGGGCCGGCGTCAACCATCGCGACTGCTACATCTGCCATTTCCTGCTCGACACCGCCCAGCCGGTCACCGTGGCCAATCTGCGACTCTGGCTGATCGACCTGCACCGCGCCCAGTGCCGCACCCAGGTGCCGCGGCGCTGGCGCGACAAGGACCTGGCCGGGCTGTATTTCTCCGCCCTGGGCATCGGCCTGACGCGGCGCGACTTCCTGCGCTTCCTGCGCGGTTACTTCCAGCGCCCGCTGCGCGAGATCCTGCGCGACGAGGCCCCGCTGCTGGCGCGGTTGGAACGCAAGGCCGCCGCCTTGCTGGAGCGCAAGGAACGCTACGGGGACCGGCTCTGATGGCTGACTGGCGCATCGATTCCAGCGTCGCCCACCTGCCCGAATTCGCGACCCTGGACGCGGTGTTCGCCCTGACCGGCGAACGCCTGACCAGCGATCCGCTGTCGGAAGTGGTGCGCATCGAGCGCGACGGCATCCGCTACTACGTCAAGCGCTACCACGGCGCCGGCAAGGGGCTGCGGCGCTATGTCGGGCGGCCGCGGGTCAAGGCCGAGTGGCAGAATCTCAAGCGCTTCGCCAAGTGGGGCATCGCCACCGCGCCGGTGGTGGCCTGGGGGATGGAGCGTTCGCCCCGGGGATTCACCCGCGGCGCCATGATCACCCGCGAGATTCCCGACACCCTGGATCTCGCCGAACTGGCCCGGCGCGAGGATCCACGGCTGCGCGACCGGGTCTGGGTGGACAACGTCAGCCGCCAGCTGGCCGCGGCCACCCGCACCCTGCACGACCACCATTTCGTCCACAACGATCTCAAGTGGCGCAACCTGCTGGTGGATGGCCAGGGCGTGCTCTATTTCATCGATTGCCCGGCCGGCGCCTTCTGGGTCGGCCACTGGCTGCGCTGGCGCATCGTCAAGGACCTGGCCTGCCTGGACAAGGTCGCCAAGTACCAGCTGTCGCGCACCCAGCGCCTCAGGTTCTATCTGCAATACCGCGGTCGCGCGCGCCTCAGCGACAACGACAAGGGGCGCATCCGCGAGGTGCTGGACTATTTCAAGGGGCGGGAATGAACGAGGTATGGGCGGCCGAGGATCGGGCCGTGCTGGCCGACCAGGGCCTGGACAGCTTCGCGGCGCTGTGGGCGCTGGAGCTGACCGCGGTGGACGAACCCAACCAGGGGCGCGGCGGCTTCAGCCAGGTGTTTCGCCTGGACGTCGCCGGTCATGGCTACTACCTCAAGCGCCAGCGCGACTACCTGACCCGGACCCTGGCCCGCCCGCTGGGCGAGCCGACCTTCGCCCGCGAGAGTCGCAACATCCGCCGCTACGCCGAGCTCGGCATCCCGGCGCTGGAGCTGGCCTATTACGGCGAGCGCCGCGACGACCAGGGCTGGCGCGCCATCCTGCTGACCCGGGCGCTGGATGACTGGCGCGATCTGGACAGCTGGCTGCGGGTCTGGCCGCATCTGTCGCCGGACGAGCGCCAGGCGGTGCTGGTCGCCGTCGGCGAACTGGCCCGCCAGCTGCACGGCGCCGGCCAGGTGCACGGCTGCTTCTATCCCAAGCATCTGTTCCTGCAGCGCCAGGGCGAAGGCCTGGTCGCGCGGCTGATCGATCTGGAAAAGACCCGGCCGCTGCTGTTCGGCCGGCGCGATCGCCTGCGCGATCTCGAACCCCTGCTGCGCCGCGCGCCGCAATGGAGTGAATCGGACATCGCCCGCCTGCTGGCGAGCTATCTGGACCAGCCGCTGGACAGCGCCGCCGTGCGGGACTGGAGCCAGCGTCTGGCCGGGCGTCGCCGCCACAAGGAGCGCAAGGCATGACCCTGGAGCAACTGGCCAGGGCCGGCCGCGCGCCAGCCCTGCCGCTGCGCATCGAACTGCCCGGTGGCGAACTGGAAGTGCTGTCGCTGCTCCGGGTGCTGCCTGGTCAGCGCTATGTCGGCGAGGCGCGCTGGCAGGGCCGGCGGGTGCTGGCCAAGCTGCTGGTCGGCGAGCGCGCGAGCCGGCAATTCGCCCGCGAGCGCGAGGGCTGTCGCCTGCTGGCGGCCGCCGCAGCGCCGACTCCCGCGCTGCTGGACAGCGGCGAGGCGGGCGGGCAGGGCGCCTGGCTGCTGTTCGACTTCATCGAGGCGGCGCCCAGCGTCGAGCAGATCTGGCAGCCGCTCGCCACCGAACCGCCCCTCTCGCCAGCTCAGGATGCCTTGCTCGGCGCCGCCCTCGCCACCCTGGCGCGGCTGCATGCCCAGGGCCTCTGGCAGGCCGATCTGCACCTGGACAACCTGCTGGTCAAGGACGGCGCCGCCCTGGTCATAGACGCGGCGGACATCCAGGCCGAGACGGTCGGCCAGCCGCTGTCCCAGGCGCGGGTGCAGGAGAATCTGGCGGTGTTCTTCGCCCAGTTGCCGGCCGCCCTGGATGCCCAGCTGGAAGAGCTGCTGATCCACTACCTGCTGGTCAACGCCGAGCACGCCCTGCGCCTCGACGCCCTGCTGGCGCGCACCGCCGAGATTCGCCGCTGGCGCCTGGCCGACTACCTCAAGAAGAGCGGTCGGGAGTGCACCCTGTTCGCCGTCACCCGCAGCGCCTTCGGCCTGATCGCCGTGCGCCGCCCCTGGCTAGCCAAGCTCGAAGGCCTGCTGGCCGATCCCGATGCCGCCCTGGCTGGCCTGCCGACCTTCAAGGACGGCGGCGCCGCCACCGTGGCCCGGCTGCAGTGGCAGGGCCAGGACCTGGTGCTCAAGAGATACAACATCAAGGGCTTCGGCCACTGGCTGACGCGCTTCTGGCGACCGAGCCGAGCCTGGCACAGCTGGCGCGAAGGCCATCGCCTGCGGTTCCTCGGCATTCCCACCCCCGAGCCCCTGGCCGTGCGCGAGCGACGCTTCCTCGGTCTGCGCGGTCGCGCCTATCTGGTCACGCCCTTCGTCGACGGGCCCAATCTGCTGGAGCGTTTCGCCCCCTATGTGGATTCCGCACCGCCGGCGGCCGAGCTGGACGCCCTGCTGGCGCTGGTCGCGGCCCTGCGCCGCGAGCGCCTCGGTCATGGCGACTTCAAGGGCACCAACCTGATCTGGCACGACGGCCGCTGGCTGGTGATCGACCTCGACGCCCTGCAGGCCCACGGCAGCGACAGCGCCTATGCCAGTGCCTATGCCCGCGACCGTGCCCGCTTGCTGCGCAACTGGCCGGCCGACAGCGCCCTGCACCGGTTGCTCGACGAGCGCCTGCCGCCGGCTTGAGCGAAGCGCCGCCATCTGTACCGGGGCTGAATCGCCGTGCGCTAAGCCCCGCTCCGGCGTGCGGCCATTACCCGTGGCCTGCCTGAACGGCTATAATTCGCCGTTTTTGAGGCGAGGCGGGCCTGCAGCGGCCTCGCGAAACCCCGGCGAACTCCCCTGGCTTCGCCCTGTACAGAGGCTTTACCTGTGTCCCTGACCGTCCTTGGCCTGTCCGGCGCCCTCAGCCACGATCCCTCCGCCGCGCTCTATATCGACGGCAAGCTGATCGCCGCGGTGGAAGAAGAACGCTTCGTACGCGACAAGCATGCCAAGAATCGCATGCCCTACGAGTCGGCCAAGTTCTGCCTGGAACAGGCCGGGATCACCCCCGCCGACGTCGACGTGGTGGCCATTCCCTATGCGCCCATCAGCCTCTTCGGCGTAGCCCGCTGGCACTACGCCAAGCGCTATGCCTACGCGCCGGATCGCGCCCTGGACGCCATCCTGTTCGGCAATCGCCGCTATCACCGCTACCAGAAGCGCATCGAGTGGTGCCTGGTGCAGCTCGGCTTCGACCTCAAGAAGGTCAAGCTGGAAGCCGTCGAGCACCACCTGGCCCACGCCTCCAGTGCCTATCACTGCTCGGGCTTCAGCGAAAAGACCGCGATCCTCGGCATCGACGGCAAGGGCGAGTACGCCACCACCTTCTTCGGCTACGGCGAGAACGGCAAGATCCACAAGATCAAGGAGTTCTACGACCCGGACTCCCTGGGCGGCCTCTATGGCGCCCTCACCGAATTTCTCGGCTTCGAGATGCTCGACGGCGAATTCAAGGTCATGGGCATGGCGCCCTATGGCGATGCCAGCAAGTACGATTTCTCGCGCCTGGCGAAATTCGAGAACGGCGAGCTGATCATCAACACCGACTACGCCAACGTCATCGGTTTCCGCCGCTACAAGGAAAAGGGCAAGGGCTACTACTTCTCGCCCAAGCTGATCGAGTGGCTGGGACCCAAGCGCGAAGGCGACATCGCCGACGATCCCTACATCCACTATGCCGCCAGCATGCAGGCACTGTTCGAGAAGCTGGCGCTGGAGATGATGGACTACTACCTGGGCGACATCATCCGCCAGACCGGTAAAATCGCCTTTGCCGGCGGCTGCGCGCTCAACGTCAAGCTCAACCAGAAGATCATCGCCCGTCCCGAGGTCAAGGAGCTGTTCGTCCAGCCGGCTTCGGGGGATGCCGGCACCGCCGTCGGCGCCGCCGCCTACGTCTCCCATGCCCGCGGCGTACCGGTGGAGAAGATGGAGCACGTCTATCTCGGCCCCGGCTACAGCAACGAAGACGTCATCGCCGCCTGCGCCCGCCATCCCAACGCACCCAAGTGGGAGCGGATCGACGACATGCCCCAGCGCATCGCCGAGATCATGGTGGCCGGCAATCCGGTGGCCTGGTTCCAGGGTCGCCTGGAGTTCGGTCCGCGCGCCCTGGGCGGTCGCTCCATCATCGGCTGCCCCAGCGTGCCGGGCGTGGCCGATCGCATCAACGCCCAGATCAAGTTCCGCGAGCGCTGGCGGCCGTTCTGCCCGTCCATGCTCGACACCGTGGCGCCGCAGATGCTCAAGGTCGATCATCCCTCGCCCTTCATGACCTTTACCTTCGAGGTCAACGAAGAGTGGAAGAGCCGGGTACCCGAGGTGGTCCACGAAGACGGCACCTCCCGCGCCCAGGTGCTGGAGCGCCGGCACAATCCGCGCTGGTACGACCTCATGGTCGAGCTGGAGAAGCTCACCGGCAACGGCGTGTCCCTCAACACCTCGCTCAATCGCCGCGGTGAACCCATGGTCTGCTCGCCCACCGACGCCCTGAACATGTTCTTCGGCTCGGATCTGCAGTATCTGATCATGGAAGACATCCTGGTGGTCAAGGAGGGGGCTGGCGTATGACGCGTTCCGCCGAACCGCGGGTGCTGCAGTTCTGTCACGGCTACGACGGTCCCTTCCTCGACTGCGCCCGCCAGACCGCCAGCCTCTTCGCGGGCAGCGGCTATCGCGTCACCACGGTCTTTCTCACCGGCACCGCCGATGCCGAGGTGGCCGCCGGCTGCGGCAGCGACGAGGTGCTGTTCCTGGAGTACTCCTCCCGGGACGTGCGCGGACTCAAGCTCGGCGCCATCCAGGCGCTGCGCGAGATCGTCCGCTCGCGGGGCATCCGCTTCGTCATCGCCCATCGCTTCAAGCCGATCTGGATCGCCTGCCTGGCCACCAATCTGCCGGTGATCGGCGTGCACCATGCCTTTGGCGACTACGACCGGCTCGGCCGGCGGCTGTTCGCCAAGCTGATGAACAAGCGCCTGACCCTGCTGGGCGTCTCCGACGCGGTGCGCGACGAATTGCGCCTGCGCCTCAAGGACTGGCCGGCCGAGCGCATCGAGACCCTCTACAACCGCCTGGACGTCGAGGCGGTGGAGCGCGAACTCCTGCCGGCCGATCAGGCCCGCGCCGAGCTCAAGCTGCCCCATGACGCCTGGATCGTCGGCAACGTCGGTCGCCTGCATCCGGACAAGGACCAGGCCACGCTGCTGCGCGGCTTCGCCGCCGCCCTGCCGAATCTGCCGGCCAATGCCCTGCTGGCGATTCTCGGCAAGGGCCGCCTGGAAGAAGACCTCAAGGACCTGGCCCGCGAATTGGCCATCGCCGACCGGGTGCTGTTCCTCGGCCAGGTGGAAGGCGCCCGGCGCTATTTCAAGGCCTTCGACGTCTTCGCCCTGAGTTCGGACCACGAGCCCTTCGGCATGGTCCTGCTGGAAGCCATGGCTGCCGGTGTCCCCCTGATCGCCACCTCCTGCGGCGGCGCCCGGGAGATCGTCGAAGGCGTGGGCTTCCTCTTTCCCCTGGGCGACGCCGAGGCCCTGGGCCAGGGTTTGCAGCATCTGGGCCGCCTGGCGCCGAGCCAGAGACGCGCCTGCGTGCAGCACATGCGCGAGCGCCTGGCCGAACGCTTCTCCGACGAGGCCGTGCGCCGCGACTTCTGGCGGCTGCCGATGGTCGCCGCCTTCAAGGCCCCGGCGCCGTGAAAGTCCTGTTCCTGGTCCAGAAGGAGCAACGCATCCTGCTGGACCACTTCTATGCCAGCATCGCCGCCCATTGCGACTGCGACCTGCGCTGGCTGAGCGACGAGGAACAGGCCGATCTGCGCGGCTATTTCCGCCGCGCCGTGCCCCAGCCCGAGCAATACGACCGCATCCTGCTGTTTCTACGATTCAAGAAGCAGCTCAAGCAGATCCCCTTCATCCGCAGCCTGCCCAATCTGGTGGAGCTGGAACACGACGCCTACCAAAATTTCATTCCCTGCAAGTACACCGGCAAATTCAGCCGCTACTACCGGGCCATGCCCCACGTCCGGGTGCTGGTTTCCGGCGCCGGGGTGGCGCGGCGGCTGCAGGAGGAGGGGATCGACGCCCACTTCGTGCCCAAGGGCTACGATGACAGTCGCCTGCGCGACCTGGGTGTCGAGCGCGACATCGAACTGGGCTTCGTCGGCAGCCTGGGCAGCGTGGCCTACAGCGGCCGCAAGCAGCTGCTGGAAGACCTGGCCAGGGTCGAGCCGCTGCTGATCACCAAGACCCGCTCGGGTGACGAATACCTGCAGACCCTCAACCGCATCCGCTTCTTTGTCGGCGCCGATGTCGGGATGGGCGAATACATGATCAAGAACTTCGAGGCCATGGCCTGCGGCTGCGTGCTCTTCACCTATGACCAGGGCGAAGAAGAGAACCGGGCGCTGGGCTTTGAGGATGGCGTCAACGTGGTGCTCTATCGCTCGCTGGACGAATTGCGCGAGAAACTCGCCCGGCTGCGAAGCGATCCGGCGCACGCGACGGCCATCGCCAGGGCGGGAGAGGCCCTGGCGCGTCACTCTTTCGCCTTCGGCCACTTGGGTGAGCGCATCGTTTCGGCTATAACCCCAGCGCTGCGACCGGCCGTCGCACCGGGGTTCCTGCATCGCCTGCTGGGCTTGCTGGGACGCTGATGCGCCGCGCAAGGTCCGGCTTTCGACTCAACTGGCAGAAAGGGTAGAACGTGCAGTTTTCCGCCGACAGCGACATCTCTGTGGTCGTCACCAGCTGCGGGCGCTTCGACCTGCTGCGGCAGACGCTGGCGACCTTCGACGAATTCAACACCGCGCCCATCCGCCGGGTCTTCATCACCGAGGACTCCGGCGACGAAGCGGTACGCGACTGCATCCCGGAGCACTGGCGCGAGCACACGGAGTTCATCGTCAACAACCCCAAGCTCGGCCAGATGCGCAGCGTCGACGCCGCCTATGCCCGGGTCGAGACAAACTGGATCTTTCACTGCGAAGACGACTGGGCCTTTTATCGCCCGGGCTTCATCGAGGATTCCCAGGCGCTGCTGGAGGCCGATCCCCAGGCGCTGCAGGTCTGGCTGCGCAGCCATGCCCATGACCTGGCGATCCACAGCCCCTACGTCTATCTCAAGCCGCGGCAGGTGCATGCCGGCATCGCCTTCTACGAGGTCGGCTCGCACAAGCCCGAATGGCAGGGTTTTTCCTTCAATCCCGGTCTGCGCCGACGCGCCGACTACCTGCTGCACGCGCCCTATGGCGACCTGAGCGGCGAGAAGGAGCTGTCCCGGCGCTATGCCGACGCCCAGCGCCACGCGCTGATCCTGGAAAACGATGCCGTGCTGCACACCGGCTTCGGCCAGCACGTGGTCAGCGACAAGGACCGCAACGACAAGCGGAAGCGCCGGCGGATGGAACGCATCAAACTGGCACTGGCCTTCCTGGTCGGTGCACTCCTGGGAGCCCTGTTGTGGTGACACCCTTGCTCGATCGCCTGCAGCAGAGTCGCTATTTCACCCTGGCGGTGCTGGTGTTCATGGCCGCCTACCTGTGCATCCCCACGGCGAAGTGGATCAACAGCTACTACTATGCGGCCATCGCCTTGCCGGCACTGATCCTCTTCGTCCTGCGCCCGCGGCTGATCGACTGGCGCTCGCCGCTGCTGCTGCTCTGGCTGGTGTTTCTCGCCTGGTTCATCGTGCCGGGGGTGCGGGCCGAGGAGGGGCAGTTCTTCAAGCACATCCTCTATGTGCTGCTGTTCGTGCTGAGCGTGGCCTGCCTGGTGGATGGCGACTTCTTTCGCCGGCCCGGCTTCGTGCGCCTGGCCTTCTGGGTGGTCTGCGCCTATGCCGTGGGCTCCAGCCTGGTGTTCTGGCTCACCGGCCACTATGCGGTCGGCCAGCGGGTCATCCACCTGCCGGGACGCATCTCCAATCCCATCTATGTGAGCATCTGGATGGTCTGCCTGGGCGGCCTGGCGGCGCCCACCTGGATCCGCGAGCGGCGCTGGATCGAGTTGCTGGCGGCCGTGGTGGTCACCATCGTCGGCATCTCCTTCGCCCTGCAGACCCGCACCGGTCTGGTGGGCATCGGCTTCCTCGCCGCCCTCGGCGTGCTGTTCGCCTTTCCGCGCTTTCCGCTGCGCACCCTGGCGCTGGTGGTCCTGGTCAGTGCCCTGATCGCCGGGGTGGTCCAGGTGGTGCATACCGAGGCCTGGTTCGTCGCCTTCTGGGGGCGGGCGGATTCCGGGCGCATCGAGCTGTTCCACTTCATGATCAAGGACTGGGAGTCCTGCGGCTGGTGGCTGGGCTGCGGTCTGGGCTATCAGAGTCACGACCTGCTGCACGGCACCGAGGCCATCCAGCACCCGCACAACATCTTCGTGTCCTTCGGCATCTACACCGGCCTGGTGTCGCTGCTGATCTTTGGCGTGCTGATGCTGGCCAGCCTAGGCGCGGCCCTGCGCCAGCGCGATCCCTGGGGACTCTATCTGGCCGTGGCCCTGCTGATGCTCAACTTCGACGGCGCCAAGCTGATCGGCAATCCGGACGAGTTGTGGCCGCTGGTGCTGTTGCCCGCGGCGATGATCGCCGGGGCCGAGGTGCAGCGCCGGCGCAAGCTGGCGCTGGGACAGGCGGTGCCGGTCTAGTCCTGGAGTTGCCGGTCGAGCTCGCGCCAGTCCAGGGGCTGGCGGCAGGCTTCGGCATAGGCCCTGAGGAAGGGTTCGCGACCGGGTTCGAACAGCCAGTCGCGGTCCTCGGTATAGCGCAGCAGGTGGTGGAAGTTGCGCACCCGCAGGCGCAGCGGCAGACGCCGCGAATGGCAGCGCAGGTCGGCGATGTCGATCAGCCCCAGTTCGCCTTCCGGCGTCAGTACCACGTTGCCCAGGTGCAGCGAACGGAAATAGACGCCGCTGTCGTGCAATCTGGCGATGAAGCGACCCAGCGCCGGCCGCAGGGTCGCGGCCTCGCTGGAGCTGCGCAGTTGCCGCAGGGTGGCGCCCGGCAGCGGGCTGTAGTGCACCAGGTCGCGCTGCAGCGAGGCGGCGCGATAGACCTCCAGCACCTGCGGGCAGGGGATGCCGCGCTCGGCCAGTTGGCGGGCGTTGTCGGCAAAACGCTGGGCGTAGGGAAACAGCGCCGCCGAGGTCAACAGCCGCTTGCGGCGAAACAGCTTGAGATAGCTGCCATCGGTGAGGCGCAGGACCTTGTCGCCATGGTGGTCGGCTTCCACTACCTGGGCGGCGTCGCGCAGTTCGAGATAGCGCGAATGTTCGAGAGGCTTCATGCAGGACCCGTCAACGTCAGGGCGTGCATGTTACCCGAAGGTGGCAGGCTGTGAAGTGACCCTTACGACCTATCCGGTCGCTTGTTGCTAGAATCAGATTTTTGCCGGCAGCTTTACATGCGCCCAACACGCCAACTCCTGTATTTCGTCTACGGCGGTGCTCAGGCCTATCGGCAGGAGCTGAAATTCAGCCTGCTCAGCGCCCTGCACTGGCGCCAGGGCCAGGACATCGCCCTCCGTATCCTGACCGATCGGCCGCAGGACTATCGCGGCTGGCCGGTGGAAGTGCTGGCCATCGAGGGGGCGACGCTCAAGGCCTGGCAGGGGCAGCACGGCTATCTGCATCGCAGCAAGGCCTGCGCCATCGCCTGGGCGCTGCCCGCCGCCGACAAGACCCTGTTCCTCGACAGCGATACCGTGGTCCAGACCCCGCTGGCGGCGCTGTTCGACGGCATCGATGAGCAGCGCGGGCTGATGGACATTGAGGAGTGGCCCTGGCGCAAGGCCCGTACCCGCCCGGAATTCGCCCGGTTCGCCGCCGCCCTGGCCGCCCGTGGCCAGGAGCCGGCGGAAGAGACCCGGCTCTATAACAGCGGCGTCTGCGGTCTGGCGCGCAGCCATCTGCCGCGGGTCGAGCGGGCCATCGCCCTGATCGACGACTGGCATGGCCACGACGAGGAGGTCCATACCCTGGAGCAGATCGCCCTGTCGTTCAGCCTGGCGGATCTGGCCATCAGCGCGGCGCGCGGTCCCGTGCGCCATTACTACGCGGAAAAGCGCTTTCTGCACTTCATGCTGGCGCACTTCTTCGAGCGCTATGGCGAAGACTATTCCCCGGAGCTGCAGCGGCACTGGCAGGAGGTGCCCCTGACCAAGCCGCTGCCCGATGTCTGGACCCGCCTGCGGGTGAAGTGGCAACTGGCCGGCCTGGACAAGCAGCGCGCGAGTCTGGGACGCAAGCTGCTCTACGGCTGCCTGGCGCCCCAGGACAGCTATGCCCGCGCCTGCCGCCACGTCTGGTGGGAGCGGGCGCTGAGCGAGCGCCTGGGCGGTGGCGATCGCCAGGCCTTCGCCGAAGGCATCTGGCCCAACGACCTGCCACGCCCGCACCTGGCCGACGAAGCCAGCGCGGCCCTCGACTACCTGCGCAAGCGGGTGCGCGGCTAGGCCGCCATCCTCAGGAAAGCCCATGCGAACGCTCTTTCTCGTCGTCCTCTATGGCTTGCGCCCCGGAGAGTCGGCCACCCTCGCCAGCCTGCTGGCCCAGCCCGCGGCCAGCCTGCCGGCCGACAGCGCCCTGCTGGTCTGGAACAACGGGCCCCAGCCCCTGGATCAGGCGGATCGCCCGGCGCTGCTCGCCGCGCCGGGCTGGACGGAGGTGCTCATCAGCGAGGACCTTGGCAATCCGCCGCTGAGCCGGGTCTACAACCAGGCCTTGCGACTGGGCGCCGAGCGCCTGGTGATCTTCGACCAGGACACCGTGGTGGACGCACGCTTTCTGCAGGCGCTCGGGCAGCAGGCCGAGTTGCTGGTGCCCCTGGTGCTGGGAGCGGGCGCCATCCGCTATCCCCACCAGTACAAGGCGGTGGTGACCGCGGAGGGCCCGCTGGATCCCCAGGCCACCGTGACCATCAGTTCGGGGCTGTGCCTGACGCAGGGCCTGGCCGCGCGTATCGCGGCCCGCCACGGCGATGTCTTCGACGAGCGCTTCGCCCTCTATGGCGTCGATGTCTCCTTTTTCCTGCGGGTGCAGGCGCTGGCGCGGGAAGAGCCGGTCGAACTGCGCTGCGCGGGCATCCTCGACCATTCGCTGTCCGAACTGGAAGCCGAGACCCCGGCCCAGCGGCGCTTTCGCGACATCGAGAAATTCTATGTCGCCCTGCTGCTGCGCCTGCACTACAAGGGCGCCTCGCGCGGCAAGGTGCTGCGCTATCTGGGGCGGCAACTGCTGGGCAATCGGCTGTATCTGTATGGCGTGCTGCCGCAGATGCTGCGCACCGTCCTCAGCGGGCGGCATCCCCGGGCGTAACGCCCGGCAGCGGGCGGATCACCGCCTCGTGGCGGCTGTAGTAGAGGCTGTCGGCGGGAATGTCGCGCATCACCAGGGCGCCGGCGCCGACCACCACGTTGTCGCCGATGGTCAGGTGGTCGCCGACGATGCAGACGTGGGCGCCGAGGCTGACGTTGTCGCCGATGAAGATGCCGACCAGGTGCGCCGGATCGTCGCTCTTGATGCCGATGGTGGTGTGCTGGCGGATCATCACGTTGCGCCCGATAACCGCCAGATTCGACACGCAGATGCCCATGCGATGGGGCAGGCGCAACCCGGGACCGATACGGGCGCCCAGCAGGATCTCGATGTTGTGCCGGCGGATCAGCCGGCGATTGATGCGCTCGGCCAGCTTGCGATAGTTGAGCAGGCCGCGCGGGCGGCAATAGAGAAATTGCGCCAGGCGATACCAGAACAGGAAGCTCGGACTCTCTCCGGCCGCTACGCGCCGGAACAGGCGCTTGAGGCGCAGGGGCTTGCCCGGTGCATCCAGCACCTCCACGCGCCAGAGGTCCTTGAGTTCGGCGAAGGTGGCGATCAGCGGTGGCATGACGGACGTTCCGGAGCAGGGGAGGGCAAGCCTAGCGGAAAATCCCGCCGCTGGGTCGGCGGCGGGTGCGTGTTAACATGGCGCTTTTGCGTCACGACGAGACCATGAGCCAAGACTCCCCTGCGCAGACCTCCAGTCTGAAGATCTATTTCCGCCTGCTCGGCTACGTGCGGCCCTACATCGGCATGTTCGCCCTGAGTATCGTCGGCTTCCTGATCTTCGCCTCCACCCAGCCGATGCTGGCGGGCATCCTCAAGTACTTCGTCGATGGCCTGAACAACCCCAATGCCTCCATGTTCCCAGGCTGGCCCATCGTCGGTGGCCTGCACCTGGTGCAGGCGGTGCCGCTGATGATCATCCTGATCGCCGCCTGGCAGGGCGTCGGGTCCTTTCTCGGCAACTACTTCCTGGCGCGGGTCTCCCTCGGCCTGGTGCACGACCTGCGGGTGGCGCTGTTCAACCACATGCTGCGGCTGCCCAATCGCTATTTCGACGCCAACAACTCGGGTCACCTGATCTCGCGCATCACCTTCAACGTCACCATGGTGACCGGCGCCGCCACCGAGGCGATCAAGGTGGTGATCCGCGAAGGCATGACCGTGGTCTTCCTGTTCGCTTCCCTGCTGTGGATGAACTGGAAGCTGACCCTGGTGATGGTGGCCATCCTGCCGCTGATCGCCCTGATGGTGACCAGCGCCAGCCGCAAGTTCCGCAAGCAGAGCAGCAAGATCCAATCGGCCATGGGCGACGTCACCCACATCACCTCCGAGGCCATCCAGGGCTATCGGGTGGTGCGCAGCTTCGGTGGCGAGACCTACGAGCAGCAGCGTTTCCTCGATTCCAGCACGGCCAACACCGACAAGCAGCTGACCATGACCAAGACCGGCGCGGTCTATACGCCCATGCTGCAGCTGGTCATCTATTCGGCCATGGCGGTGCTGATGTTCCTGGTGCTCTGGCTGCGCGGCGAAGCCTCCGCCGGTGACCTGGTGGCCTACATCACCATGGCCGGCCTCTTGCCCAAGCCGATCCGCCAGCTCTCCGAGGTCAGCTCCACCATCCAGCGCGGCGTGGCCGGCGCGGAAAGCATCTTCGAGCAACTCGACGAACCCGCCGAGCGCGACGAAGGCCGCGAAGAGCGCGAGCGCGTCCAGGGTCGCCTGGAGGTACGCAACCTGACCTTCCGCTATCCGGGTACCGAGAAGGCCGTGCTGGAAGGCATCGACTTCGTCGCCGAGCCCGGCCAGATGGTGGCCCTGGTGGGTCGGTCGGGCAGCGGCAAGTCGACCCTGGCCAATCTCATCCCGCGCTTCTACCAGCACGAAGAGGGCGAGATCCTCCTCGACGGCCTGGAGATCCAGGACTATCGCCTGACCAACCTGCGCCGGCACATCGCCCTGGTGACCCAGCACGTCACCCTGTTCAACGACAGCGTCACCAACAACATCGCCTATGGCGATCTGGCCGGGGCGCCCATGGAGCAGGTCAGGGCGGCGGCCGAGGCGGCCTATGCCGACGAATTCATCGAGCGCCTGCCGCAGCAGTACGACACCCAGGTCGGCGAGAACGGCGTGCTGCTCTCCGGCGGCCAGCGCCAGCGCCTGGCCATCGCCCGGGCGCTGCTGAAGAACGCGCCGCTGCTGATCCTCGACGAGGCCACCTCGGCGCTGGACACCGAGTCCGAGCGCCACATCCAGGCGGCGCTGGACCGGGTCATGCAGGGCCGGACCACCCTGGTGATCGCCCACCGCCTCTCCACCATCGAGAAGGCCGACCTGATCCTGGTGATGGACCATGGCCGCATCGTCGAGCGTGGCAGTCATGGCGAGCTCCTGGCGCTGAACGGCTACTATGCGCGGCTGCATGCCAAGCAATTCGAGGAGGTCGCGCCGCCGGCGCCGACGATCGAATGCTGAACAGATTCCGCTTCTGGCGCGAACGCGGCTGGACGACGATTTCCGCCGCCGACTATGCCGCCACCTGGCAGCGTCATGGCGGCAGCGTCGCCACCCACCCCGAGGTCATCGCTCGCCTGGCCGAACTGGCCGGCATCCCGGTGCGCTACCTGGGCTGGCCCGGCGCGGATGGCCTGCAGGCCGCCGTGCCCTGCTGGGGGCGCGAACTGGCGCTGGCGCGCACGGTGCTGAAGAAGCGTCGCCAGCGCGCCCTGTTCGACCTGGGCAACGCCGAGATCATCCTGCCGGCCGCGCCGGGCGCGCTGGCACCGCTGCGCCAGCGCGCCCGCTATCTGTCGCCGCTGTGCGACGAGCGCTTCGCCGGTCTGCGCCGGCAGGGCGAAGAACTGGCCATGCTCCGCGAGCCGGAAGCCTGGTCGAAGAAATTCCGCTACAACCAGCGCCGCGAGCAGCGCCTGTTCGAAGACGCCGGCGGGCGCGTGGTCCCCATGGCCGAGCTGGACAGCGCCGAGCAGGCACGGATCTATGCCGAGCTGTTCGAGGCGCGCTGGGGCTTCGAGGTACCGGGCAAGGCGCGGCTGGCCGAGGTGTTCGCCCTGCTGCGCGAGTTCATGACCGGTTCGCTGCTCATGCTTGGCGAACGCCCGGTGGCGATCCAGGTGCTCTATCGGGTGGAAGCGCCCGACTGGATCAGCGTCGAGTACGTCAACGGCGGCGTCGATCCCGCGGCCAGCGACCTGAGTCCGGGCAGCGTCCTCACCTATCTGAACACCCAGGCCGCCTGGCAGGACGCCCGCGCCCTGGGCAAGACGTTGCGTTATTCCTTCGGCCGCGCCGATCGCGACTACAAGGACCGCTGGTGCCACCGCGTCACCGTCTTCGAGAGCTGAGATGACCGCCCGCAAACAAGCCCTGCTCAAACGTCACCGCCGCCACAAGCGGCTGGTCCTGGCGGTCATCGCCGTCGTGCTGCTCGGTTGCTTGGCGCTGGGGCCCTGGTGGAGCGCGCCGCTGCTGGCGCTGCTGGTCTGGCTCGGCCACGAGGCCTGGTTCGCCGATCACCTCTTCTATTCGCCGCGCGACAACTACAGCTATCAGTTCCCTGCCGACACCCTGGTGCTGGGCCTGCATCTGCAGCACGGCCGCCTGGCCGCGGTGGAATTGCCGCCGGGGGAGCTGACGCTGTTCCTGGAATGTCGGCTGCGCGCCGGCTGGCTCGGGCGCCTGCTGGATCCCCAGGTGCGCCTGCGCGCGGGCGACGAAGGCGATCGCCAGGACTTCGAGCGCGGCGTCGCCGGACGGCGCTACGTCAATCTCAGTGGCTATGCCGAGGCCCTGCGGTGTGGTGAATTGCACCTCTGGACGCGCTTCTGCCGGCTGCAGGGCGAGTTGCGCCTGCACGTCTTCGCCCAGCCGGATCTCCGCAGCAAGAGCGTCATGGTCATCGCGCCCCACGCCGACGACGCCGAACTGGCCGCCTTCGGTCTCTATAGCCAGGCGCGGGAAGCCAGCATCGTCACCCTGACCCAGGGCGAGATCGAGGCCGGGCACTACCAGCGCCTGGGCCTCGACCGCCAGGCGGCGGCTCGCCTCAAGGGGCGCCTGCGCACCTGGGACAGCCTGGTCACGCCGCTGTGGGGTGGAGTACCAACAGAGCGTTGCGTGCAGCTGGGCTACTACTGCCTGCAGCTGCCGGCCATGCGCCAGGCGCCGGAAGACGCCTTCGGCTCCCGCGAGTCCGGCGACAGCGATGTGCGCAGTGCCCGTCGCCACAATCCCCTGCAATTGCCCGGCGATGTCGACGGCGCGCCTACCTGGCGCAATCTGGTGGCCGATCTGGTGGCCCTGCTGGAGCACTTCCGTCCCGAGGTGGTGGTGCTGCCGCATCCGCAGATCGATCCCCATGCCGATCACGTGGCCAGCACCCAGGCCCTGCGTGAAGCCCTGACCCTCAGCCAGTGGCAGCCCGAACTCGAATTGCTCTACGCCAACCACCTGCACGACAACGACCGCTGGCCCATGGGCCCGGCCGAGGGCGGCATCGCCCTGCCACCCGCCATCGAGACGCCGGCCCCCCTGGTGCCCTGGAGTCCATTGCTCACGCCCGAGCGGCGGCTGGACAAGGCCATGGCCCTGGGCATGCAGCACGACCTGCTGGTGCCGCTGCCGGCCAAGAAGCGCCTGCGCCGGGCCATCCAGTGGCTGCTGGCCGGTCGCCGCTGGCCGCGCACCGGGGAAGACGAATTCTTCCGCAAGGCCGTGCGGCGTCACGAGCTGTTCTGGATCAGCCGCCGCGACGAGCTCTGACCCCGACCTCTCCCGCCGGCAGGCGCTTCCGGGGCGCCTTGGCCCCTATGCTATGATCGCCGCCATTTTCGCGCTTTGGAGCCTGTCCCTATGAAGCTGACCATGCCTCGCTTCGATCTCGCGCCGGTCCTGGTGGTTGGCGACGTGATGCTCGACCGCTACTGGCACGGCACCACCTCGCGGATCTCGCCCGAGGCGCCGGTGCCCGTGGTCCGCGTCGACCAGCACGAGGATCGTCCCGGTGGCGCGGCCAACGTCGCCCTCAACATCGCAGCCCTGGGCGCGCCGGCCTATCTGGTCGGCGTCACCGGCCAGGACGAAGCCGCCGATGCCCTCACCGACAGCCTGAGAGCCGCCCACGTGCAGGTGCGCTTCCAGCGCATCGCCCAGCAGCCGACCATCGTCAAGCTGCGCATCATGAGTCGCCACCAGCAGTTGATCCGCGTCGACTTCGAAGAGCCCTTCGACACCGATCCCCAGGCGCTGGCCTCGGACACCGCCGCCATGCTGGCCGGGGTCAAGGTGCTGGTACTGTCCGACTACGGCAAGGGCGCCCTGAAGAATCACCAGGCGCTGATCCAGCTGGCCAAGGCGCGCAACATCCCGGTGCTGGCCGATCCCAAGGGCAAGGATTTCTCCATCTATCGTGGCGCCAGCCTGATCACGCCGAATCTGTCCGAATTCGAAGCCATCGTCGGCGTCTGCGCCGACGACGCCGAACTGGTCGCCAAGGGCAACGAGCTGATGGCGCGCCTGGACCTCGGCGCCCTGCTGGTGACCCGTGGCGAGCACGGCATGACCCTGCTGCGACCCGCCCAGCCGGCCCTGCACCTGCCGGCCCGGGCCCGCGAGGTGTTCGACGTCACCGGCGCCGGCGACACCGTGATCTCCACCCTGGCCGCCGCCCTGGCCGCCGGCGAGGACCTGCCCCAGGCCGTGGGCCTGGCCAATCTGGCCGCCGGTATCGTGGTCGGCAAGCTGGGCACCGCCGCCATCAGCGCCCCTGAGCTGCGGCGCGCGGTGCAGCGTTCGGAAGGCTCCGAGCGTGGCGTCCTATCCCTCGAGCAACTGCAGCTGGCCATCGAGGACGCCCGCGCCCATGGCGAGAAGATCGTCTTCACCAACGGCTGCTTCGACATCCTCCACGCCGGTCACGTGACCTACCTGGAACAGGCACGCGCCCAGGGCGATCGGCTGATCGTGGCGGTCAATGACGACGCCTCGGTGACCCGGCTGAAAGGCCCCGGTCGACCGATCAACAGCGTCGACCGGCGCATGGCGGTGCTGGCCGGCCTCGGCGCGGTGGACTGGGTCATCCCCTTCAGCGAGAACACCCCGGAGCGCCTGCTGGAGCAGGTGCGCCCGGACGTGCTGGTCAAGGGCGGCGACTACAAGAGCGTGGACGAGGTGGTCGGCGCCCAGATCGTGCAGGGCTACGGCGGCGAGGTGCGCATCCTCGGCCTGGTGGAGAACAGCTCCACTACCGCCATCGTCGAGCGCATTCGCAACCGTACCTGAGTCCGGACGCTCGGGTTAAGCTGGCGCAGAACCGCTACGGAGCTGCGCCATGTCCTCGACGCCCCTGCTGATCCTGGGTACTGCCGTTTCCAATGACCAGAGCGCAGGTCAACCGCTCGGCCATCCACTCAAGCTGGCCAACCGCCACGGCCTGATCGCCGGCGCCACGGGCACCGGCAAGACCGTGACCCTGCAGCGCCTCGCCGAAGCCTTCAGCGATGCCGGCGTCGCCGTCTTCGCCGCCGACATCAAGGGCGATCTCTGCGGCCTCGGCGCGGCCGGCGCGCCCCAGGGCAAGCTGGCCGAGCGCATCGCCGCCCAGGGCCTGCCGCACCAGCCGCAGGCCTATCCGGTCACCCTCTGGGACGTCGACGGCCGGAGCGGTCACCCGCTGCGCACCACCCTGAGCGAGATGGGCCCGCTGCTGCTGGGCAATCTGCTGGAGCTGACCGACAGCCAGCAGGCCGCCTTGCACGCCGCCTTCAAGGTGGCCGATCGCGAAGGCCTGCTGCTGCTCGATCTCAAGGACCTCAAGGCGGTCCTCAATCACCTGCGCGAGCAGCCCGACGCCCTGGGCGAGGACCGTGCCCTGTTCACCGGCGCCTCGGCCCAGGCGCTGCTGCGCAGGCTGGCGACCTTGGAGCAGCAGGGCGCCGAGGCCTTCTTCGGCGAGCCGGCCCTGCAACTGGAAGACGTGCTGCGCCCCGAGGCCGACGGCCGTGGACGCATCCATCTGCTCGACGCCAGCCGCCTGGTGCACGAGGCGCCCAAGGTCTACGCCACCTTTCTGATCTGGCTGCTGGCCGAGCTGTTCGAACAGCTGCCCGAGCGCGGCGATGCCGATAAGCCGGTGCTGGCGCTGTTTTTCGACGAGGCCCACCTGCTGTTTGGCGACACCCCCAAGGCCCTGCGCGAGCGCCTGGAGCAGGTGGTGCGGCTGATCCGTTCCAAGGGCGTCGGCGTCTATTTCGTCACCCAGTCCCCCGCCGATCTGCCGGATACCATCCTGGCCCAACTCGGCTTGCGCATCCAGCACGGCCTGCGCGCCTTCACCGCCCGGGAGCAGAAGGCGCTGCGCGCGGTGGCCGACGGCTTCCGCCCCAATCCGGCCTTCGACAGCCTGGCGGTGCTGACCGAGCTGGGCATTGGCGAGGCCCTGGTGGGTAGCCTGGAAGACAAGGGCACGCCGGCGATGGTCCAGCGCGTGGCCATCGCCCCGCCGCAATCCCGGGTCGGCCCGCTGAGCGAAGCCGAGCGCCAGACGCTGATCCGTCAGTCGCCCCAGGCGGGTCGCTATGACCGGGCGGTGGATCGCGAATCGGCCTACGAGATCCTGCGGGATCGACAGGCCGAGCGGGTCCCGGCGCAGGCGCCGGCAGCGGAAAAGACCCAGGCCGGGCAGGGCGGTGCCCTCGGCGATCTGGTGGGCGAACTCGCGGGCAATGCGCTCAGGAGCGCGGCGCGCCAGGCGGCCAATCAGCTCGGGCGGCAGCTGGTCCGGGGACTGCTCGGCTCCCTGCTGGGTGGCAAGCGCCGCTAGCCGATCCGCCGGCAAAAAAAGACCCCGCCTGGGCGGGGTCTGCTAGCTTCACGCAGGCGTTACATGCGCGGGGCGACGGGGTTGGCGTCGTTGGAGATGGTCACTTCCACGCGACGGTTCAGGGCGCGGTCGGAGGCGTTGCTGTTGCTGGCCACCGGGAAGTTCTTGCCATAGCCACGGGCCTGGATGCGGCTCGGCTCGACGCCGGCGCTGACCAGGGCGGTCTGGATGGCCTGGGCGCGACGCTCGGACAGCTGCTGGTTGTAGGAGTCGCTGCCGACGCTGTCGGTGTAGCCCTCGACGATCACCTTGCGCTCGGGATTCTGCTTCAGGTAATCGGCCAGCTTCTGGGCGTTGGCATAGCCCTGGGGCTTGAGTTCGGCCTTGTTGAAGTCGAACAGCACGTTGCCAAAGGTCACCACGGTGCCACGCTCGGTCTGCTTGGCCTGCAGGGCGTCCTGCAGCTGCTTGAGCTGTGCGGTACGGGCGTCCAGGCGGGCCTGGGTGCGCTCGGCATCGACGCCCTGCATCTGGGCTTCGGTCATGCGCAGCTTGATGGTCTGCATGGCCGTCTGGATGCGCTGGTTGGTCAGGTAGGCCAGCTGGTCGACGGTCTTCTCGTTTTCACCGTCCTTGTAGGCCTTCTCGGTCTTCTGCAGCCAGGTACCGGCGTCCTTGGTCTCCAGGGCGGCCAGCTGGGCGGCCTGCGGCTGGGATTCCAGGGCGGAGTAGTCGGACTTGGCCTTTTCCAGGTTGGGGTTGGGCGGCGTGGAGCACGCGGCCAGGGCCAGGCTGAGCAGCGACACGGCAGGGATCAGAATGTGTTTACGCATGATGGTCGTCCTTTTAATTCGTGAAGAGAGGAAAGGGGCGGTCGCTTACTGCTGGACCTTTTTCTGCAGGTTCTGCTGGAGCTGCAGGTTGATCTGACCTTCCTCACGGATCTGCTGGATGCTGTTCTGGGCATCTTTGAGCGCGGCATCGGCCTTGGCCGCCTGGGTCTTGCGGGTGGCCAGACGGGCATCCCACTCGGCCTGCTCGGCCAGTTGCTTGGCTTCGTCGTACTTCTCGTTGGAGAGGGCGGTCTGGGCCTGGGTCCACTTGTCCTGGGCCGACTTGGTCTCGATGGGCGCGAACTGGTTGCCACCGGAGCTCACGGCCTCGTTGACGGCGGACTGGGTCACGGCCATCTGCGCGGTCGGCGGATTGCCGGCGCAACCGGCCAGCAACAGCGAGCTGCCCAGGGCGAGGGCTGCCAGTTTCAGGGTGCAGGCTTTGGAAAGGGACTTTTGGGCAGTGGCACTCTTCATGGATTCAAGCTCCGTTGTTGATCCGAAAAGCGCGCCGCCGGCACGGGCAGGGCGGGCGCCTGGTCATGTAAAGCCGCATGTGGAAACAAGCCCGGCGCGGCCCTGAGAGGCCCGAGGCGGGTGCTGACTACCAGCCCTCGTCCAGCGCTGCGGTCTGACTCTGTGACCGCTCATCCGACAAAAATGTTCACTGGCTATCGAATTTCGCCAGGACGCGGAGGCCCTTGGCAGAGCGGTAGCGCTGTAGGTAAAGGTGCAGGTCGGCGGCTAGTCTGGCGTTTCGGACTGCAGGCGATGCAGGTGCTTGCGCGCCAATTCGAGAAAGCGCGGGGTCGTACCGGCATCGGCGTAGAGGGGATCGCCAAGCTCGTCGGTGGCCACCACGTCCTCGCCCTGCACATAGGGAAAGCTGGCCTCCAGCTCTTCGAAGGCGGCTGCCAGCAATTCACCGAGCAGGGCCTCGGGCGTGCGCTGGGGATAGAGTTCGCAGAGGGCCTCGAGACGGGCCGCGGTCTCCAGCTCCAGGTCGAGGTGGTAGCGGCGGGTGGTGCTGGAGGTGGTGGCCTGCTGCTCCCATTGGTGAGCGAGTTCGCGAATCTTCATGGGCATCTCCCGTGGCTTAGGCAAAGGTCGGATATTCAGGTCGAGCTCGGCTGGGCACCCTGCAACAGCCGGGGCTTGCAACCGTGACAGCAGGGTGCTGTCCTCTGCGCTAGACCGCAGCGGTTGCCGTGAGGTCCGAACCGGTACTTTCGAGGAGCACGAGATGGTGGAAATCGATGTTCGCCTGCGCGAGCAGGTGCGTTTGCTGGGTGAGCTCCTGGGGCAGACCATTGCCGACCAGCATGGCGCGGCCTTTCTCGACAAGATCGAGCGGATCCGCAAGGGCGCCAAGGCCGCCCGTGGCGGCTCCGCGGAGGGTGCCCGCCAACTGGGCGACACCCTGGATACCCTGGCCGAAGACGAACTGCTGCCGGTGGCGCGGGCCTTCAGTCACTTTCTCAACCTCGCCAACATCGCCGAGGAGTATCACCGGGTCAGACGCCGCACCGAAGACGAGCCGCCGCCCTTCGAGCAGCAGGTACTGCCGGAATTGCTGGAGCGCCTGGGCGCGGCCGGTCACGCGGGTAGCGAGCTGGCCGAGCGGGTGGCGGCGCTGGACATCGATCTGGTGCTGACCGCCCACCCCACCGAGGTCTCGCGGCGAACCCTGATCCAGAAATACGACGAGATCAGCGCGCAGCTGGCGGCCCTCGATCATCGCGACCTGACCTCCGCCGAGGTGGCCGCCATCGAGGCGCGACTGCGCCGGCTGATCGCCGAGGCCTGGCACACCGAGGAGATCCGCCGTCAGCGGCCGACGCCGGTGGACGAAGCCAAGTGGGGCTTCGCGGTGATCGAGAATTCGCTGTGGCAGGCGATCCCCAGCCTGCTGCGCAAGCTGGACGACTGCCTGCAGGAACGCACCGGCCAGCGCCTGCCGCTGACCGCGGCGCCGGTGCGCTTCTCCTCCTGGATGGGCGGCGACCGCGATGGCAATCCCAACGTCACCGCCGCCATCACCCGCGAGGTGCTGCTGCTGGCGCGCTGGATGGCCGCCGATCTCTATCTGCGCGATGTCGACCGGCTGGCCGCGGAGCTGTCCATGCAGGCGGCGAGTCCGGCCCTGCGCGAGCAGGCCGGCGATCACCCGGAACCCTATCGCAAGGTGCTCAAGGTGCTGCGCGAGCGGCTGCAGATCACTCGCAGCTGGGCGGCCCATGCCATCACCGATCCCCATGCCGGCGCCCGGCATATCCTCAGCGACAACGCCGAGCTGATCGCCCCGCTGCAGCTGTGCTACGACTCCCTGCAGCATTGCGGCCTGAGCGTCATCGCCGACGGCTCCCTGCTCGATACCCTGCGCCGGGCCCGTACCTTCGGGCTCTATCTGGTGCGCCTGGACATCCGCCAGGACGCCGCGCGCCATGCCGCGGCCCTGGCCGATATCTGCCGCTATCTCGACCTGGGCGACTACGCCGCCTGGAGCGAGGCGCAGCGCCTGGAATTCCTGCGTGGCGAGCTCGGCAGCCGACGTCCCCTGCTGCCGCTGGACGCCGAGCTGGAGGCCGATACCCAGGAGGTGCTCGCCACCTGCCGCGTGATCGCCGCCTCGCCGCCCGATGCCCTGGGCTCCTATGTCATCTCCATGGCCGGCGCGGCGTCCGACGTGCTCGCCGTGCAGTTGCTGCTGCGCGAGTGCGGGGTACGCCAGCCGATGCGGGTGGTGCCGCTGTTCGAGACCCTCGACGACCTGGATCATGCCGGCAGCGCCATCGCCAGCCTGCTCGATCTGCCCGACTACCGCGCGCGCCTGGCCGGTCCCCAGGAGGTCATGATCGGCTATTCCGATTCGGCCAAGGACGCCGGCACCCTGGCGGCGGCCTGGGCCCAGTACCGTGCCCAGGAAGCCCTGGTGGACATCTGCGCCAGTCGTGGCGTGGAGCTGCTGCTGTTCCATGGCCGCGGCGGCACCGTGGGGCGGGGCGGTGGTCCGGCCCACGCGGCCATCCTCTCGCAACCGCCGGGCTCGGTGGCCGGGCGCTTCCGCACCACCGAGCAGGGCGAGATGATCCGCTTCAAGTTCGGCCAGCCGGCCATCGCCGAGCAGAATCTGGCGCTGTACCTGGGCGCCGTGCTGGAAGCCACCCTGTTGCCGCCGCCCGCGCCGGAGCCGGCCTGGCGCGAGCAGATGGATCGCCTGGCCCGCGACAGCCTGCAGGCCTATCGCGGCGTGGTGCGCGAAGACCCGCACTTCGTCAGCTATTTCCGCCAGGCCACCCCCGAGCAGGAGCTGGGCCGGCTGCCCCTGGGCAGTCGCCCGGCCAAGCGCCGCGAAGGCGGCGTGGAAAGCCTCAGGGCCATCCCCTGGATCTTCGCCTGGACCCAGACGCGGCTGATGCTGCCGGCCTGGCTCGGCTGGGAAAGGGCCCTGGAAGAAGCCGAGCGCCGGGGCGAGTCGCCGCTGCTGCGCGAGATGCGCGAGCGCTGGCCGTTCTTCCAGACCCGCATCGACATGCTGGAGATGGTGCTGGCCAAGGCCGAGGCCGAACTGGCGCGGCTCTACGACCAGCGCCTGGTGGAGGCCGACCTGCAGGTGCTCGGCAGCCAGCTGCGCGAGCGGCTGCACCAGGCGGGCGTGGCGGTGCTGCGCCTGACCGGGCAGGGCGAATTGCTCGAACACCATCCGGAAACCCTGGTGTTCATCGCCGTGCGCAACACCTATCTCGATCCGCTGCACCTCCTGCAGATCGAGTTGCTGGCCCGGGCGCGGGCGGCCGGCGAAAGCCAGCCGGCGGCGCTCGATCAGGCCCTGCTGGTGAGCGTGGCCGGGATCGCCGCGGGACTGCGCAATACCGGTTGAACAGACTGTCGCTTTTGCCGGCGCCCGGGGTCGTCTGGACGGGCCCGGCACCTGCGACGCTTGGTAACTTGTGCGGCCAGGGGGCGCTGTGTATGGTTGGTCCCTTTGGCCGTCTCGTGTCGTCGACAACAATCATCGCGACAGCGCCCTGCGCGGGCTGCCAGTCCGAGACCATTCTAAGGAGCAACAGATGCGCGTAATCCTGCTGGGAGCGCCCGGTGCCGGCAAAGGTACTCAGGCCCGGTTCATCACTGAGAAATTCGGCATTCCGCAGGTTTCCACCGGCGACATGCTGCGGGCCGCGGTCAAGGCCGGCACGCCCCTGGGCCTGCAGGTCAAGGACATCATGGACAACGGTGGCCTGGTCTCCGACGAGATCATCATCGCCCTGATCAGCGAGCGTATCCTCGACGCCGATTGCGCCAAGGGTTTCCTGTTCGACGGCTTCCCGCGCACCATTCCCCAGGCCGAGGCCCTCGAAGCCGCTGGCGTCAAGATCGACCACGTGCTGGAAATCGCCGTGGATGACGAAGAAATCGTCCAGCGCCTGTCCGGTCGCCGCGTGCACCCGGGTTCGGGTCGCGTCTATCACATCGAGCACAATCCGCCGAAGGTCGCCGACACCGACGACCTGACCGGCGAGCCGCTGGTACAGCGCGAAGACGACCGCGAAGCCACCATTCGCAAGCGTCTGGATCTCTATCATTCCCAGACCAAGCCGCTGGTGGACTTCTACCAGAAGCTGGGCGCCGCCCAGGGCACGCCGAAGTGCAGCCGCATCGAGGGCGTGGGTTCGGTGGACGCCATCACCGCCAAGGTGCTGCAGGCGCTGAACTAAACGCCGGTCATGGCCGCCTGTGCCTGCAGGCGGTCCGGTCAAGGCGCCGTCCTGGCGTCGCGACCGATGGGCGGGTCCCCTCGCGACCCGTCTTCCTCTAGAATGCGCAGCCCTTTTCCCAGTTGCGGATCTGCCTCATGTCCATCCTGCTCGCCCTCGACACCGCCACCGAAGCCTGCTCGGTCGCCTTGCATCTGGGCGACGAGATCATCCATCGCTACGAGATCGCGCCGCGCCTGCATGCCCAGCGGGTCTTGCCCATGGTGCAGGAGCTGCTGGCCGAGACCGGTCTGAGTCTGGCGCAGGTGGACGCCATCGCCTTCGGGCGCGGTCCCGGCGCCTTCACCGGCGTGCGCATCGCCATCGGCGTGGTGCAGGGCCTGGCCTTCGGCCTGGACCGGCCGGTGCTGCCGGTATCGAATCTGGCGATCATCGCCCAGCGCGCCTGGCGCGAGCGCGGCGTGACCCAGGTGGCTGCGGCCATCGACGCGCGCATGGACGAGGTCTACTGGGGCTGCTATCGCCTCGACGGCGCGGCCATGGTGCTGGCGGGGGCGGAAGCCGTGCTGGCGCCCGAAGCCATTGCCCTGCCGACCGCCGCCACCGGCGACTGGTTCGGTGCCGGCACCGGCTGGGGCTACGTCGGCCGCATGGCCGTGCCGCTGATCGAGCAGGATGCCAGCCTGTTGCCCCATGCCCAGGACCTGGCGGTTCTGGCGGCCACCGCCTGGCAGCGCGGCGAAGCCGTGTCGGCCGAGTCCGAAGCGGCGCAACCCGTTTATCTGCGTGATCGGGTCGCCACTCCCAAGCAGTCGGTCTGACGGCAGGAAACCGCGCGTAATAGTCTGACGTCCAAGCTGTAGATGCCGCTCGTCCGCCGGTCGCGACGGGCGTCCGACCCTTGATTGTCGTAGCTTTCGACCCTACTTAGAGTAGTGCCATCCGTTCGGGACCTGCCATGCGCATTGACAGCGGCTATTCCTCCTCTGCTTATCCCCTGAATCGTTCCTCGCGCGCGGTCACGCCCGTACGCGAGGTGGCGAAGGATGAGGACGCCCGTCAGAATGCCATCGCCCGGGAGGCCGCCGGCAATCCCCGGCCCGACGTCGCACCCCTACGCCGTGTGGAAGCGGCTGCGGCGACCGATGCCGGCAATGGCAACGGTAACGGCCTGGTGCTCAGCGAGCGCGAAGGGCGCTTCGCCAGTCAGCTCACTGCCCGTGCCCAGCAGGCCCTGGCCAGCTACGGCAGCACCGCCGCCTTCGGCGCCGAGCCGGACGGCTCCTCCAGCGTCGTGGGTCTCGACCTCTACGCCTGATGCTGCCGTACTATCTCGGCTGCCCCTCCTGGAACGACAACGCCTGGCGCGAGAGCCTCTACCACGGCTTGCGTCCGGGTGATTTCCTGCCGCGCTATGCCCAGGTGTTCAACGCCGTGGAAGGCAACACCACCTTCTACGCCTGGCCCGCGGCGGACACCATCCGCCGCTGGGCCGAATTGATGCCGGCCGGCTTTCGCTTCTGCGCCAAGTTTCCCCGCGACATCAGCCATGCCGAGGATCTGCGGGTGCAACTCGCCAGTGCCCGTACCTTTCTCGAGCTGCTGGCGCCCCTGGGCGAACGGGCCAGCCCGCTGTGGCTGCAACTGCCAGCGGGCTTCGGGCCCGATCGGCTCAGGGAACTGCAGGTCTTTCTCTCGGCCATGGCGCCGCGTTGCGCCCTGGCGGTGGAGGTCCGGCACCTGGCCTTTTTCGACAAGGGCGAGTCCGAGCGGGCCCTGAACCGCCTGCTCATGGACCTGGGCGTGGAGCGCGTCGGCCTGGATTCCGCGGCCCTGTTCAGCGCCGATCCGAGTGAGCCGGCCGTGCGCCTGGCCCAGGCCAAGAAGCCGCGGGTTCCGGCTCGCGCCCTGGCGTTCAGCGAGCATCCCCAGGTGCGCTTCATCGGCCGCCTGGAATTGGCCGCCAACGACTACTACCTGGCCAAGTGGGTCACCCGGGTGGCCGACTGGATCGAAGCGGGCAAGGTGCCCTATGTCTTCCTGCACACCCCGGACAATCGCCAGGCCCCCGAGCTGGCCCTGAGATTCCACGCCCAGCTGCGCGAACGCCTGCCCGGTCTGCCGGCGCTGCCCGAGCTGAGTACCGCCGACACCGAACAACTCGGCCTGCTCTAGCCCGCGCCGGTTGTCGCGATACGTTTGGCGACGTTTTCACCGGCATTCCCGCGGCTCGCTCCGGTCAGATGAGGTCTACCGCCTCGTGAATCCCCTTCGGCGCGCCGCATGAAAGCCAGACACCTGCTCGGTCTCGTCATCCTGCTCTACGGCGGTCTGCACACCGCCTTCGACCAGGGCTGGCTGCGCATTCCGCCCGCCTACAACCCCTGGGCGCCGCTGGATATCCAGGCCCCCACCAATGCCGTCACCCGCCTCAAGCTCTGGCGCCTGCAGGCCGATGCCAGCTATTGCGCGGCGTCCCTGGCCACCTCGGCGCTCAACTATCGGGAATTGCGCGGCAATGCCGGGTCGGCCGACTGCCCGCTGGAGCGGGCCGTGCGCATCCAGCGCGGTGAAGGGGTAAGACTCAGCGGCAGCTTTCTCGCCAGCTGTCCCCTGGCGGTGAGCTTCGCGCTGTTCGAGCGACAGGCGCTGCAGCCGGCGGCCGAAGCCGTCTATGGCCAGCGGGTGGCCGAGGTGGAGCACTATGGCAGCTTCGCCTGCCGCAACATCTATGGCCGCGCCAGCGGTCGGCGCAGTCAGCACGCCACCGCCAATGCCCTGGACATCGCCGGGTTGCGCCTGGCCGACGGTCGGCGCATCAGCGTGGCCCGGGACTGGACCGGCGATCCCCAGGCCCAACGCTTCCTGCGGCTGGTGCGCGACGGGGCCTGCCGATCCTTCAATACCACCCTGGGACCGGACTACAACGCGGCGCACCGCGATCATTTCCATGTCGACATGGGTGGCTTTCGCGTCTGCCGGTAGAATGACGGGTCTTTTCGCCTGCGAGTCGCCCATGTCCACCGCCCACCCCGCGCTTATCGTCGAAGCCCTGGAACCCGCCTTCACCGAGGCCGCCGCGGCCTGGGCCGCGCGCCTGGGCCTGCCCCTGGGCAGCGCCACCTCCGAGGAATTCGCCCTGCAGGTGGGCGCCCAGGGCCTGCAACTGGTGCAGCGCGGCCCGGAGGCGCCGGGTCCGGTGCGGGTGGATTTCGTCGAGGGCGCGGCGGCGCACCGGCGCAAGTTCGGCGGCGGCGCCGGCCAGATGATCGCCAAGGCGGTCGGGATCGGCCCGGGGGTGCGCCCGCGCATCCTCGATGCCACCGCGGGTCTGGGGCGCGACGCCTTCGTGCTGGCCACCCTGGGCTGTGCGGTGACGCTGGTCGAGCGCCAGCCGCTGATCGCTGCCCTGCTCGAAGACGGCCTTGCCCGCGCCGCGCGGGATCACGAGGCGGCCGCCATCGCCGCCCTGATGACCCTGGTGCAGGCCGACTCCACCGCCTACCTGCAGCGCGGGGAGGGCGAGGCGCCCGAGGTGATCTACCTGGATCCCATGTTCCCGCACCGCGACAAGAGCGCCCTGGTGAAGAAGGAGATGCGCCTGTTCCGGCCGCTGGTGGGCGACGACCTGGACGCCCCTGCGCTGCTGGCCGCGGCCCTGGCCCGCGCCAGTCACCGGGTGGTGGTCAAGCGCCCGCGCAAGGCGCCGGCCATCGAGGGGGTGAAGCCGGGCTATGTGCTGGAGGGCAAGTCCAGCCGCTACGACATCTATCCGAAGAAGAGCTTCAAGTCCGCCTGAACGAAAAAGCCCGCGGGCGGAAGGACTCCGGCCGCGGGCGCGGGTGTCACCGACCTCAGACGGTCGCGGCCTTGGGCGCGCGACGCTTGCGCCAGGCACGGTAGAAGGGCAGGGCCACCATCAGGATGCAGACGATCCAGATGGCCTGGCTGATACCGCTCTGCCAGAGGATGCCCATGTCGCCGTTGGAGATCGACAGTGCGCGTCTCAGGCTGGTCTCCATCAGCTCGCCGAGGATGAAGCCCAGCAGCAGCGGCGACAGCGGGAAGTCCAGCTTGCGCATGATGTAGCCGAAGATGCCTACGCAGACCATCAGCACCAGGTCGAAGGTGGTGGCGTGCACCGCATAGACGCCGATGCCGGTGATGATGGCGATGGCCGGGGCCAGCGACCAGTTCGGCACCTCGAGGATTTTGGTGAACATCTTCACCATGGGCACGTTGAGGATCAGCAGCATCACGTTGGCGATGAACAGCGAGGCGATCAGACCCCACACCAGATTCGGCTCGTTCTGGAACAGCAGCGGGCCGGGGGTGATGTTGTAGAGGGTCAGGGCGCCGATCATCACCGCGGTGGTGCCCGAGCCGGGGATGCCCAGGGTCAGCATGGGAATCATGTTGCCGCACACCGCCGCGCCGATGGCGGTTTCCGGCGCCGCCAGGCCGCGCAGGTCACCCTTGCCGAACTTGCCATCGGCACCGGCCATGCGCTTCTCGGTGGTGTAGGCCAGGGCACTGGCCAGGGTCGCGCCGGCACCCGGCAGCACGCCGATGATGAAGCCGCTCACCGAGCTGCGCAGGTTGACCATGAACACGCTGCGCGCTTCGCGCACGTTGAACAGCATGCGCCCGGTGGCCTTGACCGCGACCTGGCCATGATGGGTCTGCTCCAGCAGCAGGAGCAGTTCGCTCACCGAGAACAGACCCAGCACCAGGATCACGAAGTCGATGCCGTCGGCCAGGTGCACGTTGTCGAAGGTGAAGCGGTAGACGCCGCTGTTGGCATCGATGCCCACGGAAGCGATGGCCAGGCCGAAGAGGGCGGCGACCAGGGTCTTGACCGGCTTCTCGGCGGCCATGCCGGAGAGGCTGAGGATGGCCAGGGCCATCAGCGCGAAGTATTCCGCCGGACCGAAGGCGATCGCCCATTTCGCCAGCAGCGGCGAGAACAGCACCATGCCGCAGGTGGCGATGAAGGCGCCGATGAAGGAGCTCCAGGCCGACAGCGACAGGGCCACGCCCGCCATGCCCTGGCGGGCCAGCGGATAGCCGTCCAGACAGGTCATCATGGTCGCGGCTTCGCCGGGGATGTTCAGCAGGATCGAGGAGATCCGCCCGCCGTATTCGCAGCCCAGATAGACCGCCGCCAGCAGGATCAGCGAGGTTTCCGGCGGCAGGCCCAGGGCGAAGGCCACCGGGATCAGCAGGGCGATGCCGTTGATCGGTCCGAGACCCGGCAGCAGCCCGACCACGGTGCCGATCAGGGTGCCGATGAGGGCCACGATCAGGTTGGTTGGCGTCATGGCGACGCCGAAGCCCTGCATCAGAAAATTCAAGGTATCCATGTCAGCCCTCCAGGAATTCCAGCACGCCAAGGGGTAGGGGGACTTCCATCACCCGGTCGAACAGCACATAGAGGCCGATGGCGAGCAGCAGGCTGACCAGGGCGCAGGGCATCAGGCGACCGCCGTAGAGCAGACCGCAGAGGGTGGCGGTGATGAAGGCGCTCAAGGGGAAGCCCAGCGGCTGGAAGGTCAGGGCATAGCCCAACAGGATGGCGCAGCAGGCCACCACCTTGCGCAGCGAGGAGGCGTCCAGCGGTTTCTGGTCTTCGCCATCGCCGATCGGCGTGGGGCGGATGATCAGATAGGCCAGACCCAGGCTCATCAGCCCGAACATCAGCATCGGATAGGCCCGCGGACCGACCGGCTCGTAGGAAAAGGGCGCCTGGTAATCCCGGGCGATGAACAGCATGACGAGTCCGGCCACCAGCCAGACCGCCATGAAGGCGCGTTGGAAGATCATGTCGACATCCTCGAAGGCGCCCTAGGGGCGCCGGGGCGGGGGCTCAGAGTCTTTTCACGATCGGCTGCGCGTCGGCCAAGCTGCGTTGAAAATACCTTCGGAATGCTCATTTACCATTTGTAAACTCCGCTTCCTCAGGCACTTTCGCCTTGCTTGGCTCTAGCTCGCGGGATCGTGAACAGCCTCTTACTGGATCAGGCCGAATTCCTTGGCCATGCCGCGGTAGCGCGCCACTTCCTTCTGCACATAGGCGTCCAGCTCGGAGCCGGTCATGGCGAAGGGGAAGAGTTCGCGCTGATCACGCAGCTTGGCGAAGTCGTCGGAGGCCAGCAGCTTGTCGAAGCTGGTCTTCCACCAGTTGTACTGCTCGTCGGTGACCTTCGGGCCGACATAGAAGCCGCGGACCACCGGCCAGACGATGTCGTAGCCCTGCTCGCGCGCGGTGGGGATGTCCTTCATCGCCGGTTCGTCGAAGCGCTGCTCGGCGAAGACCGCCAGCAGGCGCATGTTGCCGGCCTCGACATGGGGCATGGAGTCGGAGATGTCGGTGCTGCCGACCTGGATGTGGCCACCCAGCAGCGCGGTGGCGATCTCGCCGCCGCCTTCCAGGGCCACGTAGCGCAGGTCCTTGGGATTGATGCCGGCGGCCTTGGCGATCAGCGCCGTCTGCATCCAGTCCTGGCTGCCCACGGTGCCGCCGGAGCCGATCACCACCTTGCTCGGGTCCTTCTTCAGCGCCTCGACCAGGTCACCCAGGGTCTTGTAGGGCGAATCGGCCTTGACCGCGATGGCGCCGTAGCTGGCCCCCACTGCGGCCAGCCAGCGCACGGCCTTCTCGTCGAAGCGACCGAACTTGCCTTGCGCCAGGTTCAGCAGCGAACCGCTGGAGAAGGCGACGATGGTGTCGCCATCCGCCGGCCGCTGGGCCACCACGGTGTTGTAGGCCACCGCGCCCACGCCGCCGGGCATGTAGGTCACGCGCATGGGCTTGTCCAGCAGCTTGGCTTCCACCAGGCCGCTCTGGGCCAGCTTGCAGGTCAGGTCGAAGCCGCCACCCGGGGAGGCCGGGGCGATGCATTCGGGACGCTTGGGTTCGGCCATGGCCTGGGCGGACAGCAGCACGGAGGCGGCCAGGGTCAGGGTGAGGGTACGCAAGGTGGTGCTCATCGAAGTCTTCCTTTTGTTGTTATTTCAGAAGCTGACAGGCGGACACGGCTCAGGCTCGCCAGGGCGGCGATCGTTCGGAGAGGGGGTACGGGAGCACGTGGAGCTGCGCGAGGGCGAGCATGGATGTCGTTCCGCTTGTTATTGTTGTTGGCCAACCAGGGGTGGCGCTTGGGCAAGCATCATGCGGTTCTGGGACCGCTACCTTTCACTCTAGACCGCCAAGCTTTCAACAGCCTTTCAGGTGTGAAAGGCGGCGATAGTGCGGTGCCGGCTGCAGGCCAGCCGGCCGCTATCCGGTAAACTCGGATTTTTTGAGCGGGAGCTGTCAGCGTGCGCATCCTATTGGTCGAAGATCATCCGCCACTGGCCGAAAGCGTCGCCCAGGCGCTCAAGAATGCCGGACTCAACGTCGATCTGCTCAACGATGGCGTGGCCGCCGACCTGGCCCTGCAGAGCGAAAGCTATGCCCTGGCCATCCTCGACGTCGGCCTGCCGCGCATGGATGGCTTCGAGGTGCTGGCGCGCCTGCGCGAGCGCGGCGATCGCCTGCCGGTGCTGATGCTGACCGCGCGTGGCGAGGTCAAGGATCGGGTGCAGGGGCTCAACCTCGGCGCCGACGACTACCTGGCCAAGCCCTTCGAACTCACCGAACTGGAAGCCCGGGTCAAGGCCCTGCTGCGCCGCAGCGTGCTGGGTGGCGATCGGCAGCAGCGCTGCGGCCCGCTGATCTATGATCTCAACACCTCGCGCTTCACCCTGGGCGAGGAGGCGCTGTCGCTCACCTCGCGCGAGCACGCCGTGCTGGCCGCGCTCATCGCCCGCCCCGGACGGGTCATGAGCAAGGAGCAACTGGCCGCCCAGGTCTTCGGCCTGGACGAGGAAGCCAGTCCCGAGGCTATCGAGATCTATGTGCACCGCCTGCGCAAGAAGCTGGAAGCCGGCGCGGTACGCATCGTCACCTTCCGCGGCCTGGGCTATCTGCTGGAAGAGCAGCATGGCTGAGGTGGCGAAGGCGGCCGGCAGTCTGCGCGGGCGACTGCTGCTGCGACTGGCCGTGCTCCTGGCGGTGATCCTGGCGGTCAGCAGCCTGGCGGCCTATCTCAATGGCCGGCGGCTAGCCGACGTGGCCTATGACCGGACGCTGCTGGCCTCGGCCCGCACCATCGCCGCCGGCCTGTCGGCCACCAATGGCACCCTGCGCGCCGATGTGCCCTACATCGCCCTGGACAACTTCGCCTACGACAACGTCGGGCGCATCTTCTACCAGGTGCTGGATACCCGCGGCCGGCTGATCTCCGGTTACGAGGAAATTCCGCCACCGCCACCGGACGCTCCTCTGACCCGCGACTATCCGGCCCTGGCCCGCTTCTACAACAGCACCTACCGCGGCAAGGACGTACGGGTGGTCAGCCTGGCCCAGCCGGTCAGCCAGCCGGATCTCACCGGCATGGCCGAGATCCGCGTCGCCGAGACCGCCGAAGCCCGCGAGGAGGTGGCCCGCAGCCTGCTCACCGACACCCTGATCCGCCTGGGACTCATGGGGCTGGGTGCCATCCTGCTGGTGTGGATGGCGGTCGGCGCCGCCCTGCGCCCCCTGGAGCGCCTGCGCCAGGCCGTGGAAGAGCGGGGCGTGGACGACCTGCGACCGCTGCCCGAGGTGCGGGCGCCCCAAGAGCTGCTGCCGCTGGTGCATGCCCTGGAGGGCTTCACCCTACGCCTGCGGCGGCTGTTCGAGCGTCAGGCGGACTTCATCGCCAACGCCGCCCACGAATTGCGCACCCCGCTGGCGGCGATCAAGGCGCGGGTCGAGCTGGGCCTGCGCGAACGCGAGCCCCAGGCCTGGTACGCCACCCTGGAGGAGACCCGCGCCAGTACCGATCGCCTGGCGCGCCTGGCCAACCAGCTGCTGTCCCTGGCGCGGATCGAGAGCGGCGCCCAGGCCATCGCCGAAGGTGGCGCCGAACGCCTGGAGCTCAGCGACCTGGCCAGGGAACTGGCCATGGCGCTGGCACCCCTGGCCCATGCCAAGGGCGTCGCCCTGGCCTTCGAGCCCTTCGCCAAGGCGCCGGTGATCGGCGAGCCGACACTGCTCAACGAACTGCTCTGCAATCTGGTGGAAAACGCCCTGGCCCATAGCCAGTCAGGCGGCAACATCGTGGTGCGGGTGCTGGCCCCGGCGGTGCTGGAAGTCGAGGATGACGGTCCCGGCATTCCGGCCAATGCGCGGGCCAAGGTCTTCGAGCGCTTTCAGCGCCTGGATCCGCAATCCGGGGGCGCCGGTCTGGGACTGGCCATTGTCGGTGAGATCTGCGCCGCCCACCGGGCACGCATCCAGTTGCTGGACGGCGCGCTCGGCGGGCTAAGGGTACGGGTCGAATTTCCCGCCGAGGAAGCCTAGGTGTGATCTCTCAGTAGGTTGTTCATCCGGGGCATTCCCGGAATTCTGGAAGCGCGACCAACACAGCCTTCCAGGAGCCCCGGATGAACCTGCATAAACATGCCCGTCTTACCCCTCGAGGTCGAGCC
>NZ_NKID01000017.1:0-66609 GCF_002256045.1 Pseudomonas sp. PGPPP4
TTGTGTTGCTGATAATCTTGCGACATCAGACTTATCTCACAAGCACCCACACGAATTGCTTGATTCAACTTGTTAAAGAGCAGTTGGTTGCGACCGTGTCGCTAACCGAGGCGCGCATTCTACGCTGCCCTCACATCCTGTCAAGCGTTGATTTGAACTTTTTCGTTTCAACTCAACCACTTGCGCTTGCCTGACCGGTCTAGCCAATCTCGGCAGCGGGAGGCGAATCCTACAGCATCCTCAGACGCTGTCAACCCCTCCGCTTCATTTCGTTGCCACCCTGAGGTGAGAGCCAAATGGCGAAGAATCCGTGGACCCCTCGCCCGGCTCAGACCTAAGTGCTTGATTTTCAAGCCGCTTCAGCGTCTGCGCCGGAAGTGGGGCGCATTATAGGGGAGTTTCAGAGCAGGTCAACAGGTTATTTCAAATTTATTGCTGACGGACGCTGATGCGGGCAAAAGCCCTCTTGCCGGCCTGACATATATAGGTACGGCCGATCTCGAACAGGAAGCCGCGATCGACCACCTCGCCATCCACCTTGACGCTACCCGCCGCCAGCAGATCGCGAGCGGCTGCGGCGTTCTTCACCAGTCCAGCCTTGTTGAGGACGGCAGCGACCGGCAGTGCCGCATCGGTTTCCAGCTCGACTTCCGGCAGGTCTTCCGGCAGCTCGCCATCCTTCATGCGGTTGCCCGCGGAACGGTGGGCGGTCTGAGCGGCTTCTTCCCCGTGGAAGCGGGCCACGATCTCTTCGGCCAGCTTGATCTTGATGTCGCGGGGATTGGCGCCCTGCGCAACATCGCTGCGGAACTGGGAGATCTCTTCCAGGCTGCGGAAGCTGAGCAGCTCGAAGTAACGCCACATGAGGGTGTCGGGAATGGACACCAGCTTGTTGTACATGACGCCAGGCGCTTCCTGGATGCCGACATAGTTGCCCAGGGACTTGGACATCTTCTTCACGCCGTCCAGACCTTCCAGCAGCGGCATGGTGAGGATGCACTGGGCTTCCTGGCCATAGGCGCGCTGGAGTTCGCGGCCCATGAGCAGGTTGAATTTCTGGTCGGTACCGCCCAGCTCGACATCCGCGCGCAGGGCGACGGAGTCATAGCCCTGGACCAGGGGATAGAGGAACTCGTGGATGGCGATGGGCTGGTTGCCGGCGTACCTCTTGCTGAAGTCGTCGCGCTCGAGCATGCGCGCCACGGTGTACTGGGAAGAGAGGCGAATGAAGTCGGCCGGCGACAGCTGATCCATCCAGGTGGCATTGAAGGCCACTTCGGTACGGGCCGGATCGAGGATCTTGAACACCTGGGCCTTGTAGGTCTCGGCATTCTCCAGCACCTGCTCGCGGGTCAGCGGCGGGCGGGTGGCGCTCTTGCCACTGGGGTCGCCGATCATGCCGGTGAAGTCGCCGATCAGGAAGATGACCTGGTGGCCCAGCTCCTGGAACTGGCGCAGCTTGTTGATCAGCACGGTGTGGCCGAGGTGCAGATCCGGGGCGGTCGGATCGAAGCCTGCCTTGATGCGCAGCGGGGTGCCGCGCTCCAGTTTTGTTACAAGCTCTGACTCGACAAGCAGCTCATCTGCTCCACGCTTGATGACCGCCAGCTGCTCCTGGACCGTTTTCATGGGGGCTTCGCCTCTGAATTTCGAAAGCGTGAACCTTATCAAGATGCCCCTAGTAGCCGCCAGCCGGCACGTCGGATCGCCACCCCAAAGGGTTGTGACAGCCAGATTTTGATTATATTTTAGGCAGTTATTCACTTCTTTTAACGTCAGATCATCACTTTAGCTAAATGACGAAGCCAATCCCCAAAAGTCCGTTCTACCCCAAAAGCCACCTCGTGGCCGCCAGCGGGGTGGCCGCACTCTTGAGTCTGGCCTTGCTCGTGTTTCCCTCTCAGCAGGTCGAGGCGAAACGCACTTCCATCAATCTGGATGTTGAACAGGACGCCCGGCGCGTCGTGCAGGGTCAGGATGACCTGAAGGAGCAAGTGCTCGCAGATACTCAAGCTGCGGACACCCAGTCCCCCTCCCCCTTTGCCCAGGTCGCCCCGGAGCAGACGGAAGCCCAGACCGCCGAGGAAGTGCCTGCCGAAGAAGAGGTCGCTGCCGCGGAGCGTGTCGAGCCGCAGTGGAAGACCGAAACCGTGCGCAAGGGCGACACCCTATCGACGCTGTTCGAGCGGGCTGGCCTGGCCGCTGCCGTGGTGCACGAGGTGCTGGCCAGCAGCAAGGAAGCCAAGAAGCTGACTCGCCTGCGGGTGGGCCAGAAGATCGAATTCCAGCGTGACCATGCCGGCGACCTGCTAGCAGTGCGCACCAAGCTCACCGCGTTGCAGACCCTGTCGCTGGTCAAGTCCGACCAGGGCTACGAGGTCGAGCACAAGACCGTTACCCCGGACATCCGCAAGGCCTATGCCCAGGGCCGGATCAGCAGTTCGCTGTTCGCCTCGGCGCAGAAGGCCGGACTGTCCCATGACATGACCATGGCGCTGGCCACCATCTTCGGCTACGACATCGACTTCGCGCTGGACATCCAGGAAGGCGACGAATTCGAGGTGGTCTACGAGGACAAGGTGGTCAATGGCAAGCACGTCGGCTACGGCAACATCCTGGCCGCCCGCTTCGTCAACAAGGGCAAGGCCTACACGGCCGTGCGCTACACCGCCAAGAACGGCACCACCAACTACTACACCGCGGAAGGCGGCAGCATGCGCAAGGCCTTCATCCGTACCCCGGTGGAGTTCTCGCGGATCAGCTCGCGCTTCACCATGGGGCGTTTCCACCCGGTGCTGAACAAGATGCGTGCGCACAAGGGCGTGGACTATGCCGCGCCCACCGGTACGCCGATCCATGCCACCGGCGATGGCAAGATCGCCAAGGCCGGGCGCGAGAATGGCTACGGCAACGTGGTGATGATCCAGCACGGCAAGACCTACACCACGGTCTATGGCCACATGAGCCGGATCGCCAAGGGCATGCAGGCCGGCGCCTCGGTGAAACAGGGCCAGGTGATCGGCTACGTGGGCATGACGGGCCTGGCGACCGGTCCGCACCTGCACTACGAATTCCGCATCAACGGCAATCACGTCGACCCGCTCGGGGTGAAACTGCCGATGGCCGATCCCATCGCCAAGAACGAGATCTCGCGCTTCCTGGCCCAGAGCCAGCCGCTCATGGCCCGCATGGACCAGGAACGTGCCTCTCTGCTCGCGATGAACAAGCGCTGAGATGGAGCGCTACCTGGGGGTGATGTCCGGCACCAGTCTGGATGGACTGGATATCGCCCTGATCGAACAGGACGAGCGGACCCGTTTCGTCGCTGCCCTGGGCGTGCCCATGCCGGAAGCGCTCCGCCGCGAACTGCTGGCGCTGTGCGCGCCCGGCGACAACGAGATCGAGCGCATCGCCCGGGCGGAACAGGCCTGGGTCGGGCTGGCCGCCCAGGGTATCGCCGAACTGCTGGCGCAGCAGGGACTGACGCCCGCGGATATCCGCGCCGTGGGTAGCCATGGCCAGACCATCCGCCATTTGCCGGCGCAGGGCTACACCCTGCAGATCGGCGATGCCGCCCTGCTGGCCGAACTGACCGGCATCGATGTCATCGCCGACTTCCGCCGCCGCGACCTGGCCGCCGGTGGCCAGGGCGCGCCCCTGGTCCCGGCCTTCCATGCCGATCTCTTCGGCCTGGACCGCCCGCGCGCGGTGCTCAATATCGGCGGCTTCAGCAATGTGACCCTGCTGGCGCCGGGTCTGCCAGTACGAGGCTTCGATTGCGGACCGGGCAATGTGCTGCTGGATGCCTGGATCCACCACAGCCAGGGGCGGCTCTTCGACGCCGATGGCGCCTGGGCCGCGCAGGGACAGGTCGTGCCGGCGCTGCTGCAGGGGCTGCTGAGCGACCCCTTCTTCGTGAAAAGCGGACCAAAGAGCACCGGGCGCGAGCATTTCAATCTGCCCTGGCTGCAAGCGCATCTCGCCCGGCATGAGGCGCTGGCTTCGGCCGATGTTCAGGCCACCCTGGCCGAATTGAGCGCCCGCAGCATCGCCGACAGCATCCTGGCAGCCCAGGTGGTGGACGAGGTGCTGGTCTGTGGCGGGGGGGCGCACAACCGGGATCTGATGGCGCGTCTGGCGCGGCTACTGGCGCCGGCCAAGGTGCAGAGCACCGCAGCCTATGACGTGTCGCCGGACTGGATGGAAGCCATGGCCTTTGCCTGGCTGGCCCAGCGTTTCTGCGAGCGCCTGCCCGGCAACTGCCCAGAAGTCACCGGCGCCCGCAGCCTCCGCGTCCTGGGTGCACTCTATCCACACTAGGCCAGAGGCTGTGCAAGGTCAGATGGAGAAGGACTGACCGCAGCCGCAGGTGGTGGCGGCGTTGGGGTTCTTGATGACGAAACGCGAACCTTCCAGGCCTTCCTGGTAGTCCACCTCGGCGCCGGCCAGGTACTGGAAGCTCATGGGATCCACCACCAGGTGCACGCCATCGCGCTCGATGACGGTGTCGTCGTCGGCGGAATCTTCATCGAAGGTGAAGCCGTACTGGAAGCCCGAGCAGCCGCCACCCGTGACGAAGACGCGCAGCTTCAGGCGGGGATTGCCCTCTTCCTCGATCAGGTTCTTCACCTTGCTGGCCGCGCCCAGGGTGAACTGCAGGGGGGTCGGGGTGAAGGTTTCAATGGTCATTGCCGTAGTCTCCCGGCTTGCGCCGAACACAATTCAGTCAGGAAATTATCCGCTTGCCCTAGCAAAAGGGTCAACTATTGCACGACCACGGGAGCTTGGCCGAGATGACCGGAGTGAATGACTTGCCGGCAGCGCCACTCTAATATCGCGCCGCCCGATGACGCCGATTGATAAGGAGAACGCCCCGATGCTCTATCTTTGGTTGAAAGCCTTCCACCTGATTGCCCTGGTCTGCTGGTTCGCCGGCCTGTTCTATCTGCCGCGCCTGTTCGTCTATCACGCCCAGAGCAGCGACACCGTGAGCCACGAGCGCTTCTGCCTGATGGAGCGCAAGCTGTACCGCGGCATCATGCTGCCGGCGATGATCCTGACGCTGGTGTTCGGCATCGGCCTGCTGGTGATCAACCCGAGCTGGCTGACCCAAGGCTGGATGCACACCAAGCTGGCGCTGGTGGTGGTGCTGATCGGCTATCACCATGTCTGCGGGGCCATGCGCAAGAGATTCGAGCGCGGCGAAAACAAGCGCAGCCATGTGTTCTATCGCTGGTTCAACGAGGTACCGGTTCTGGTGCTCATCGCCATCGTCATCCTGGTGGTGGTCAAACCCTACTAGGTGGGCGGTGGATCCGCCGGCGACCGGCGTTTTCCTGGAGAAAGCAGTATGCAGCGTTATGCCCTGGTAACCGGTGCCTCGTGCGGGATCGGTCTGGCCCTGGCCGAGGCCCTGGCGCGGCGGGGTCAGCCGCTGATCCTGCTGGCGCGGCGCAAGGACAAGCTGGAGAGCATCGCCGCCGAACTGGCCCAGCGCTTCGACGTGGAGGTGCTGTACCGGGTCTGCGATCTGGCGGAGCCGCTGCACCTGACCGGTCTGCTGCACGAACTGGAGCAGAGCGAGAGAGCCATCGGCCTGCTGGTCAACTGCGCCGGGATCGGCAGCGGCGGGGATTTTCTCGCCGCCGACTGGCCGCGGGTGCAGGAGCAGCTGGAGTTGAACATCCTGGCGCTCACCCGCCTGTGCCATGCCCTGGGCCAGCACATGGCGATCCAGGGGGGCGGCCAGATCCTCAACGTCGCCTCGACCGCGGCCTTCCAGCCCATTCCCTACATGAGCAGCTATGCGGCGACCAAGGCCTATGTGCTGCACTTCTCCGAGGGCCTGCGCGAGGAACTCAAGAAGCGGGGGGTGTCGGTATCGGTGCTCTGCCCCGGCCCGACCCGGACCGCCTTCTTCAAGAACGCCGGGCTGCACACCGGGCGCATGGAGCAGGGCAAGTTGCTGATGTCCGCCGAAGAGGTGGCCCTGGCCGCGGTGCGCGGACTGGAAAGACGCCAGGCGGTGATCGTCCCGGGCTGGCGCAATCGCCTGGGCAGTCTGCTGCCCCGCTTCTTCCCGCGCGCCCTGGTGCGTTCGGCCGCGGTGCGGATCGGCAAACTCTTTCAGCCCGCGTAAGGGTGATCCCGCCGGCGGCACCTGACCCCGGGCGGCAGCCGCTGGTACACTCGGGGTCTATTCAGCCAGCAGGAGATCGACGTGGATTGTCTGTTCTGCAAGATCGTCGCCGGGGACATTCCGGCCAAGGTGCTCTACGAGGACGATCAGGTCATGGCCTTCCATGACATCGCCCCGCAGGCGCCCGTGCACTTCCTGGTCATCCCCAAGAAGCACATCGCGACGCTGCACGACCTCAGCGAGGCCGATGACAAGCAGCTCGCCGGCCATATCCTCTTCACCGCCCAGCGCCTGGCGCAGGAGCAGGGTTGCGAGGAAGGCTTCCGCGTGGCGATGAATTGCAACGCCCTGGGTGGCCAGACGGTCTATCACATCCATATGCATGTGCTGGGCAAGCGGCAGATGACCTGGCCTCCGGGCTGAGCCACACCCTGCCATTCCTTCGCCCGCCAAGGAGATCACCTTGAGATCCAAGCGCCTCTACTCCCCCCTCGATCGACTGCTGATCCAGGCGGATACCGCCTTGCGTACCTTGACGCCCTTCAGTGGCGCTCCCACGCGCAGCTCGCCGGCCATTCCACTCAAGGATGCCGAGCTGAGCGACGAGGAACGCCGTCACGCGGCCGGCCTCATGCGCATCAACCACACCGGCGAGGTCTGCGCCCAGGCGCTGTACCAGGGTCAGGCGCTGACCGCCAAATTGCCGGAAGTGCGCGAAGAAATGGAAAAGGCGGCCGACGAAGAGATCGATCACCTGGCCTGGTGCGAGCAGCGCATCCGCGCCCTGGGTGAGCGTCCGAGCCTGCTCAATCCGCTGTTCTATGGCCTGTCCTTCGGGATCGGTGCCGGTGCCGGCCTGATCAGCGATCGCCTGAGCCTGGGCTTCGTCGCCGCCACCGAGGATCAGGTCTGCCGCCATCTGGACGAGCACCTGGACAAGCTGCCAGCGGCCGACGCCAAGTCCCGCGCGGTGCTGGAACAGATGCGCAGCGACGAAGAGCAGCACGCCGAGCACGCCCTGGCGGCCGGTGGCTGGCGCTTCCCCGCGCCGGTCAAATACGGCATGAGCCTGGTGTCCAAGGTGATGACCAAGACCACCTACCGCATCTGACCTGCAGCTGGCGCCCACGAAAAAGCCCTGCCTCGGCAGGGCTTTTTGCTGTTCGGACGACTAGATGTCGAAGAAAACCGTTTCCTGCGGGCCTTGCAGATAGATGTCGAAGCGATAGGCCAGGCGGCCGTCGATCTCGCAGCGACGCGCCAGCAGGGTGGGCCGGCGCTCCGGTTCCGGCAGGTTGTAGACCGGGCAGCGGGCGTTGGCCTCGGCTTCATCGTCAAAGTAGAGGCGGGTCTGCAGGTGGATGTTGATGCCGCGGGCGAACAGGGTGACGTTGATGTGCGGCGCCATCGGCTGGCCACGCTGGTCCTGGACCTGGCCGGGCTTGATGGTGTGCAGCGTCCAGTCGCCGGCGTCGAAGGTAGTGGCGGTGCGACCAAAGCCGTTGAAGGCCTTTTCCACGTCATAGACCGGATCGTATTGGCCCTGGTGATCGGCCTGCCAGAACTCCAGGAAGGAATCGCGCACCAGGTTGCCGTTGCCGTCGAACACCTGGCCGGTGAGCAGGATGTGCTCGCCCGGCGCGCCGGGCTTGGCCAGCTGGTTCCAGATCTCGACCTCGCGGGTGGGGTTGCCGGCGGCGGCCAGGGCCAGGCCGATGTGCACATAGGGGCCGGCGGTCTGGGAGGGGGTTTCCGGCAGCAGGTCGTGGCGGTTGGGGGTCATATCGGCGTCCTCAGTGGTGTTCGAAGAACGTCTGCCGCGCGCCGCGGGTGACGATGTCGAAGCGATAGGCCAGGCAGTCCATGGGATTGGCCATGCTCATGTCCAGGCGGGCGATCAGGGTCTGGACGGCATCGGGATCGGCGATGGACTTGACGATGGGGCACAGCGGGATCAGCGGATCGCCCTCGAAGTAGAGCTGGGTGATCAGCCGGGTGGCGATGGCCGGCCCCATGACCGAGACGTGGATGTGTGCCGGGCGCCAGTCGTTGCTGCCGTTGCGCCAGGGATAGGGACCCGGGCGGACGGTACGGAAGACATAGTTGCCCTGGCTGTCGGTACGGGTGCGGCCGACGCCGCCGAAGTTGGGATCGAGCGGCGCCAGGTAGACGTCGTTCTTGTGCCGATAGCGACCGCCGGCGTTGGCCTGCCAGATCTCCACCAGGGAATTGGGCACCGGCTTGCCAAATTGATCACGCAGGGTGCCGAACAGGATGATGCGTTCGCCCTGGGGCAACTGGCCGGTGCCGAAGTTGAGCAGCAGGTCGTTGTCGTGCGGCCCCAGCGGCAGCCGCGAGAAGTCGGGGCCACTGCGCTCGGAAGCCGTCTGGTGCTGCAGGCTGACCAGCGCCTGGCGCGGCGAGCGGGGAATCGAGGATTTGTAGGCGGGCGTATAGGCCTGGGGATGCCAGGTGCGATCACGGGCGACGTAGCGAACGTCGTGGGGCTTGTTATGCATTGGAATGCTCCACGGAAGGATCGGGGCCAAGGGCTGGCCGATCCCAGTGTGGCCCAGGGCGCCGCCTGGCTGAATTGAAAGCTGCGCCCTTCTCCATAACCTAATGGTTAAGTGTCAGCTCGCCGGCTACCTCGCGCAGGACGTCGCAGAATCTCTGGGTGGCCAGCGACAGGGGCACGCTGCCATTGCGGCAGATGCCGACCGACCCCCCGGCTTCGCGCACGCCAAGCTCCACCGCCACCAGTTCGCCGCTGGCCAGGTCGCGGCGTACCGCATCCAGCGGGGCGATCCACAGGGCCTCGCTCTGGCGGACGTACTGGCGGCTGAGGGTCGGCGACAGGGTTTCCAGCCGCTGGGGACTGAGGGGAATGCCACACTGGACGAAGAGACTCTCGGCGTGGCGGCGGATGGTGGTACCGGGCAACGGCAGCACCAGAGGATAGCGCGCCAGGGTCGCCAGGTCCGCCGGCAGCGCCTGGCTCAGCGGATGTCCCGGGCGCACCACCAGGGTCAGGGCCTCGGTATAGAGATGTTCGAAATCGAGGCCATGGATGTCCGGGCTGTCGGTCATGCGGCCGACCACCAGATCCAGGTCGCCGACGCGCAATTGCCCGAGCAGGTAGGCGCTGGGACCGGTGGCGACGTTGACGATCAGCTGGCGATGACGCTCATGCAGGCGCGTCAGTACCTCGGGCAGCACCTGGCTTTCCACCGTCGACAGCACCCCGACCCGCACCAGGCCGCCGGCCTCGCCACCGCGCACCAGTTGCATGCCCTCGCGCAGGGCCTGGACGCAGGGACCGGCGTGGCGGAGGAACAGCAGGCCCGCCTCGGTCAGGGTCACCTCGCCCTTGCCACGCACGAACAGGCGCACCTCGAGGATCTCCTCGAGTTCGCGGATGGTCTTGGAGATGGCCGGCTGGGACACGGCGATGGCATCGGCGGCCTTGGCGAAGCTGCGCTGCTGGGCGATCTCCAGAAAGCACAGCAGGTGGCGAAACTTGATACGGTTGTCGAGATTCATGACGCTCTCAAGGCAAGGCACGGGCCAGAGACTACCACCCGGCGGTCACGGAAAACCCTTGGAGTCAGCAGGGGCATCCTTTGCTACAGTGCCGCCTTGTCTTCCGAGATCTCTCCATGTCGATCCGTGCCCAGCAGAAGCTGCAAACGCGCCAGGCGCTGCTGGAATCGGCACGCCTGCTGATGAACAGCGGCCGCGGCTTCGGCAGCCTCAGCCTGCGCGAGGTGAGTCGCCAGGCCGGGATCGTGCCGGCGGGTTTCTATCGCCACTTCGCCGACATGGAGAGCTTTGGCCTGGCGCTGGTGGCCGAGGTGGGCGACACCTTTCGCGACGCCCTGCGCCAGGTGCGTCATCACGAGTTGCAGCAGCGCGGCATGATCGAGGCCTCGGTGGAGATCTTTCTCGGCGCCGTGAGCGACCACCGCGATCAATTCCTCTTTCTCGCCCGCGAGCAATACGGCGGCTCCCTGGCCGTGCGCCAGGCCATCGCCGAGTTGCGCCAGCGCATCACCCAGGACCTGGCCCGTGACCTGCTCGCCCTGGGTCGGCTGCCCCACCTGAGTCCGTCGCAGATCGATGTGCTGGCCGACCTGGTGGTGAAAACGGTGTTCGCGACCCTGCCGGAGCTGATCGATCCGCCCCCCCTGACCACACCGCCGCCGCTGTGGCCGGCGGCGAAGATGGTGCAGCAACTCAAGCTGATCCTGATCGGTAGCAAGCACTGGCGGCGCGGCGAGCGCACCAATGCCCCAAAGGAGGGCGTCGTCCTGCTAGCCGATGCAATGGCGCACCAAATAAGAGCAACCTGAACGCCAGGTCAACTTTCAGCGCCCCAGAACCAGGCGACTTGCGCGCCTTGGCAGGCCCCTTGCTGTAGAGCTGGGCAAAACTGCCAAGAGTCCTGCCATGCTGGTCGTCCAAAGCCGCTGCGCGCCCCGGGATACCTGGGACGCCGAACTCCACCTCACCTACGACGCCCGCAGCAAGAGTCGCCTGAGAGCCACCACCAGCGCCGGCGAAGACGTTGGCCTGTTTCTCGAACGCGGCCAACCGCCGCTGGCCGATGGCGACTGCCTCGAAGCCCGCGATGGCCGCATCGTGCGGGTCGTCGCCCGCCCGGAAAAGCTGTTGCACGTGACCTGCGCCAGCGCCTTCGAACTGACCCGCGCCGCCTATCACCTGGGCAACCGCCACGTCGCCCTGCAGATCGGCGACGGTTGGCTGCGCCTGCTGGACGACTATGTGCTCAAGGCCATGCTGGAGCAGCTCGGCGCCCGGGTCAGCGAGATCGAGGCCGGCTTCCAGCCCGAACATGGCGCCTACGGCGGCGGTCACCATCACTCGCACCATGGCGAGGAAGGCTTCAACTACGCACCCAAGCTGCACCACTTCGGCGTGCGCACGTGAATTCGCCCTTCGCGCTGCTGCGCCTGGCCAGTCCCCAGTTGCCGATTGGCGGCTACAGCTATTCCCAGGGACTGGAACTGGCCATCGACAGCGGCCTGATCCGCAGCGCGGCAGAGGCAGAAGTCTGGCTGCGCGACAATCTCGAACTCAATCTGGCGCGCTTCGAAGCGCCGCTGCTGCTGGCCCATTGCCAAGCCGCCGCGGCGGGCGACTGGACGCGCCTGAGCGAGCTGGCCGACCACCATCGCGCCAGTCGCGAGACCGCGGAATTCCAGCTGGAAAGTCGCCAGACCGGCTATTCCCTGGCCCAGCTGCTGCTCGGTCTTCCGGAGCTGGATGACGCCAGCCGCCGCCTGCTAGGCGAACTGGCCCCGACCTTCGCCCTCGGCTGGGCGCTGGCCGCCCGCGCCTGGGCGATCGCACCGCGAGCGGCGCTGGACGCCTGGCTGTGGACCTGGCTGGAAAATCAGCTGGCGGTGCTGATGAAAACCCTGCCGCTGGGCCAGCAAGCGGCCCAGCGCCTCACCTCCCTTCTGCTGCCGACCCTGACCGCCGTGGCCGAGCAGGCCGCTGCCCTGCCCGAAGCGAGCTGGGGCGGCGCCCCCTTCGGCCTGGCCCTCAGCAGCATGGCCCACGAGCGGCAGTACAGCCGCCTGTTCCGTTCCTAGGAGATCCCCTGATGACTACTCAACCCCTGCGCGTCGGTATCGGCGGACCGGTCGGCTCCGGCAAGACCGCCCTCACCCTGGCCCTCTGCCGCGCCCTGCGCGAGCGCTACAACCTGGCGGTGGTAACCAACGACATCTACACCCGCGAAGACGCCGATTTCCTGGTGCGCAACGAGGCCCTGGCGCCCGAGCGCATCCTCGGCGTGGAGACCGGTGGCTGTCCGCACACCGCCATCCGCGAAGACGCCTCCATCAACCTGGAAGCGGTGGACCAGCTCAACCGCCGCTTTCCCGGCCTGGACCTGATCCTGGTGGAGTCCGGCGGCGACAACCTGTCCGCCACCTTCAGCCCGGAGCTGTCCGACCTGACCCTCTATGTCATCGACGTCTCGGCCGGCGACAAGCTGCCGCGCAAGGGTGGCCCCGGCATCTGCAAGTCGGATCTGCTGGTGATCAACAAGATCGACCTGGCCGAGCAGGTCGGCGCCTCCCTGGAGGTGATGGATCGCGACACCCGCAAGATGCGCGGCGACAAGCCCTTCGTCTTCAGCAACCAGAAGACCGGTCTGGGATTGGAAGAGATCATCGCCTTCATCGAGAAGCAGGGTCTGCTGACCGCCGCCTAGGAACCTGCTCACGACCTCGCGAGCTAGAGCCAAACAAGGCCTAAGGCGGCCCCACGAAAAGGCCTGAGGAAGCGGAGTTTACAAATCGTAAATGAGCATTCCGAAGGACTTTTCAACGCCGTTTGGCCGACGCGCAGCAGGTCGTGAACAGGTTCTGAGTCCAGGAATTTATCCCCAAGGAGCCCCCATGAAACACGCCAAGATCCTCGCCACCGCCGCCCTGCTGCTCGCCCCGGCCCTGGCCTTCGCCCATCCGGGTCATGCCGAGAACGGCCTGGCCGCCGGGGTGCTGCACCCCCTGACCGGTCTCGACCACCTGCTGGCCATGCTCGCCGTGGGGCTCTGGGCCGCGCAGCAGCAGGGCAAGGCGCGCCTGGCGCTGCCCTGCACCTTTGTCGGCACCATGCTGATCGGCGGCCTGCTGGGCTTCGCCGGGCTGGAGCTGCCCTTGCTGGAGACCGGCATCGCCGCTTCGGTACTCGCCCTGGGTCTGCTGGTGGCCCTGGCCGCCCGTCCGCCGGTGGCCGCCGCCGTCGGCCTGACCGCCGCCTTCGCCCTGTTCCACGGCGTGGCCCATGGTCTGGAATTGCCGGAAATGGGCAATCCCTGGGCCTATGCCGCCGGTTTCGTCGCCGCTACCGCCACCCTGCATGCGCTGGGCTATGCAGTGGTGCGCTACCTGCCCCAGGCGGCCACGCCGCTGGTGCGACTGGCCGGCGTCGCCACGGCCATAGCCGGGGGCTGGCTGCTCGCCGCCTGATCCGTCAGACGATCCCCAGCTGCTGGCGCATTCTCGCCAGCACGCCCTCTTCCGCCACCGCCGGCAGTTGCGCGGTAAAGCCGCCAAAGCCGGCGAAGCGCGTGGCGAAATCCACCTCGAGCACGAATCTGTTGTCGAACTGCGGCGACGCCAGGGGTGCCAGCACCTCGGCCGTATAGGTGTCGCGCGGATCGCTGCCCAGCCGCACCGGCAGGTCGCCGCTCTGCTGGCGATAGGCGACCCAGGGCGAATAGGTGAAGGCCTCCAGCCGACCCCGCGCCAGGTCCAGTTCCAATAGGCGCAGCAGGCCGTTGCCGCCGGCGTATTCGGTCTGGTAGTTGATCAGCAGGAGATCCACCGGATGGCCCAGGTCATTGGTCATCCGCAGGTGACCGCTGCCGTGGTTGTGGCCGTTGAGGGTGAGGAAGATCTGGTCGTTGCGGCGGATCAGCCGATTCCACAACCGTATCCCGGTGTCGTTGCGCCGGGTGGAAAGCACCGGCTGGCCGTTCACCAGGTCGACGATGTTGTGCGAGGCCAGGATGGTCGGCAGGTGCGGATAGCGATCCAGCATGCCCTGGGCCCAGTCCAGACTCTGGTCCGAGGGGCACCAGTCCAGGGTCAGCAGCAGAAAGCCCTGCCCCAGCGCCGAGAAACTATGGGCCTCGTTGAGACCGGTGACGTCGCGTTCGATGAAGGTGGCCTGGCGCGCCGCCCGCTCGCGGCCGAAATACTGGGTGAAGAGTTCGCGTCCATCGCGCAGGCGGTCCTCGGTGTAGAGTTCGACGACATCATGGTCGCCGGTCATGACGCTGTAGGGCACGCCGGCCTGCTCCAGGCGTGCCATGGCGTGACTGGCCAGGGCCCATTCGCCGCGCTGCTCGGCGTTTTCCACCAGATCGCCCAGGTGCACCACGAAGGGCAGGTTCAGCGCCGCGGCGTTGTGCGCCAGCCAATGGGTCTGGGCATGAAAGGCCAGCGCCGGTGGATAGCCCAGGTGGCCATAGCGCTCCACCCGCCGGCCGCTGGGTTGCATCTCGTGATTGTTCTCACTGTAGTACTGGGTATCGGGGAGGACGCCGAGCACGAAGCTGCTGCGCGACGGCAGCGGCGCCAGCGGTGCGAAGGCGTGCCGCTCGAACCAGTGGGCGCGGTGTTCCGGCAGGCCGTAGCGCTGGGTCGGCTTGCAGGCGGCCAGCAGCGGCAGACCGGCCAGCGCCAGGCACAGCCGGCGACGTTTGAAATCGGGCGAATCGGTCATCACAGCGGCCTCAGGGCAGGTAGTAGGCCTGCCAGCGATTGTCGTTGAAGCGCCCTTCCAGCACCGGCTGGCGGCTGGCCAGCGGCGTGCCGGCCAGGGCCGCCTGGCTGTCCGCATCGAGCAGCACATAGGCGGGGCGGGTGACCTGGGCGAGCTGCCCTGCCTGGCCGATATCGATGAAGGTCGGCAAGGGCACGTCGTAGTCGAGATTCATCAGGTAGCGGAAGGCCTTGGTGTCCTGGCCCAGGCCAAAGAACACCAGTTGTCCCGGTTCACCCTGGCGCAGGCTTTCCAGGCGGGTGACGAAGGCGCGGGTGTCGTAGCGCAGCGCCTGCATCGGATCCAGCGCCAGTACCACCAGCAGCCATTGCGCCAGGGCTGCCGTGGCCAGGGGCATGCCCAGGCGGAAGGCCCCGCGCTCGCGCCAGGCGGCCACCAGGGCGAACAGCGCCAGAATGGCGAAGGCGCCCAGCAGGAAACGCAGGTCCAGCTCGGGCCACCAACCGGCGGCCTGCAGCCGGGGTTGCTGCAGCTTGACCAGCACCCCGAGCACCAGCGGGAGGATCACCAGCAACGGCAGGAACAGCCGCCGTACCCAGGCCAGGGCGCCCTGCCCCTGCAGCAGCACCCAGGCCCCGAGGGCGGCGCAGGCCGGAATGGCCGGCAGGATGTAATAGGGTTTCTTGAAGGTGGGAATCGACAGGGCCACCACGATCAGCGCGGCGAAGCCGGCCAGCTGGAGCAGCAGGCGACTGTCCGCCTGGGCCTGGCGCTGCCGCCAGTGGTGTCTCAGCGTCGGCAGGGCCAGCAGCGCCAGGGGAAAGGCCGGGGCGTAACGGTAGAGGCCCAGCTGCAGGAAGTACCACCAGGGATAGCCGGCACCGTCGGTGTCGTCCAGCCGCCCGGAGACCTGCATGCGGATCACGTCCTCGACGAAGGGCATACCACCGGTACGCCAGGCCAGGCCGAACAGCAGGGCGCAGCACAGCGCCAGCACCACGGCGCCGACCAGACCGTAGCCGAAGCTGCGCCGCCAGTCGCCCTGCACCAGCCAGTAGACGCAGACCACGCCACAGGGCTCGATCAGGCCCAGCGGCCCGCGCACGGCGAAGCCGGCGGCCATGCACAGGAACACCAGGCCGCGCCGCCAGGACAGGCCGCGCTGATCGGCGCTCCACAGCAGATAGAAGCAGCCCAGCGCCGCCAGGGTGACGAATTGATCGAGGCAGATGGAGCGGGCCTTGGCCAGGAAGCCATTGGTGAGCAGCAGCACCAGCACCGCCAGCAGGCCCCAGGCACGGGACCGCTCGGCCAGCAGGCGATAGAGCAGCCCGACGATGGCCGCCGAGGCCAGGGCGGTGGGAATCACCGTGGCCAGGCGATTGACCTCACCGAACAGCTGGGCGAAGACGTCGATCAGCAGGGTGGAGGTGGCGGGATAGTCGGGGTAAGGCTGTCCGTAGCTGGTCGGGAAGGCACTGGCCCCATGGCGAAACATCTCCTGGGCGAAGAGTGCGAAGCGGCCGTCGAAGCCGATGAAGGGCTGCTCCCACAGCCCCAGGGTGAACAGCGGCACCGCCAGCAGACACAACGCCAGACTTTCGAGGCGCAGGCGCGCCGGACTCGGGATGGACGACACGCGGCAGGACTCCGGCAGGCTGGGAAGGACGGGCTCGCGACCCGGCGCCACTATCGCCGAACAACCTTAGGGATCGCTGAAACCAGGCTGACGGCAGGCTGACAGAAGCCGCAGGACAGAGCGGTTTGGCCGCGAGGCGGTGGCGACTATGCCGCTGCATTGAAAATTTTTCATGACAGCTGCATCCAAGGCGTCGGCTGCCGGGTATAGCCCCTACAGTCCAGTCGACTGTGCCCCTCTCAATCCGGAGCAAGCGCATGAACAACACCTATAGCCGTTGCAGCATCCTGGCCCTCACCGCCCTGCTGAGCACCCCGCTGCTGGCGCAAGGCGAGTTGCCCGAAGCCGTCCGCGTCCCAGCCGGCAACAGCCTGATGCTGGAAACCGTAGGCAAGGGCACCATCGTCTACGAGTGCCGCGACAAGAAGGACATGCCCGGCCAGACCGAGTGGTTCTTTGTCGGTCCCAAGGCCGATCTGCATGATCGCCAGGGCAAGCAGGTGGGTCGCTACTACGGTCCGCCCGCAACCTGGGAAGCCAGCGACGGCTCCAAGGTGGTCGGCAAGCAACTGGCGATCGCCCCCGCCGGCAGCGGCAACCTACCCTATCAGCTGGTGGAGGCCGCGCCCGCCGAGGGCAAGGGCGCCTTCCAGGGCACCACCTACATCCAGCGCACCGCGCTCAAGGGGGGCGTGGCGCCGGCCAAGGCCTGCACCTCGGCCAACAAGGGCGAACGGCAGACCGTGAATCACCAGGCTGACTATCTGTTCTGGAAGAAGGGCTGAGGTCCAGGGGACAGCCAGGCGCGGATCGGCTAGGCTCGGCTGATCCGGTCGCCACCCTGGCGTCCCCAGCCTGGCGCGCCCTCGTGACCGACCGCTCCCCTGATCCAGCCGCCCTGCTCGCCGCCTGTGCCCGGGGTGAGCGCGCCGCCCTGCAGCGGCTCTACCAGCACGAGGCGCCGCTGCTGCTGGGCATCGTCCTGCGCCTGGTGCGCGATCGTGGTCTGGCCGAGGACATCCTCCACGACGCCTTTCTGCGCATCTGGCGCGGCGCCGCCGGATTCGCTCCGGAGCGCGGTTCGGCCCGCGGCTGGATGTGCAGCATCGCGCGCAACCTGGCGCTCAACGCCCTGCGCGATCGACAGCGCCTGGTGCCCCTGGCGGACGGGTGGGAACCCCTGGCCGAGTCGGCCGATCCGGCGCGAGAGGCCGACGGCCGCCGGCTGGAGGGCTGCCTGCAGAACCTGGAAGCGCCGCGGCGAGAGGCCATCCTGGCCGCCTACCTGGACGGCTGCTCCCATGGCGAGATCGCCCAGCGCCTGCAGGCACCGCTGGGCACGGTGAAGAGCTGGATCACGCGCGGCCTCAAGGCGCTCAGGGAGTGCATGACATGAACGGCGATACCCCCCTGCCCCCGGACGAAGAGCGCGAACGCCTGGCCGGCGAATACGTGCTCGGTACCCTGGACGCCAGGGAGCGCCGTCGCGTGCAAGGTGCGCTGGCGACGGACGCCCGGCTGGCCGCCGCAGTGGCGCGCTGGGAGGCGCGGCTGCAGCCGCTGGCCGAGCGGGTGCACCCCGTCGAACCCGGCGCGAATCTCTGGCCGCGCATCGAACGCAGTCTGGGTGAGGCCGACGCCAGGGCCACCACCCGGCGTGAGTCGCTGTGGCACCGCCTGGCACTCTGGCAGGGCCTGAGTGCGGCAGGACTGGCCGCCAGTCTGGTGCTTGGCGTGCTGTTGCTGGTGCGTCCGGTGCCCACGCCAAGCTACCTGGTGGTGCTGGCCGCGCCCAGCGATCGGACGCCCGGCTGGGTGATCCAGACCGCCAGCGCCCATGACCTGCAGCTGATTCCCCTGGGGCGCGACGCCGTGCCGAGCGGCAAGACGCTGCAATTCTGGACCAAGGCCGATGCCTGGCAGGGTCCGGTATCCCTGGGTCTGGTCCAGCCCGGGCGCACCCTGCAGGTACCCCTGGACCGGCTGCCGCCGCTGGAAGCCAATCAGCTGTTCGAACTCACCCTGGAAGACCAGGGCGGCTCGCCCACCGGCCGACCCACCGGGCCGATTCAGTTCATCGGCCGGGCGGTCAAGGTGCTCTAGGCCGACGTCTCAGCTCTTGCGGTGGATGTTGAAATTGCTGAACGCCTGGCAGGTCGCCATCAGCTGGATGCGATTGATGTTGACGTGCTTGGGCTGGTTCAGCGTCCAGTGGATGGATTCGGCGATGTCGTCCGGGGTCAGGGGTTCGGTACCGGCATAGACGGCATCGGCCTTGGCCTGGTCGCCACCGAAGCGCACCACCGAGAATTCGCTTTCCGACAGCCCCGGCTCGATGTTGGTCACCCGCACCCCGGTGCCCAGCAGGTCGGATCTCAGGCTCAGGCTGAATTGCTTGAGGAAAGCCTTGGTGGCGCCATAGACGTGGCTGCCCGGATAGGGATAGTCGCCCGCCACCGAGCCCAGGTTGACGATGCCGGCACCGGCGCCATGGGCGATGAGTCGGGGCAGCAGCAGGCGGGTGCAATAGAGCATGCCCTTGATGTTGGTATCGACCATGGTGTCCCAGTCGTCCAGGTCGCAGCTCTGGGCGGGCGTGTTGCCCAGCGCCAGACCGGCGTTGTTGACCAGGGCGCGCAACTGGTTGAATTCCTCCGGCAGGCCGGCGACCGCGGCTTCCACGGCGGCGCGATCCTGAACGTCCAGCACCAGCGGCAGCACCTTGGCCTGGCCGGACAATTCCTCGGCCAGGGCGTGCAGGCGATCCTCGCGGCGACCGGTGATGACGATCGACCAGCCGTCCTTGGCGAAGCGGCGAGCGGTGGCGGCGCCGAAGCCGGAGGTGGCGCCGGTGATGAAGATCGAAGACATGAAAGATTCCTTCTGCGAGGGAGATTGGCCGAGGCCCACGATAGCTCAGGGCCCTTGGTCAGGCGAATACCCAGATCGCCGCAAATCCAGCGGATCAGTTATAACGCCTTGGTATTGCAGGGTTTTCCGCGCACTGGCGAAATTTTGAACAGTTCTCGCCAGGCCAGGCCCCCTGGGCCTCACGCCCGGCTATGCCAAGCTTATCCACAGGACGATCCACGGAATTCCTGTACAGAACTCGGACCGGGCTTCAGGTGGATAAGTCCGCTGCCACGAGCCAGGCAGGCGGTTCGGCCGGCGCCAGTCCGGTGCAGGCTGCCTCGACACAGGCGGTGAGGCCGGCGAAGCGCAGCTCGCGCCCGGTGAGGCCCGGGCCGTAGTGGGCGAACTTGCCGGAATTGGTCAACAGGGTGCGTGCCTGGGGCGGTACCAGGGGTTCGCCGAGCATGCACCAGCAGGTGTCCCCGACCAGCTGGGCACCGAAGGCTTCCAACTCGGCCAGGCTGCCAGAGCGTTCGGCCGCCGCGCGCACCTCGCGGCCCAGGGTGATCACCAGCGCCACCTCGGGATGCCGCTGCCGCCCGCGACAGAGTTCGGCCAGGCGCTGGCACTCCTCGGCGGAGAAATGCGGATTGCCCAGGGCCACCAGCTGCACCTCGCGCGCGACGGCGCTGTCCAGTTCGGCCCAGGCCTGGCGCAGATCGGCCAGGCTGATGTCTTCGATCTCTAGCTCGGGTGCGGCCACCGCGGCCAGGGTCGGCGCCTCGGGCGTCACCCCGACCAGATGGAACAGCGGCGCCGCCGAGGTGGTGGCGAAGGCGGCGCCAAAGGCCTTGAGATCGTCGCGACTGGGCTGGCTGTTTTCCAGCCCCAGCACCGCCGGAATCCGCGTGGGCGAGCGCAGGCCGATCCAGTAGCCGAGCAGCGGGTAGAAGGCGTCGTCATGGCCCTCGGGTACGGTGACCCGCAAGACCTTGGCCGCGCGGCGACCGCTGTCCAGGTGACAGCCGGCCAGAGGGGCCCGACCGGTCAGGGCAGTGCAGATATCGAGGAAGTCGGCGTACTTCTGGGTGCGCGCGCCCAGTACGCTGTTGGCGAAGACCACGGCATTGGATTCGGCCCAGACCACCTGCTCGCCCAGGCTCGGGGCGCTGTCCAGCAGATAGGGGGCACAGGTAAAGGTGGGACGGCAGCCTAGGGCCACATAGGCCTCGGCCAGGGCGGAGGCCGGCTCACCCAACGCCGGCGCCACGCCCTGCGCGCGCCAGCGGCGTTGATCCACCGATACCGCATTGAGAGTCGTAGGTACCTGTACCCGACCGCCCCACTCCACCAGGCGCTGGGCGAAGGCCAGGCTGGCCGGACCGGTGTAGATGCAGCCGTCGATATGGGCCTGGGTGATGTCGAGCAACTCGCGGGCACCCTGCAGGTGCGCCATGCGCACCAGGATCTTCATCGCCGCCTGGACGGCCTGACCCTCGGCGCCCGCCAGCTTGGCCTGGTCGGTCGCGCTCAGCTGCAGGTCGGCAGGGGCCTCGCTAGTGGAGTCGGGAAAGAACTCTCCCGGCGCGCCGACCCAGCCATCCTTTACCGCGATCTCCTCCTGCTCGGCCAGAGCCGCGAAGGCCTCGGCGCCCAGGCTGACCACCAGCAGGGAGCGACCAAAGAGTTCTTCCGCGACGATGGCGCCCAGGCTGAGGATCTCGTCCGGCTCGGCCAGTACCAGCGCCGCCGGTCCGCGTCCCGCCAGCAACAGCTCCAGGAGCACGGCGCTGCCGGTGCAGGAACCACGTCCACTGGGGATGGCCAGGATGCGCCCGGCCAGTTCCAGGCCGTGCAGGGGATGGTGGCGATCGATCACCCGACCGCTGGCCGGATCGACGCCACCCCAGAAACTCAGGCCCAGGGGCGCCCAGGCCAGGCGTCCTCGGGCATGGCCCGCGACCAGACAGCGACCGCGGACCGCTGCCACCGCTAGTGGCCGCCCAGGTAGGCTTCGCGGACCTGGGGATTGGCCAGCAATTCCTGGCCACTGCCGCTCATGCGGATCTCGCCGGTGACCATCACATAGGCGCGGTCGGACAGGCGCAGGGCATGGTTGGCGTTCTGCTCCACCAGGAAGATGGTCATGCCGCTCTGGGCCAGCTCGCGCAGGATCTGGAAGATCTGCTTCACCACGATGGGCGCCAGACCCAGGCTGGGTTCGTCGAGCAGCAGCAGTTTGGGTCGCGCCATCAGCGCCCGGGCGATGGCCAGCATCTGCTGTTCGCCGCCGGACATGGTCATGGCGCGCTGGTTGCGACGCTCCTTGAGCCGCGGGAAGAGTTCGAACATGCGCTGCATGTCCTCATCCACCCAGCGGGTACCGATGGGTATGGTGCCCATCAGCAGATTCTCCTCGACCGTCATGTCGGGGAACACATGGCGCCCCTCCGGTGACTGGGCGATGCCGTTGGAAGCCACGTAGTGGGCGTTCTTGCGGGTGATGTCCTCGCCCCGGTAGAGGATCTGCCCGTTGCGCGCCTGGGGCTGGCTGAAGATGGACATCAGCAGGGTGGACTTGCCGGCGCCGTTGGAGCCGATCAGGCTCACCGTCTCGCCTTCGTTGATGGTCAGGGAGACGCTCTTCAGCGCCTGGATCGGCCCGTAGAAGACGTCGACGTTGCGGAATTCCAGGATCGGCGTGGTCATGCCACCTCCTCTTCTTCGGCGCCGAGGTAGGCGGCGATGACCTTGGGATCGTTGCGGATATCGGCCGGCAGGCCGCGGGCGATGACCTGGCCATGGTCCAGCACCACGATGTGGTCGGAGATGTTCATCACCATGCCCATGTCGTGCTCGATCAGCACCACGGTGATGCGGTGCTGGTCGCGCAGCAGGCGGATCATCCCGGCCAGCGCCTCGGTTTCGGCCGGGTTGAGACCGGCGGCGGGTTCGTCCAGGCAGACGATCTCCGGACGGGTGCACATGGCGCGGGCGATTTCCAGGCGGCGCTGCTGGCCGTAGGAGAGTTCGCCGGCCAGACGATTGGCGTGGTCCACCAGGTCCACCACTTCCAGCCAGTAGAAGGCCGTATCCAGCGCCTTTTCCTCGGCCCGGCGATAGCCGGGGGTATTGAGGATGCCGGTGATGAGGTTGCGGTTGCACTGCATGTGCTGCGCCACCAGCAGGTTCTCCACCACCGACATCTCCTTGAACAGGCGGATGTTCTGGAAGGTACGGGCGAGCCCTGCGCGGTTCACCAGGTGAGTGCCGCCGAACATCTTGTACCAGAGCCGGCTGCCGAACTGCACCGGATTGACGAAGTCGGTGGCCTGGAAGCGCTCGCCCATGATCTTGCCGACGCGGGTCGAACGGCCATCGGCGGTATCCAGGCGGATCTCGCCATCGGTGGCCTTGTAGAAGCCGGTCAGGCAGTTGAACACCGTGGTCTTGCCGGCGCCGTTGGGGCCGATCAGCGCGGTGATGGAGTGTCGCTGAATATCGAAGGACACGTCCGAGAGGGCCTTGATACCCCCGAATCTCATGCCCAGACCGCTGACGGTCAGAATGTTGTCGCTCACGGCGCCACTCCCTTGCGAATCGCGAAGCCACTGCGGGCGATACGGATCAGGCCACGCGGCCGCCACATCATCATCACCACCATCAGCACGCCGAACACCAGCATGCGGATGTCGCCGAATTCGCGCAGCAGCTCGAACAGCAGGGTCATGACGAAGGCCGAGACCACCACCCCGACGGTGGAGCCCAGGCCGCCCAGTACCACGATGGCCAGCACCAGCACCGACTCGAAGAAGTTGAACGAGGCCGGGTTGATGAAGCCCTGGTAGGTGGCGAAGAACACCCCGGCCAGGCCTGCGGTGGAGGCACCGATCATGAAGGCGGAAAGCTTGACCAGCACATGGTTCAGACCCATGGCGCGGCAGGCGATCTCGTCTTCGCGCAGGGCTTCCCAGGCGCGGCCGACCGGCATGCGGGTCAGGCGGTGCTTGATGTAGAGCACCAGCAGCACCACCAGGAACAGCACGGTGTAGATGAAGATCATCGTCGCGTTGGGGTTGTAGCTGATGCCCAGCAGCTCGTGGATGGGCACCCCGCCCTCCTTCGCCCGGCGGCCGAATTCGATGCCGAAGAAGGTCGGCGAGGGCGCGGCGATGCCGTTGGGGCCCTTGGTCACTTCCAGCCAGTTGTTGAGCACCAGGCGGATGATCTCGCCGAAGCCGAGGGTGACGATGGCCAGGTAGTCCCCGTGCATGCGCAAGACCGGGAAGCCCAGTATCGCCCCCGCCACCGCGGCCAGCACCGCGGCGAGCGGCAGCATGGTCCAGAAGCCCAGGCCGAGGTACTGGTAACCCAGCGCCAGACCGTAGGCACCGATGGCATAGAAGCCGACGTAGCCGAGGTCGAGCAGACCGGCCAGGCCCACCACGATGTTCAGGCCCAGGCCCAGCAGCACGTAGATCAGGCAGAGGATGATCACCGTCAGCCAGTACTTGGTCGCCAGGAAGGGAAAGGCGATGGCCACCAGGATGACGATGGGCAGGATGAATCTCAGGTTGGACTTGTGCCCCGGCGGCAGCACATGGACACCGCCGTCGTTGCGCTTGAAGGACTCGATCCAGTCACGGCCCTTGGCGGTCTGGCCGAACAGGCTGAGCAGGAAGCGGCCGGCCATGACCACCGCGACCATGATGCCGACGCGGCCCGGCTCGAGGTTGTAGCCGTAGCCGTCGAGCACGATGCCGACGATGGGGCCGAACAGGATCAGCGAGACCAGACCCACCATGAGGGTGTCGCGCAGCACGACCTTGAGGTCGAAGGAGGAAGACGTCTGACTCATGGATTACACCTTCGTGACCTGGGGTTTGCCGAGCAGCCCCTGGGGCCTAAAGATCAGGATCGCCACCAGCAGCGAGAAGCTGAAGACGTCCTTGTAGTCCGAGTTCACCAGGCTGGCGAACTGGGCTTCGGAGATACCGAGGATGATGCCGCCGAGCATGGCGCCGGGCAGCGAGCCGATGCCGCCGAGCACCGCCGCGGTAAAGGCCTTGATGCCGATGATGAAGCCGGCATAGAAGTCGAAGGTGCCGTAGTTGAGGGTGATCAGCACCCCGGCCAGCGCCGCCATGGCCGCGCCGATGATGAAGACGTAGGAGATCACCCGGTCGGTGTTGATGCCGAGGATCTGCGCCATCTTGCGATCCTGCTGGGTGGCCCGGCACATGCGGCCGAGGGTGGTCTTCTGGATCACGTAGGTGAGCAGGCCCATGCCGATGATGGAGGCCAGGATGATGAAGATCTTGGTGTAGGTGATGATCACGAAGCCTTCGCCGATGTGCAGGCGCAGGGCACCGTCGAGCAGCGTCGGTACGCCCTGCTGGCGCGCGCCCTGGGCAAGCTGCACGTAGTTCTGCAGGATCAGCGACATGCCGATGGCCGAGATCAGCGGCGCCAGGCGCGTGGAGTTGCGCAGCGGCTTGTAGGCGATCCGCTCGATGGCCCAGCCGTACACGGAGGTGACCACCACGGTGAAGATCAGGGTGCCGAGGATCAGCACCGGGAAGGAATGCAGGCCGAACACGCTCAGCAGGGCGATGCCGATGGCGGCGAGATAGGCCGACACCATGTACACGTCGCCGTGGGCGAAGTTGATCATGCCGATGATGCCATAGACCATGGTGTAGCCGATGGCGATGAGTCCGTAGACCGAGCCCAGGGTCAGGCCGTTGACCAGTTGTTGCAGGAAGATACCGTCCACGTTTGCAGTCTCGCGCTGGATGGATGACGAGGGCCGCCGGCCGCCACCTCGTCCTGGGGCGGAGACGAGGCGGCGGCGGGCGGATTCACGCGAGGATCAGGGCAGCTGGTGGTACTTGCCCTTGTCGTCCCATTCGTACATCACGTAGTCGGAGACCTTGAGGTCGCCCTTGCTGTCCCAGCTCTTCTCACCCAGAACGGTGTTGACGCTGTGGGACTTCAGCCACTCGGCGGCCTTGGCGCCGTCGGTGCCCTTGATGCCGTTGAAGGCGGCGGCCACGGCCTGCAGCGAGGCGTAGGAGTAGAGGGTGTAGCCCTCGGGCTCGTAGCCGGACTTGCGCAGGGTTTCCACCACGGTCTTGCCGGCGGGGTTCTGCAGCGGGTCGGCGCCAAAGGTCATCAGCACACCCTTGGTGTACTGGGCGCCACCGGCGGTGGTGACCAGGTCAGCGGAGACGATGCCGTCGCCGGAGACGAACTTGGCGGTCACGCCCTGCTCGCGCATCTGACGGACCAGCGGACCGGCCTCGGGGTGCAGGCCGCCGAAGTAGACCACGTCGGCGCCGGAGGCGCGGATCTTGGTAACCAGGGAGTTGAAGTCCTTCTCGCCGCGGGTCAGGCCCTCGTAGAGCACCTCTTTCACGCCGCGCTTGTTGAGCTGCGCCTTGGTGGCGTCGGCCAGGCCCTGACCGTAGGTGTCCTTGTCGTGGATGATGGCGACCTTCTTGGCCTTGAGGGTATCGACGATGTAGTCGCCGGCCACGATGCCCTGCTGGTCGTCACGACCGCACATGCGGAACACGCCGGTCAGGCCACGCTCGGTGATCTTGGGGTTGGTGGACGCCGGGGTGATGGAGATGATGCCGGCTTCGTCGTAGATCTCCGAGGCGGGCATGGTGTTGGAGGAGCAGAAGTGACCGATCACGGCCTTGACCTTCTCGGAGTCCACCAGGCGGTTGGCCACGGCCACGGCCTGCTTGGGCTCGCAGGCGTCGTCGCCCTGCACCAGCTTGATCTTCTCGCCATTGATGCCACCGGCGGCGTTGATGTCCGCCGCGGCCTGGGTAGCCCCCTTCCAGAACTGCTCGCCATAGGCGGCGCTGGCCCCGGTGTAGGGACCGGCAACACCGATCACGATGTCGGCATGCGCCAGGGAGGAGAGAGTGAACGCAGAACCGATAGCGAGAGCCAGAATGCCTTTTCTGTAAATCTTCGACATGGGAGGTTTGCTCCAGAGGGTGGTTGGCCTTTTCGCCGGAGCAAAGCCTGTGCCATCAGCCAGCTGTGTACCGGGCGCAAAGGCCATTTGCCGCCACTGCTATGAGCCAAAACCGCCGACAGCCTGCGGCGAAGGCCGCAGCCAGTGGAGCGGACCGCCCTTTAGACTTTTGTCGTAAGCGGCTCATTAGTCTGGATAATTCGTTGAAGCGGTAGCAGCAGAAGAAGAAAAACACAGCGGTTTGTTACCAGATAGCAACCCGGTTGCACCTGTTTCGCACCAAAACGTAACACCGGCCCCACACTGTGCCACTAAAGTAACCATGGTCCTGCGGCCGGAGGCCCCGGGCGGATCTGCCGTTCTCTCGGCCTGCTTGCGGTTGTGGATAGCCAGAAAAAAGCGGCCGACTTGCACAGGTCAGGATGCGCAAATCGGCCGCTTCGGCGCGTTATCGTCCGGCCCGAGGGCCGGTGACAGCGGGTATGGCGGGGTCGCTAGAGCACCACGCGCAGGCATTGCCCGGCGTGATAGAGGGTGAAGCCGGCTTCGTACATCAGGCTGCGCCACTGGCCGACCGGATTGGCATCCAGCGACGCCAGGGGCAGCGGCAGGTCGTGGCGATCGCCACTGCACAGATAGCGGGCAAAGGCCTGCCCCACCACCGTGCCCGTGGTGACCCCGCGTCCGTTGTAGCCGGTCACCGCCAGCAGGCCCGGCGCCGGCTCGAACACTCGCATCAGATGATCGGGGGTGAAGCCGATGCGGCCCGTCCAGCTGCACTCCCACTCAACCCGTCCGAGCCCGGGGAAATAGTGCCGCTGGATGCGATCGGCCCAGGCACGGATGAAGCCGGCCGGCCGTCCCGCCATGTTGCCGAGACTGCCCAGCAGCAGACGGCCATCGGCATCGCGGCGGATGCTGCTGAGCACCGTCCGGGTATCCCAGGAGCCACGGCCCTGGGGCAGGATGAAATCCGCCTTCGGGCCGAGGGGCCGCGAGGCCACCTGGTAGTAGTAGCCCGGGAAGAATTGCTTGCGCAGGGTGGTCCATTCGCCTTCGGTATAGGCGTTGGAGGCGATCACCACCTGGTCGGCGGTGACCCGCCCCTGGGGGGTTTCCACCTGCCAGCGTTCGCCGATCCGCTGCAGGCGCTGCACCGAACTCCGCTCGAACAACTCGCCGCCTTCCTGGCGCAGCGCCCTGGCCAGGCCCAGGGCATACCCCATGGGCACCAGGGTACCGGCGCGATGATCGAGCAGCGCCCCACTGATGTCGCGCGTCCCGCAGGCGCTGTAACAGGCTTCACCTTCCAGCAGCTCGACCCGGGCGCCGCGGCGCTGCCATTGCTCGGCACGCTGGCCGAGATCGGCCAGGCCCTTGGCGCTGTGCGCCATGTGCAGGGTGCCGGCGCGGCGCGGCTGGCAGTCGATGCCATAGCGCTCGATGAGGGCGAACACCTGACTCGGCGCATCGCCCATCACCCCCAGCAGACGCTCGCCGACCTCCGCTCCCAGGGTGGCCACCGCCTCGTCCGGCGGGATCCACATGCCGGCATTGACCAGCCCGACATTGCGCCCGGAGCCGCCATGGCCGACGCCATGGGCCTCCAGCACCACCACCCGCCGCCCGGCCTGCGCCAGGTGCAGGCCGGTGGACAGCCCGGTGTAGCCACCGCCGATGACGCAGACCTCGGTGTCACGCTCGCCCTGCAGCGGGGCGCCCGGCACCGCCGGATACAGCCGCTCCCACAGGCACTCTTCACGCAACTGCATTCTCTGCGCTCCTGGCGGATCCACTCAGTCGAAGACGATGCCCTGGGCCAGCGGCAGCTGGCGGGAATAGTTGACGGTGTTGGTCTGGCGGCGCATGTAGGCCTTCCAGGCATCGGAGCCGGATTCGCGACCACCGCCGGTTTCCTTCTCGCCACCGAAGGCGCCACCGATCTCGGCACCGCTCGGCCCGATGTTGACGTTGGCGATGCCGCAGTCGCTGCCGGTCGCCGACATGAAGGCCTCGGCCTCGCGCACGTCGGTGGTGAAGATGCAGGACGACAGGCCCTGGGGCACGGCGTTGTTCAGCGCCACCGCCTCGTCGAAATCGTCATAGGTCAGCACATAGAGGATGGGTGCGAAGGTCTCGTGGCGTACCGCCTCGCTCTGCTCGGGCATCTCGACGATGGCCGGCGCCACGTAGTAGGCCTCGGGATATTGGTCGGCCAGCTGGCGCTCGCCGCCATAGACCACCCCACCCTCGCCGCGCGCCTGCTCCAGCGCGCCCTGCATGGCCTGGAAACTGGCCGCGTCGATCAGCGGACCGATCAGATTGCCTTCCAGCGGATGACCGATGCGGACTTTGGCATAGGCGGTCTTGAGTCGGGCGACGATCTCGTCCTTGACCGAACGATGGGCGATCAGCCGGCGCAGGGTGGTGCAGCGCTGGCCGGCGGTGCCGACGGCGCTGAACAGGATGGCACGCACCGCCATGTCCAGATCGGCGCTCGGCGCGAGGATCATGGCATTGTTGCCGCCCAGTTCGAGGATGCTGCGGCCGAAGCGCGCCGCAACCCGGGGTCCTACCTCGCGACCCATGCGGGTGCTACCCGTGGCGCTCACCAGTGCCACCCGCGGATCGTCCACCAGGGCTTCACCGGCGGCGCGATCGCCAACGATGACCTGACTCAGATCGGCAGGCGCATCGCCAAAGCGCGCCAGAGCCTTCTCGAACAGTGCCTGGCAGGCCAGGGCGGTCAGCGGGGTCTTTTCCGAGGGTTTCCAGATCACCGGATTGCCACAGACCAGGGCCAGAGCGGCGTTCCACGACCAGACCGCCACCGGGAAGTTGAAGGCACTGATGATGCCCACCACCCCCAGCGGTTGCCAGGATTCGCGCATGTGGTGACCGGGGCGCTCGGAGGCAATGGTCAGACCATAGAGCTGACGCGACAGGCCAACGGCGAAGTCGCAGATGTCGATCATCTCCTGGACTTCGCCCAGGCCTTCCTGGGTGATCTTGCCGGCCTCCCAGGACACCAGCTCGCCCAAATCGGCCTTGTGCGCGCGCAGCTCTTCACCGAGCAGCCGCACCAGTTCGCCACGACGCGGCGCCGGCACCGCCCGCCAGGCCTGGAAGGCCCGCTCGGCACGGGAGATCTTCTGCTCCACCTCGGCGGCGCTTTCCAGGGCGACGCTGCCCAGTTGGCTGCCATCGATGGGGGAATGCACCCGGTGCTCGCCTTGGGTGTAGTGCTGGGCAGGAACGCCGAGGCGTTCCAACAGGGCCTTGCTCATGCTGAGGTCTCCGCAGAGTGGGAATCGTCCCTGAGTATGGTCAGCCCAGCGGCGCCGGACAACCGACCTTTGCTCGGCATATCATTCCCTTTTTTCATGCCGCGAGTCCGCTCATGCAACGTCGCCACCTGCCGTCCATCACCGCCATGCAGTGCTTCGAGGCGGTCGCGCGTCACCTGAGCTTTACCCGCGCGGCCGACGAACTGGCCCTGACCCAGAGCGCCGTCAGCAAGCAGGTCGCCCAGCTCGAGGACCTGCTGCAGCACAGCCTCTTTCGCCGGGTCCGCCGCCGCCTGCAACTCACGCCCGCGGGCGCGCTCTACCTGGCCGAGGTGGACAAGATCCTCAACCAGCTGGAGATGTCGGCGCGCTACCTGAGATCCTATGGCGGCGAGACCGAGGTGCTGCGCGTGGCCACCCCGCCGACCTTTGGCGAACGCTGGCTGGTGCCACGGCTGAAGGGCTGGCGCCTGCGCTTTCCCAACATCCACCTGGACGTCTCCAGCGCCCTGGAACCGGTGGACTTCCGCGACCCGCGCCATGACGTGGCGCTGTTCTATGGCCACGGCAGCTGGCCGGGTGCCGAGTGCGAATTGCTGCTGCACGAGCACATGGTCGCGGTCTGCGCACCGGATCTGCTGCCTGCCGAGGGCATCGCCGGCCCCGAGCAGCTGGTGGACTTCGTGCTGCTGCAGAACACCACCCGCCCGGAATCCTGGCACGACTGGTACGCCAGCCTCGGGCGCGAGGAGGTGCACAGCCATCACGGGCCGCGCTTCGACACCTTTACCCTCTGCGCCCGCGCCGCCCAGGAAGGCTGCGGCGTGGCGCTGCTGCCGGAATTCCTGGTGGCCGAAGAACTGGCCTCCGGCCGCCTGGTGCTTGCCTGGCCGCACCGCCTGGCCAGTCCCCACGCCTACTGGCTGGCCTATCCGGAACAGATGGCCGAGGTGCCCAAGGTGCGCAGCTTCATCGAATGGATTCGCGAGAAGGCGTAATGCCTGGGCCAATCGCGGCCATGGCTCACTCCTACAGCGGGAGGCACGCCGGTGTATCGCGATCTTGCCGGGGCTAATGCTGGCTCGGATAGCCCCCTCTCCCCTCGGGAGAGGGTTGGGGTGAGGGCGCGCCCTTGCCACGACGTCTGAAGTGGAAAAGGCTGCGCCGTTTTCCACGCTACGGGTGTATTCCTATAGCGATAGGACAGTTGCACCACCCCTGTAGAAGCGGTCGCTACGGCGCACCGGTATGGCCGCGATACAAAGGTCTCCGGCACCGCCACCCGAAACGAAAAAACCCGGCCGAGGCCGGGTTTTTCTCATGCAGGGTCGTCTCAGACGCCGGAGGCTTCCGCCGCCGCCACGTCCTTGATCGACAGCTTGATGCGACCGCGGTTGTCCACGTCCAGCACCAGCACCTTCACTTCCTGACCTTCCTTCAGCACGTCGGTGACCTTCTCGATGCGCTGATCGCTGATCTGCGAGATGTGCACCAGACCGTCCTTGCCCGGCAGGATGTTGACGAAGGCGCCGAAGTCGACGATGCGCTCCACCTTGCCGACGTAGATCTTGCCGATCTCGGCCTCGGCAGTGATGCCCAGGACGCGCTGCTTGGCCGCTTCAGCCGCTTCGCGGGTCTCGCCGTAGATCTTGATGGTGCCGTCGTCCTCGATGTCGATCGAAGCCTTGGTCTCTTCGCAGATACCGCGGATGGTGGCGCCACCCTTGCCGATCACGTCGCGGATCTTGTCCTGGTCGATCTTCATCGCCAGCATGGTCGGGGCGTTTTCCGACAGCTCGGCACGCGACTCGGAGATCACCTGGTTCATCTGACCCAGGATGTTCAGACGCGCTTCCAGCGCCTGCTCCAGGGCGATCTCCATGATCTCTTCGGTGATGCCGTTGATCTTGATGTCCATCTGCAGGGCGGTAACGCCCTTGGCGGTACCGGCCACCTTGAAGTCCATGTCGCCCAGGTGGTCTTCGTCACCCAGGATGTCGGTCAGGACGGCAAACTTCTCACCTTCCTTGACCAGACCCATGGCGATACCGGCAACCGGGGCCTTGACCGGCACACCGGCGTCCATCAGCGCCAGAGAGGCACCGCAGACCGAGGCCATGGAGCTGGAGCCGTTGGACTCGGTGATCTCGGAGACCACGCGGATGCTGTAGGGGAAGGCTTCCTGGGTCGGCAGCATGGCCTGGATGCCACGGCGGGCCAGACGGCCGTGACCGATCTCGCGACGGCCCGGGCTGCCCATGCGGCCGCACTCGCCGACCGAGAAGGGCGGGAAGTTGTAGTGCAGCATGAAGCTGTCACGACGCTCGCCTTCCAGGGTGTCCAGCAGCTGGGCATCGCGGGCGGTACCCAGGGTCGCGGTGACCAGGGCCTGGGTTTCGCCACGGGTGAACAGCGCCGAACCGTGGGTCTTCTTCAGGGTGCCGACTTCGATCTGCAGCGGGCGAACGGTGCGGGTGTCGCGGCCGTCGATACGCGGCTTGCCGTCGACGATGTTCTGGCGCACGGTGCGGTATTCCAGCAGACCGAAGGTCTCCTTGACCTCGGCTTCGCTGTACTGGCCGTTCTCGCCGGCCAGCTTGGCGATGGCCTGGTCACGCAGAGCGCCCAGGGCCGCATAGCGGTCCTGCTTGATGGTGATGGTGTAGGCACGGGACACGGCCTCGCCGACCTCGGCCTTGACGGCCTCGACCAGAGCGGTGTTCTCGGCGGGTGCCTGCCAGTTCCAGGTCGGCTTGCCGGCTTCGGCGGCGAACTGGCTGATGGCCTCGATGGCCACCTGGAATTCTTCGTGGGCGAACAGCACGCCACCCAGCATCTGGTCTTCGGTCAGCTCGTCGGCTTCGGATTCCACCATCAGCACGGCGTCACGGGTACCGGCCACGACCATGTCCAGGCTGGAGCTCTGCAGCTGCTCGTAGCTGGGGTTCAGCAGGTAGCCCAGTTCACTGTGGTAGCCCACGCGCGCAGCGGCGATGGGACCGGCGAAGGGGATGCCGGAGATGGCCAGGGCGGCGGAGGTGCCGATCATGGCGGCGATGTCCGGATCGGACTTCTTGTTGGTGCTGACCACGGTGCAGACCACCTGGACTTCGTTGAGGAAGCCTTCGGGGAACAGCGGGCGGATCGGGCGATCGATCAGGCGCGAGGTCAGGGTTTCCTTCTCGGAAGGACGGCCTTCACGCTTGAAGTAGCCACCGGGGATGCGGCCAGCGGCGTAGGTCTTCTCCTGGTAGTGCACGGACAGCGGGAAGAAGTCCTTGCCGACGGCGGGCTGCTTGGCACCGACCACGGTGACCAGCACGCTGACGTCTTCGGTGGAGACCAGCACGGCACCGGTCGCCTGACGCGCGATGCGGCCGGTTTCCAGGGTGAAGGTCTGCTCACCGAACTTGAATTGCTTGATTACTGGATTCACAGTCTTTCCTTCTCTTTATTGCCTTGGGGGAAACGGGGGCGACCAGAGGGATTCGGACCCTCGCTGATCTCCGGGTGACGCAGGCCGATTCTGTCGGCCTCTCAAGCAAAAAAGCCGGAGGCCGGCGCGAGCCGACCTCCAGCTTCAGACTGCTTGCAGCAGGTCTGCATCGTATTAACGACGCAGGCCCAGGCGAGCGATCAGTGCGCTGTAACGAGAGGTGTCCTTGGACTTCAGGTAGTCCAGCAGCTTACGACGCTGGTTGACCATGCGGATCAGACCACGACGGCTGTGGTGATCTTTGCCGTTGGCCTTGAAGTGACCTTGCAGCTTGTCGATGTTGGCGGACAGCAGGGCAACCTGCACTTCCGGGGAACCGGTGTCGCCTTCGCTCTGCTTGAACTCGTTTACGATCTGGGCTTTGTCTTCAACGCTCAGTGCCATGATAGGGCTCCTCTGAGGAACAGGCCGGGATGGATCCCGTGCTTAAGGAAAGAGGTGTGACCGTGCCTGCTGACAGCCACCCTCGGTATCGGTCTAGGACCGAATCAGTCTACGGGGAGCAACCTGCCCCTCGTCATCAATCTCGCCGATGCCGATGAAACGACCCTGGTCGTCCTGCACCCGCATCAAGCCGAATTTCGGTGCATTGGCCGCCCGAACGGGCTGACCGTGCAACCAGTAGTAGGCGCTGTGCTGCGTCAGCTGCACCAGCGGCCAGTGCTCCAGGCCACTGTCGACCGGCAGCAGGAAGCGATCCAGCGCTTCGGCACCGCCTTCGGCGTGCGCCGCCTCCAGCTCTTCCAGGCTGATGGCCTGCGCCAGGCCGAAGGGGCCGGCCTGGGTGCGGCGCAACTCGGCCACATGGGCACCACAGCCAAGACGGGCGCCGAGGTCTTCGACCAGGGTCCGCACATAGGTGCCCTTGCTGCAGGCCACTTCCAGCGTCGCGCGATCTTCCTGCAACGCCAGCAGTTCCAGACGGGCAATAGTAACAGAACGCGCCTCGCGCTCCACTACTTCCCCGGCACGCGCCAGCTTGTACAGCGGCTGACCGTCGCGCTTGAGCGCCGAATACATCGGCGGAATCTGCTCTATCTGGCCGCGGAAGGCCGGCAGTGCCGCCTGGATGGCCGCTTCATCGACCGCGACCGCCCGTCGCTCCAGCACTTCACCCTCGGCATCGCCGGTGGTGGTGGTGACGCCCAGTTGCGCCACGGTGCTGTAGCCCTTGTCGGCATCCAGCAGATACTGCGAGAACTTGGTGGCCTCGCCGAAGCACAGTGGCAGCACGCCAGTGGCCAGGGGATCCAGGCTACCGGTGTGTCCGGCCTTCTCGGCATTGAGCAGCCAGCGGACCTTTTGCAGGGCGGCGTTGGAGGAGAAGCCGCGCGGCTTGTCCAGCACCAGCACGCCATGCACCTGGCGGCGAATACGCTTGACCTGGGCCACCCCTATTCCTCCCCTTCGTGGCGACGGTCTTCGGCGACCGCTCGCTCGATCAGGGCCGACAGCTGGGCACCGCGACGGATGCTCTCGTCGTACTGGAAGCTCAGTTGCGGAACGGTGCGCAGCTTCATCGCCCGGCCCAGCTGCTGACGCAGGAAGCCGGCGGCGTCCTTGAGGATGCCGATGTTCTGCTTGATGGCGTCGGCATCGTCGTCCTTGCCCAGGACGGTGATGTGCACCTTGGCATGGGACAGGTCGCGCGCGACGTCCACGCCGGTGATGGTCACCATGCCCAGTCGCGGATCCTTGATCTCGCGCTGGATCAGCAGTGCCAGTTCACGCTGCATCTGATCACCGATGCGCTGGGTACGGCTGAATTCTTTGGCCATGTCGAAACTCTCGTACGAAAGGCCGCAGACACCAGGCCTGCCAGCCATGAACCTTGGAAACGCGAACGGCAAGTCCGGACCTGGCAGGGTTCTGCCAGGTCCGCGACCTGCCGTCCTGGTGCAGGGTCGTCGTTACAGCGAACGGGCGACCTGAACCTTCTCGAACACCTCGATCTTGTCGCCGACGCGCACGTCGTTGTAGCTCTTCACGCCGATACCGCATTCCATGCCGGCACGGACTTCGGCCACGTCATCCTTGAAGCGACGCAGGGATTCCAGCTCGCCTTCGAAGATGACCACGTCTTCGCGCAGGACGCGGATCGGACGATTGCGGTGCACCATGCCCTCGGTGACCATGCAGCCGGCGACAGCGCCGAACTTGGGCGAACGGAAGACGTCACGCACCTCGGCGATACCCAGGATGTTCTCCCGGACGTCACTGCCCAGCATGCCGGTCAGCGCCTTCTTCACGTCTTCGATGATGTCGTAGATGACGTTGTAGTAGCGCATGTCGAGGCCTTCCTGCTCGACGATCTTCCGCGCCCCGGCATCGGCCCGGACGTTGAAGCCGAACAGCACGGCATTGGAAGCCAGCGCCAGGTTGGCATCGCTCTCGGTGATACCACCGACGCCACCGCCGACCACCCGTACCTGGACTTCGTCGTTGCCCAGACCGGACAGCGAGCCCTGCAGCGCCTCGAGGGAGCCCCGTACATCGGACTTGAGCACGATGTTGAGGGTCTTCTTCTCGTCCTGGCCCATGTTCTCGAAGATGTTCTCGAGCTTGCCGGCGTGAGCGCGGGCCAGCTTGATCTCGCGGAACTTGCCCTGACGGAACAGCGCCACTTCGCGGGCCTTCTTCTCGTCGGTCAGCACGGTGAGCTCGTCACCGGCATCCGGGGTGCCGTCCAGGCCAAGGATCTCGACCGGGATGGACGGACCGGCTTCCTTGATCGGCTTGCCGTTCTCGTCGAGCATGGCGCGGATGCGGCCGAAGTTGACGCCGACCAGGGCCATGTCGCCCTGACGCAGGGTACCGTTCTGCACCAGCACGGTAGCCACCGGACCACGCCCCTTGTCCAGGCGCGATTCGATGACCACGCCGCGGCCGGGTGCTTCCGGCGTAGCGGTCAGTTCCAGGACCTCGGCCTGCAGCAGAATGGCTTCGAGCAGTTCGTCGACGCCGGTACCGGCCTTGGCCGAGACGTGCACGAACTGGGTGTCGCCGCCCCACTCTTCCGGAATCACCTGACGACCAGCCAGATCGTGCTTGACGCGATCCGGGTCGGCATCGGGCTTGTCGATCTTGTTGACCGCCACGACGATGGGCACACCCGCCGCCTTGGCGTGCTGGATGGCTTCCTCGGTTTGCGGCATGACGCCGTCATCGGCCGCGACGACCAGGATGACGATGTCGGTGGCCTTGGCACCGCGGGCACGCATCGCGGTGAACGCGGCGTGGCCAGGGGTATCCAGGAAGGTCACCATGCCACGCTCGGTTTCCACGTGGTAGGCACCGATGTGCTGGGTGATGCCACCGGCTTCGCCCGACGCGACCTTGGCGCGACGGATGTAGTCCAGCAGCGAGGTCTTGCCGTGGTCGACGTGACCCATGACGGTCACCACCGGCGCGCGGTGCAGGGCCTTGCCGCCCTCGAACTTGAGGGATTCGGCCAGTTGATCTTCCAGCGCGTTCTCGTTGACCAGCTTGACCTTGTGGCCCAGCTCTTCGGCCACCAGCTGCGCCGTCTCGCGGTCGAGCACCTGGTTGATGGTGGCGGGAGACCCCATCTTGAACATGAACTTGATGACTTCGGCGGCCTTCACCGACATCTGCTGAGCAAGCTCAGAGACGGTGATGGTTTCGCCTAGATTGACTTCGCGCACTACAGGTCCTGTCGGGCTCTGGAACCCGTGTTGGTTTCGCTTCTTGAGTCGCGACTTGCCACCGCGACCACCGCGCCGGCCAAAGCCTTCTTCCTCGTCGTCGCCACTGCGCACGGTACGGGGAGCTGCGACCTTGTCCTTGATCGACGGGCGATGTTGGGCGTTCTTGCGCTCGCGACGCTCGTCTTCGTCGCGCTTGCTGCTCGGCGCAGGATGCACGGGACGACGCGGCTCTTCGCGCTTGCGCTCGCCGGCCGGATCCGCCTTCTTGGCCTCGGCGGCAGGCTCGGCAGCGGATTGCTGCTCGGCCACCACGGCCGGGGCTTCCGGCGCGGCAGGGGCCGAAGCCTCGGCGGCGACCGCCTGCTGCTGCGCGGCCTGGGCAGCGGCTTCGGCCTGCTGCTGGGCAGCCGCTTCGGCGGCGCGCTGGGCTTCTTCCTCGGCACGTGCCTGGGCCGCAGCCTCGTCGGCCGCGCGCTGGGCTTCCTGCTCGCGGCGCTGTTCGGCCTCGAGTTCAGCGGTGCTACGCTTGACGAAGGTCTTCTTCTTGCGCACTTCGACGCTGACTGTCTTGCTGCCGGCCACTTTCAGCGTGGTCTGGGTCTTGCGCTGCAGGGTGATCTTGCTCGGCTCGTCGAGCTGCGCCGTCCCCTTGAGATGCGTCAGCAGGGCCTGCTTCTCCGCATCGCTCACCAGCTGCTCAGCACTGCTGTGCGTCAGACCTGCCTCGCGCATCTGCTGTAGCAGACGTTCCACCGGCGTATTGACCGTTTGGGCCAGTTCTTTCACCGTGACTTGCGTCATGCACTTCTCTCCTCAGACTGCGCCGCTTACTCGAACCAATGGGCACGGGCAGCCATGATCAGCTTGCCGGCACGCTCTTCGGTCATGCCGTTGATGTCGAGCAGGTCGTCGATCGACTGCTCGGCGAGCTCTTCGCGATTCACCACGCCACGCTGGGCCAGCGCGCTGGCGAGCTGGGGGTCCATGCCGTCGAGGGTCAGCAGATCTTCGCTGGGGCTCTTCTGTTCTTCGGTCGCGATGGCCCGGGTCAGCAGGCGATCCTTGGCCCGGGTACGCAGCTCGTTGACGATGTCTTCGTCGAAGCCATCGATGTTGAGCATCTCTTCCATGGGCACGTAGGCCACTTCCTCGAGGGAGGTGAAGCCTTCTTCCACCAGCACCTGCGCCAGCTCCTCGTCGACATCCAGCTCGTCGATGAAGCGCTGGATGATGTCGCCGGTCTCGGCCTGCTGCTTGGCGTTGATGTCCGCTTCGGTCATCACGTTGAGCGTCCAGCCGGTCAGCTGGCTGGCCAGGCGCACGTTCTGACCGCCACGGCCAATGGCCTGGGCCAGGTTGTCCTCGGCGACGGCGATGTCCATGGTACGGCTGTCTTCGTCGACGATGATCGAGGCGACTTCGGCCGGGGCCATGGCGTTGATGACGAACTGCGCCGGATTGTCGTCCCAGAGGACGATGTCGACCCGCTCGCCACCCAGTTCACCGGATACCGCCTGGACGCGCGAACCGCGCATGCCGATGCAGGCACCCTGGGGATCGATGCGCTTGTCCTTGGAACGGACGGCGATCTTGGCGCGCGAACCCGGATCCCGGGCGGCGGCCATGACATCGATCAGTTGCTCGGAAATTTCCGGCACCTCGATGCGGAACAGCTCGATCAGCATCTGCGGATCGGTACGCGACAGCATCAGCTGCGGACCGCGGTTCTCCGTGCGGATCTCCTTGAGCAGGGCACGCAGACGCACGCCCATGCGGAAGGTCTCGCGGGGAATGATGTGCTCGCGCGGCAGCAGCGCCTCGGCATTGTTGCCCAGGTCGACGATCACGCTGTCACGGGTGACCTTCTTGACGGTACCGGAGATGATCTCGCCGACCTTCTCGCGATAGGCGTCCACCACCTGAGCCCGCTCGGCCTCGCGCACCTTCTGCACGATCACCTGCTTGGCGGTCTGGGCGGCGATCCGACCGAATTCGATGGACTCGATCTTTTCTTCGATCACTTCACCGGCCTTGACGCCGGGATGCTCTTCCTGTGCGTCTTCCACCGTCAGATGCGAATCGGGCAGCTGATAGTCTTCGTCTTCCACCACGGTCCAGCGACGGAAGGTTTCGTAGCTGCCGTTGTGTCGGTTGATCGACACCCGCAGATCCACATCTTCTTCGTAGCGCTTCTTGGTAGCCGTGGCGAGAGCCAACTCCAGTGCCTCGAAGATGACGCCGGGTGGAACACCCTTCTCGTTCGAAACAGATTCCACTACCAGCAGAACTTCTTTGCTCATCTTACGCCTCGTATTCGCAATCCTTGGGATCCGCGGTCTCGCGCTCAAATCACTCGAAACGGGGAACGACGTTGGCCTTGTCGATCATCTCGATGGGCAGCAGATACTCATGCTCGTCCACCTGCACCACGACGTCCTGGTCTTCCACACCGCGCAGCAAACCCTGGAAATTACGTCGCCCTTCGAAGGGCGACCGAAGTTTGACCTTGACCTGTTCACCGGCGTGGGCAGCGAATTGCTCCAGCGTGAACAGCGGTCTATCCATACCGGGGGAAGACACCTCGAGGGTGTATTCATTGGTGATGGGATCTTCCACATCGAGTACGCCACTTACCTGGCGACTGACGGCCTCGCAATCTTCGACGAGAATGCCGTTGGGATGATCGATATAGACACGCAGTAGCGAATGCCGCCCTTGGGAGATGTACTCGACACCCCAGCAGACATAGCCAAGCGCCTCGACGACGGGGGCCAGCAAGGCCTGCAACTGTTCTAGCTTGCTCGACACCTGGTTGCCTCGCGTTTTTTGAGAATAAAAAATGGGCATTACGCCCATCCCTAAGAGGTCTGCGCAAGAAAGCGCGACCCGAACTGTCCAGCCAACAAAAAGCCCCTATAAAGGGGCTTTAAAAAACTGGTTGCGGGGGCTGGATTTGAACCAACGACCTTCGGGTTATGAGCCCGACGAGCTACCAGACTGCTCCACCCCGCGTCAAAGCTGGAGCGAGATTATATTCAACTGAACTCTAGGAGTCAACCTACTCTCTCGCCGCGTCCTGCAGGACGTCTTTGCTATTTGGTGCCGAAGATGGGACTCGAACCCATACAGCCTGTGGCCACTACCCCCTCAAGATAGCGTGTCTACCAATTCCACCACTTCGGCATGAAACCTTTGAAACCTACTTGGACTCCTGGGGCACGTCCCCGGAAGTACCACCCTGAGCAGCGCGAGGCTGACTCAGGGGAACATCGCTACCATCCTGCTTCGGCTGAGGAGCCTGCTGGACCGGCTGAGTGGGCAGACCCACTTCGCGCAGACTCAGCGCATGGTTCTTGGCGAAGTACGCCAGACCCAGGCTAGTCGCGAAAAAAACCGCGGCTAGTATAGCAGTAAAGCGACTCAGAAAGGTAGCAGAACCTTGACTACCGAATACGGTACCCGAGGCGCCCGCACCAAAGGATGCACCGGCTTCGGCACCCTTGCCCTGCTGCATCAATACCAGCACGATCAGGCCAAGCGCCATCAGCAAGTGGATCACGACAACTGCAGTTTCCAACATTATCCACGTCCTGCAGCGCGGCAAATCGCACTGAACTCTTCAGCATTCAGGGAGGCTCCACCCACCAGCCCCCCATCGATATCCGGCATGCCGAACAACTCGGCAGCGTTGGCGGCCTTGACGCTGCCGCCATACAACAACTGAAGGCCGTCAGCGACCCCAGCATCGGCCTCGCGCACCAGGGCGCGAATCGCCGCATGAACCTCTTGCGCCTGCTCCGGCGTCGCCGTGAGCCCCGTACCTATCGCCCAGACCGGCTCGTAGGCCACGACGGCATTGGCGAACGCTGCCACCCCAACCGCATCGATGACCGCCTTCAGCTGGCCACCCACAACGTCTAGAGTGCGCTCGGCCTCCCGCTCTTCACGGGTTTCGCCGACGCAGAGCACGGGAATCATCCCGCCCTCCTGGATGGCCGCGAATTTCTTCGCCACCACCGCATCATCCTCACCCAGCAGCGCACGTCGCTCGGAGTGCCCCACCAGTACGTAGCGGCAACCGAATTCTGCCAACTGGGTCGAGGACACCTCGCCAGTCAGAGCCTTCTCGCCCGCGACGGGAGCACAGGTCTGAGCTCCCACCATCAGCGACGTTTCCGCCAACGCTTCAGCCACCCCTGGCAGATGCACCAATGTCGGAATCACCACGACATCGACACCCGCTGCGCCATCCAACCCTTTCAAGCCTGCGACCAGCGCCGACACGCCTTGTAGCGAGCCATGCATTTTCCAGTTACCGGCAACCAGGGAACGACGCATGCGTTTTACCTCAGGGAGCGAAGTGGGCGCAGATGTTACTCAATCGAAAACAGGCATGCAAGCAAATCAAGCACATACCTCGGTTATCAACTGCGCGAGGGCTTCCGCATGGGCCCGCACCTCTCGCTCGTTCTCACCCTCGACCATGACCCGCAACAGCGGCTCGGTCCCGGATTTGCGCAGCAGCACCCGCCCCTTGCCGGCCATCTTCTCGGTCACCTCGGCACTGGCCTGCTTGACTCGTGGATGCTCCAGGGGATCCTGGCCGCCACCGAATCTCACGTTGATCAGCACCTGTGGGCACTTGCGCAGCGCCATGCGCGCCTGGGCCAGGGTCTGACCGGCATTGCGCAGAGCGATCAGCACCTGCAGCGCGGCGATGGTGGCGTCTCCGGTGGTGGTGTACTGGCAGCAGACCACGTGCCCGGAATTCTCGCCGCCCAGTACCCAGTTGCGCTCCAGCAGCTCGGCCATCACATAGCGATCCCCGACCTTGGCGCGTACGAAGGGAATATCCAGCTCGGCCAGGCCCAGCTCGAGTCCGAGATTGCTCATCAGGGTACCCACCACCCCACCCTCGAGGCGGCCGCGGCGCTTGAGGTCGCGGGCGATGAGATAGAGCAGTTCGTCGCCATCGACCGCCGCCCCGGTGTGATCCACCATCAGCACCCGGTCGCCGTCGCCATCGAAGGCGATGCCAATGTCGGCATGCTGGTCGAGCACTGCCTGCTGCAGCCCCTCCAGGTGGGTGGAGCCGCAATCCTTGTTGATGTTGAGTCCGTCCGGCTGCACGCCCAGCACGCTGACGTCCGCCCCCAGTTCGCGGAAGACGCTGGGCGCGATCTTGTAGGTGGCGCCATTGGCGCAATCCAGCACGATCTTCATGCCGGCGAAGCTGGTCCCGGTGGGCACGCTGCTCTTGCAGAACTCGATGTAGCGGCCGGCGGCATCATTGATGCGCGAGACCTTGCCGATACGCGCCGAGTCGACCACGGTCATGGGCGTATCGAGCAATTCCTCGATCATGGTCTCGAGTTCATCGGGCAGCTTGGTGCCGGCGCCGGAAAAGAACTTGATGCCGTTGTCGTAGTAGGGATTGTGCGATGCACTGATGACGATGCCGGCACTGGCCTGGAAGGTCCGCGTCAGGTAGGCGATCCCCGGCGTGGGCATGGGTCCGAGCAGCATGACATCGGCGCCGGCGGCGGACAGCCCGGCTTCCAGTGCCGATTCGAACATGTAGCCCGAGTTGCGGGTGTCCTTGCCGACCAGCACCCGGCAACCACCGCGGCTGCGAAAGGCAATACCGGCCGCCCAGCCCAGCTTGAGCATGAAATCCGGGGTGATGGGATACGTTCCGACCTTGCCGCGAATGCCATCGGTTCCAAAATACTTTCTTGCCATCAGTTCTGTTCCTGCCTGAAGCCTTCGACTGCGGTGATCATCTTCACCACATCCACCGTTTCCGCCACATCATGGACCCTGAGGATCTGCGCGCCCTTGGCCAGCGCCAGCGCCGCCAGGGCCAGACCGCCCGCCAGACGACCTTCCACGGGCCGCCCGGTGACCGCGCCGATCATGCTCTTGCGCGAGACACCCACCAGCAAGGGTAGCCCAAAGGCGAGCAACTCGGCCTGTCGCCTGAACAGTTCGAGGTTGTGCTCGAGGGTCTTGGCGAAGCCATAGCCCGGATCCAGCACCAGCCGCTGGCGAGAGATACCGACCGCTTCGCAGCGAGCCACCTGCTCGGCGAGAAAGGCACCCACCTCGCCTGCGACATCGGCGTAGACGGGCGCCTGCTGCATGGTGCCGGGCTCGCCGCGCATGTGCATCAGGCAGATCGCCAGATCGGTCGCGACCGCCGTCTCGAGGGCGCCGGGCCGGCGCAGCGAGCGCACGTCATTGATCAGACCGGCACCCGCCCTGGCGCCTTCGCGCATGACCGCGGGCGTGGAGGTATCCATGGAAATCACGACATCGAGCTCGCGAGCGATCGCCTCGATCACCGGCACGACCCGATCGAGTTCTTCCGCTTCGGATACCGCGGGCGCCCCCGGACGCGTGGACTCGCCCCCGACATCGATGATGGCCGCACCCGCCGCCACCATTCCCTCGGCATGGCGCAGGGCGCTCTCGACCGCCGTATAGCGACCACCATCGGAAAAGGAGTCGGGGGTGACATTGAGGATGCCCATGACTTTGGGCGCGTCAAAAACAAGAACCCGATTGCCGCAAGGCAATCGGGTCGAAGGAAGCGGATTGAACATGGGTGTTTCAGTGTTCTCCGGCCGGACCACCGATGGGGGTTTCCGGACGATCGCTACCACTCTGCGGCGCCGGAGCGTCACCGGTAGGACCGCCACGGTCATGCCAGTCACGCGGCTCACGCGGGACCTTGCCGGCCATGATGTCGTCGATCTGATCGGAATCGATGGTCTCGTACTTCATCAGGGCATCGGCCATGAGTTCGAGCTTGTCGCGGTTCTCGTCCAGCAGGCGCTTGGCCGTGCCATAGCAGTCGTCGATGATTCGGCGGATTTCCAGGTCGATCTGCTTGGCGGTCTCGCCCGACATGTTGCCGGCACCGCCACCACCCGAGCGCCCCAGATAACCTTCGTTCTCTTCCTCGCCATACAGCAGCGGGCCGAGCTTCTCGGACAGACCCCACTTGGTGACCATGTTCCGCGCCAGGGAGGTCGCACGCATGATGTCGTTGGAGGCACCGGTGGTCACCCCCTCGAAGCCCAGGGTCATCTCCTCGGCGATACGGCCACCGAACAGCGAGCAGATCTGGCTTTCCAGGGCACGCTTGGACAGGCTGTAGCGATCCTCCTCGGGGAGGAACATGGTCACGCCCAGAGCGCGACCGCGGGGAATGATGGAAACCTTGTAGACCGGATCGTGTTCGGGCACCAGGCGACCGACGATGGCGTGACCCGCTTCGTGGTAGGCGGTGTTGCGCTTCTCCTTCTCGGACATGACCATGGTCTTGCGCTCGGCACCCATCATGATCTTGTCCTTGGCCAGCTCGAACTCGCGCATGTCGACGATGCGCTTGTTGGCACGGGCGGCGAACAGCGAAGCTTCGTTGACCAGGTTGGCCAGATCGGCACCGGAGAAACCCGGGGTACCGCGGGCGATGACGCCGGCGTCGACGCGCTCGCCGACCGGCACCTTGCGCATGTGCACCTTGAGGATCTGCTCGCGACCGCGGATGTCCGGCAGACCGACCACCACCTGGCGGTCGAAGCGACCGGGACGCAGCAGGGCGGGGTCGAGGACATCCGGACGGTTGGTAGCGGCGATGACGATGATGCCATCGTTCATCTCGAAGCCATCCATCTCCACCAGCAACTGGTTCAGGGTCTGCTCGCGCTCGTCGTGACCACCGCCCATGCCGTTGCCACGGTGGCGACCGACCGCATCGATTTCGTCGATGAAGATGATGCAGGGCGCGTGCTTCTTGGCCTGATCGAACATGTCGCGGACGCGGCTGGCGCCGACACCGACGAACATCTCGACGAAGTCCGAACCGGAAATGGTGAAGAAGGGTACCTTGGCTTCGCCCGCCACGGCCTTGGCCAGCAGCGTCTTACCGGTACCCGGCGAGCCGACCATCAGCACGCCACGGGGAATGCGGCCGCCCAGTCGCTGGAACTTGCCCGGATCGCGGAGGAATTCGACCAGTTCGGTGACCTCTTCCTTGGCTTCGTCGCAACCGGCGACGTCGGCGAAGGTGGTCTTGACCTGATCTTCCGACAGCAGTCGCGCCTTGCTCTTGCCAAAGCTCATGGGACCGCCGCGACCGCCGGCGCCTCCCTGCATCTGGCGCATGAAGAACATGAAGACAGCGATGATCACCAGGATCGGGAAGCTGGCCACCAGCAACTGAGTCCAGATGCTCTGCTGCTCGGGCTGCTTGCCGGTGATGGTGACGCTGTTGTTGACCAGGTCGCCGATCAGGCCATTGTCCTGGATCGCCGGACGAATGGTCTTGAAGGGATCGCCATCACGATGCTTGCCGGTGATGACATAGCCATCCACGGTCACGCTCTCGATCTGCCCGTCCTTCACCTGCTGGATGAAGTCGGAGTAGTTGAGCGTCTGGGGTTCGTTGGGGCTGGAGAAGTTGTTCATCACGGTGACGAGCACCGCGGCGATGATCAGCCACAGGATCAGATTCTTTGCCATGTCGTTCAATTGACTACCCTCTGCGCCGGTTTCGTGGGTAAACCGTTCGAAGCGAAACCGGCAGTGACCGGTAAGTTACTACACAAAGCCTGGCCCACGGCAGACATCGTCTGTAACGCTATATGAGTCTTCTGCCTTTGACTCTAGGGCAAGGCAGACGTTGCGGCCATCAATTCTCTCAATTGCCCCCAAAACCGCGACCTAATAGAGGTTGCTGGCGCGATTTGGTCCCGCGACGCGGACGGCGGCGGCAGAGCCCTGCTCGAAGGCGTCTCGCCACCCTCGTCCTGGAGCCCCTGGATCGCTCCATCGCACTCAGCTCGCTCATATGGGGGCCCAGTGGAAAATAACAAGGCCTTCCGACGCTCGCGCCGAGACCTTCCTGGCGCACCGACTTGACCGGAGGGTCGTCGCGGTGTTCCTTGAGCCGACACGGCAGGCGTTGCCGGGCGCGCGGGCATGCCTGGCGCGCTGGTAAGTTTTCGCGTATCGCTGGGCGGCACGTGGCAGCTGGGATAAACTGTCCGGCTTTTATCCGGGGTGAATTATGGCGCTCAACAACGAGCTTAAAAAGCGGTTCAAGGCGATCGGTCATCAACTCAAGCCGGTGGTCACCATCAGCGAGAACGGCCTGAGCGAGGGCGTGCTGGGCGAACTCGACCGCGCGCTGAACGATCATGAACTGATCAAGATCAAGCTGGCCGTCACGGAGCGGGAAGACCGCCGGGCCCTGATCGACAAGCTGTGCGCGTCGAGCAAGGCGGAGCTGGTACAGGTCATCGGCAAGATGGCGCTGATCTACCGCAAGGCGCGCGAGCAGAATCGCAATCTGTCCAACGTGGTGCGCTATACCGTCTGATTGCCCGGCGCACGCCCGGGAACGGGCTGCAGCACCAGGATCAGACCGCAGAGCAGCAGGACCAGGTAGCCGGCCAGGGCGGTCGGCCCGGTCCAGAAGCGCGCCAGTTCGTTCTGCAGCAGCACAGCCAGGGCACTGGCCAGCAGCAACTGGCCGCGCAGATCACGCCACAGGGCGCCCACGCCTGCCCACCACACCAGCACCACGATCTGGGTAAAGACCCCACCGCCTGCGGCGCTGAGCATCATGCGCAGCAATTCTTCACGCCCGGACTGGATCAGTAGCGGCGCCCAGCCCGCCTGGGCGAGCGCCACCGGGATGCACAGGTGCAGGGCGACCAGCGGGCCGACCCAGAACACCTGGGCCAGCTGCCAGGCTGCTGCGAGCAGCCTGGCAAGCCAGCCTCCGGCGCGACGATCAGACGTGACTGACGGCGACAATTTCGTATTCGACATCGCCACCCGGGGTCTTCACCAGCACCACGTCCCCTTCTTCCTTGCCGATCAGGGCGCGGGCGATGGGCGAACCCACCGACAGCTTGCCCTGCTTGATGTCCGCCTCGTCGTCACCGACGATCTGATAGGTCACGGTCTCGTCGGTCTCGGTGTTGGCGATCTCCACGGTGGTGCCGAAGATCACCTTGCCGGTGTGCGGCAGGGCGGTCACGTCGATCACCTGGGCATTCTGCAGGCGCCCTTCGATATCGCGGATCCGCGCCTCGACCATGCCCTGCTGTTCGCGGGCGGCGTGGTACTCGGCGTTCTCCTTCAGGTCACCCAGCTCACGCGCCTCGGCGATGGCTTGGGTGATCTGCGGACGCAGCTCGGTCTTGAGGTGCTTGAGCTCGTCCTCCAGGGCGCGGGCGCCCTGGACGGTCATGGGGTACTTGGTCATGCCTTAACTCCTGCATGCAGATCTTGCAGACGGCGCACGGTCTTCTCGGCGCCGAATTTCAAAGCTTCGCAAATGGCCTGGCCGCCGGCAATGGTGGTAGTGCAGCACAGCTTGTGCTGCAGCGCATTGCGGCGAATGGAATAGGAATCGGCGATGGACTGCCGGCCTTCGGTGGTGTTGATGATCAGGGTGACTTCGTCGTTCTTGATCATGTCGACCACATGGGGACGGCCTTCGGTCACCTTGTTCACGCGACGCACCGGCAGACCGGCCGCCTCGATCACCCGCGCGGTACCGGCGGTGGCCACGACCTCGAAGCCGAGGCCGACCAGATCGCGGGCGACCTGCACGGCTTCGGGCTTGTCGTCGTCACGCACGCTGATGAAGGCGCAACCGGAATTCGGCAGGATCTCGTTGGCACCCAGCTGGGCCTTGGCGAAGGCTTCGCCGAAGCTGTCGCCGACCCCCATCACCTCGCCGGTGGACTTCATCTCCGGGCCGAGGATGGGGTCGACGCCGGGGAACTTGTTGAAGGGGAAGACCGCCTCCTTGACGCTGAAGAACGGCGGAATGATCTCCTGGGTGAAGCCGACTTCGGCCAGGGTCTTGCCGGCCATGACCCGGGCGGCCACCTTGGCCAGGGACTCGCCGATGCACTTGGAGACGAAGGGCACGGTACGGGAGGCGCGCGGGTTGACCTCGATGACGTAGATGTCTTCGCCCTGCACGGCCATCTGCACGTTCATCAGACCGATCACGCCGAGTTCCAGGGCCATCTTCTTGACCTGCTCGCGGATCTCGTCCTGGATGTGCTTGGGCAGCGAATAGGGCGGCAGCGAGCAGGCGGAGTCACCGGAGTGCACGCCAGCCTGTTCGATGTGCTGCATGATGGCGCCGATCACCACGGTCTGGCCGTCGCACACCGCGTCCACGTCCACCTCGATGGCGCAGTTGAGGAAGTGGTCGAGCAGCACGGGGCTGTCGTTGGACACCTTCACCGCTTCGCGCATGTAGCGCTTGAGTTCTTCTTCCTGGTAGACGATTTCCATCGCCCGGCCGCCCAGCACGTAGGACGGACGCACCACCATCGGATAGCCGATGTTCTTGGACAGGGCCAGGGCCTCGTCTTCGCTGCGCGCGGTCGCGTTGGCCGGCTGGCGCAGGTTTAGGCGCTGCACCATCTGCTGGAAGCGCTCGCGGTCTTCGGCACGGTCGATGGCATCGGGGCTGGTGCCGATGATGGGCACACCGGCCTCTTCCAGGGCACGGCAGAGCTTGAGCGGGGTCTGGCCGCCGTACTGGACGATGACGCCCTTGGGCTGCTCGACACGGACGATCTCCAGCACGTCCTCCAGGGTCACCGGCTCGAAGAACAGACGGTCGGAGGTGTCGTAGTCGGTGGAGACGGTCTCCGGGTTGCAGTTGACCATGATGGTCTCGTAGCCGTCTTCACGCATGGCCAGGGCCGCGTGCACGCAGCAGTAGTCGAACTCGATGCCCTGGCCGATGCGGTTGGGGCCGCCGCCGAGGATCATGATCTTGTCGCGACCGCTGGGCTTGGCCTCGCACTCTTCCTCGTAGGTGGAGTAGAGGTAGGCGGTATCGGTGGCGAATTCGGCGGCGCAGGTGTCCACCCGCTTGTATACCGGCAGCACCTTGAGCTTGTGGCGATGGGCGCGCAGGTTCTTCTCGGTGACGCCGAGCAGCTTGGCCAGGCGCGCATCGGAGAAGCCCTTGCGCTTGAGCTTGCGCATCAGGTCGTAGTCGAGGTCGGCCAGACCCAGGGTCTTGATGCGCTCCTCATCCTTGATCAGGTCTTCGATCTGCACCAGGAACCAGGGATCGATGCGGGTCAGCTCGAAGACCTTGTCCAGACTGTAGCCCTGGCGGAAGGCGTCGCCGATGTACCAGATGCGATCGGCGCCCGGCACGGTCAGCTCGCGCTTGAGGGTGCCGTCGGCTTCGGGATCGGCCGGATCCAGCTTGGGATCGAAGCCGACCACGCCGACTTCCAGGCCACGCAGGGCTTTCTGCAGGGATTCCTGGAAGGTCCGGCCAATGGACATGACCTCGCCCACGGACTTCATCTGGGTGGTCAGACGGGCATCGGCCTTGGGGAATTTCTCGAAGGCGAAGCGCGGGATCTTGGTGACCACGTAGTCGATGGCCGGCTCGAAGGACGCCGGGGTACGACCGCCGGTAATGTCGTTCTGCAGCTCGTCCAGGGTGTAGCCGACGGCCAGCTTGGCGGCGATCTTGGCGATGGGGAAGCCGGTGGCCTTGGAGGCCAGGGCCGAGGACCGCGATACCCGCGGGTTCATCTCGATCACCACCATGCGCCCGGTGTTCGGGCAGATGCCGAACTGGACGTTGGAGCCGCCCGTTTCGACCCCGATCTCGCGCAGCACCGCCAGGGAGGCGTTGCGCATGATCTGGTATTCCTTGTCGGTCAGCGTCTGGGCCGGGGCCACGGTGATGGAGTCACCGGTGTGCACGCCCATGGGATCGAAGTTTTCGATGGAGCAGACGATGATGCAGTTGTCCTTCTTGTCGCGGACCACCTCCATCTCGTATTCCTTCCAGCCGATCAGGGATTCGTCGATCAGCAGTTCGTTGGTCGGCGACAGGTCCAGACCGCGGGTGCAGATCTCTTCGAATTCTTCACGGTTGTAGGCGATGCCGCCACCGGTACCACCCATGGTGAAGCTCGGCCGGATGATGCAGGGGAAGCCGACCTTCTCCAGCACGCCGTAGGCTTCTTCCATGCTGTGGGCGATGCCCGAGACCGGGCAGGCCAGGCCGATGTCCTTCATGGCCTTGTCGAAGCGCGAACGATCCTCGGCCTTGTCGATGGTGTCGGCGTTGGCGCCGATCATCTCGACGCCGAATTTCGCCAGCACGCCATGCCGCTCCAGGTCCAGGGCGCAGTTCAGCGCGGTCTGGCCGCCCATGGTCGGCAGCAAGGCGTCGGGGCGCTCCTTCTCGATGATCTTGGCCACGGTGGCCCACTTGATCGGCTCGATGTAGGTGGCGTCGGCCATCGACGGGTCGGTCATGATGGTGGCCGGGTTGGAGTTCACCAGGATGACGCGGAAGCCTTCCTCGCGCAGGGCCTTGCAGGCCTGGGCGCCGGAATAGTCAAACTCGCAGGCCTGGCCGATGACGATGGGGCCGGCCCCGAGGATCAGGATGCTCTTGATGTCTGTACGCTTAGGCATGGGCTTCTCGAATGCAAGTAATCAGGTCAGGGTCGCGGTGGCCAGCTTCACACCGAACCCCACGAACAGGGCGCCGACGCCACCGGTGGCGCCCGCGCTGAGGCGACGCCGCTGACGGAACCAGGCCGCCAGACGAACGCCGCAGAAAATCAGGAACGACAGGTAGCAGAAGCTGATCGCTTCCAGTACCGCGCCCAGCACCAGGAAGGACAGCGCCGGATGGGCGTAACCGGGGTCCACGAACTGGATGAAGAAGGAGACGAAGAACAGGATCGCCTTCGGGTTCGACAGGCTCAGCAGCAGCGCCTTGCGGAACGGCTGGTGGACGTCTTCGCGCAGGGTCGCCTCGGCCTGGCCCTGGGCCGGGCTGCGCCAGGACTTGAGTCCGCCACGCAACATGCCCCAGCCGAGGTAGAACAGGTACGCCGCGCCCAGATACTTGAGGATCTGGAAGAACAGCGGCTCGGCCTTGAGCAGCGAGGCGACGCCCAGCGCCGAGAGCAGCATCAGCACGGCGTCACCGAGGAACACGGCCGAGGCCGCCTGGTAACCGCTGCGGATGCCGCGCTGGGCACTGGTGGCCAGCACGAAGAAGGAATTGGGGCCGGGCAACAGGATGACGAACAGGGTCCCGACCACATAGGTCCAGAAGTCGATGACACCCAGATTCGCCAGCATGAGCGCTACCCTCCTCCCGTCTTAGCGGCGTGCCGCCATGGCCTGGATGAACTTGTCGAACAGCGGCGCCACGTCGTGCGGGCCAGGGCTCGCCTCGGGGTGACCCTGGAAGCTGAAGGCGACCTTGTCGGTGCGCTCGATGCCCTGCAGGGTGCCGTCGAACAGCGACTTGTGGGTGGCCCGCACATTGGCCGGCAGGCTGGCCTCGTCCACGGCGAAACCGTGGTTCTGGCTGGTAATCATCACCACGCCACTGTCGAGATCCTGCACCGGATGGTTGGCGCCGTGGTGACCGTTGGGCATCTTCACCGTCTTGGCGCCGGAAGCCAGGGCCAGCAACTGGTGGCCCAGGCAGATGCCGAACACCGGAATCTCGGTTTCCAGGACGTCCTGGATCGCCTTGATGGCGTAGTCGCAGGGCTCGGGATCGCCCGGGCCGTTGGCCAGGAAGATGCCGTCGGGTTGCAGCGCCAGGGCTTCGCTGGCCGGGGTCTGGGCCGGCAGCACGGTGATGCGGCAGCCACGGGCCACCAGCATGCGCAGGATGTTCAGCTTGACGCCATAGTCGAAGGCCACCACGTGATAGGGCAGCTGCTCGGCCGGGATCTCGGCGTGGCTGTCGGTGTCCAGCGACCAGACGCCCGAGCGCCACTCGTAGCGCTCCTTGACGCTGACTTCCTTGGCCAGGTCCATGCCCTTGAGGCCGGGGAAGGCGCGAGCCAGTTCCAGGGCGCGCTCCTCGGTGGCGTCTGCGCCGGTGAGGATGCAGCCATCCTGAGCGCCCTTCTCGCGGAGGATGCGGGTCAGTCGACGGGTGTCGATGCCGGCGATGGCGATGGTGCCGTTCTCCTTGAGATAGTCCGGCAGCGACTGCTTGTTGCGCCAGTTGCTGGCCAGTAGCGGCAGATCGCGGATGATCAGCCCGGCGGCCCAGACCTGGGCGGCCTCGCCATCCTGCGGCGTGGTGCCGGTGTTGCCGATGTGCGGATAGGTCAGGGTGACGATCTGCTTCGCATAGGAAGGATCGGTCAGGATTTCCTGGTAGCCGGTCATGGCGGTGTTGAACACCACTTCGCCGACCGTGTGGCCGTCGGCACCGATGGATTCACCGCGAAAGATGCTGCCATCGGCAAGTGCGAGTATGGCTGGCTTAGTCAAGAAGACCTCCGAAAATCAAGCCTTGGCGGGCAAACGCAGGGTGCAAAAAAACGGGATGACATCTCGAAGAGTCATCCCGTTTTAATGTTGTGATTTCATTCTGCGCTAGCTTTTAGTGGATACACTAAAGCTGCATTGTACACGAATTGATCACGACTGGCACCCCCGCAAGGGGATCAGCGCAACTCCAGCACGTCCTGCATGTCATATAGCGCCGGCTGTTTGTCCTTGAGCCAGAGGGCTGCGCGCACCGCGCCCTTGGCGAAGGTCATGCGGCTGGAGGCCTTGTGGGTGATCTCGACCCGCTCGCCCTCACTGGCGAACAGCACCGTGTGATCGCCCACCACGTCGCCCGCGCGCACGGTGGCGAAGCCGATGGTCTGGCGGTCGCGGGCACCGGTCTGGCCTTCCCGGCCATAGACGGCCACTTCCTCCAGATCGCGACCCAGCGCCTGGGCAACGACCTCGCCCATGCGCAGCGCGGTCCCCGAGGGCGCATCGACCTTGTGCCTGTGGTGCGCCTCGATGATCTCGATGTCGACCTCGTCACCCAGCACGCGGGCAGCGGTGTCCAGCAGCTTGAGGCAGAGATTGACGCCGACGCTGAAGTTGGCGGCGAAGACGATGGGAATTTCCTTGCTCGCTTCCAGCAGGGTCAGCTTCTGCTCTGCGGTGAAGCCGGTGGTGCCGATCACCATGGCCTTCCTGGCCTTGCGGCAGAGCGCCAGATTCTGCAGGGTCACATTGGGATGGGTGAAGTCGATGAGCACATCAAAATCATCCAGCACCCGCGCCAGATCGCCCGACAGCATCACCCCGTTGCGGCCGATACCGGCGAGTTCGCCGGCGTCGGCACCTACCAGACTGCTTTCCGGGCGATCCACCGCGGCGGTGAGACCGGCAGCGCCCTGGGTCTGCTGGACCGCTTCGATCAGGGTCTTGCCCATGCGCCCCGCGGCGCCCATTACAGCTATACGTCGCATCATCAGCTCCAGGCTGCTGGCCGGGCGCCGCCTCGCGACGGCGCCCCTGCCGGTTTAGAGGTCGTCGAAGAAGCGCTTCATGCCGTCGAACCAGCCACTGGCCCGGGGCGAATGGGAGCTGTCGCTCTGCAGGGTGTTGCGGAATTCCTCGAGCAGCTCGCGCTGGCGCCGGCTCAGGTTGACCGGGGTCTCCACCACCACCTTGCACATCAGGTCGCCGGCGCCACCGCCACGCACGGGCGTCACGCCCTTGCCGCGCAGGCGGAACATCTTGCCGGTCTGGGTGCCCTCGGGGATCTTCAGCTTGACGCGGCCGTCCAGGGTCGGCACTTCCAGTTCGCCACCCAGGGCGGCGTCGGTGAAGTTGATCGGCACCTCGCAATAGAGGTGCTTGCCGTCGCGCTGGAAGATCGAGTGCTCGCGGACATTGACCACGACATAGAGGTCGCCGCTGGGGCCACCCAGGGTCCCCGCCTCGCCTTCGCCGGTCAGGCGGATGCGGTCGCCGGTGTCGACGCCCGCGGGCACCTTGACCGACAGGGTCTTCTGCTCTTCCACGCGACCCTGACCATGACAGGCGTTGCAGGGCTCGGGAATGATCTTGCCGCTGCCGTGGCAGCGCGGGCAGGTCTGCTGGACCGAGAAGAAGCCCTGCTGCATGCGCACCTGGCCGATGCCACCGCAGGTGGGGCAGGTGGACGCCGAGGTACCCGGCTTGGCGCCATTGCCATCGCAGACCTTGCACTCGACCAAGGTGGGCACGCGAATGGTGACCGTGGTCCCGCGCACCGCCTCTTCCAGATCCAGGTCCAGGGTGTAGCGCAGGTCGGCACCGCGCTGCGGGCCGCCACGACCACCGGCACCACCGCGTCCGCCAAAGAAGTCGCTGAAGACGTCGCCGAAGATGTCGGAGAAGCTCGCGCCACCCGCCGCGCCACCGAAACCGCCGCCGCCCATGCTCGGATCGACGCCAGCATGGCCGTACTGGTCGTAGGCCGAGCGCTTGCCCGCATCGGACAGCACTTCGTAGGCCTCGGCGGCCTCCTTGAACTGCTCTTCGGCAGCCGCGTCCCCCGGATTGCGATCCGGGTGGTATTTCATCGCCAGGCGTCGGTAGGCCTTCTTGAGCTCGGCTTCGCTGGCGCCGCGCTCGACCCCGAGCACCTCATAGTAATCACGTTTGGCCATAGACTTTCTGCACCTTAAATTTTCTCACCCTCCAGACACGCCAACGCGGGAGCAGGCTCCCGCGTGGCGGATCCGACGGGCCGAAGCCCGCCAGGTGCGGTAAGCACGGGGCTTACTTGTTGTCCTTCACTTCCTCGAACTCGGCATCGACCACGTCGTCGCCGGGCTTCTTGGCATCACCGTCCGCCTTGGCCGAGGCGCCTTCGGCACCAGCGCCAGCGCCCTGCTCGGAATAGAGCTTCTGGGCCAGCGGCGCGGAGGCCTGGGACAGGGCATTCATCTTGGCTTCGATGGCGTCCTTGTCGTCACCGCGTACGGCGGTTTCCAGTTCGCCAATGGCCTTCTCGATGGTGCTCTTCTCTTCCGCGGTGGCCTTGTCGCCCGCCTCGGTCAGCATCTTGCGGGTACCGTGCACCAGAGCATCACCCTGGTTGCGGGCCGCGGCCAGCTCTTCGAACTTGCGATCCTCGTCGGCATTGGCCTCGGCGTCACACACCATCTGCTGAATCTCTTCCTCGGACAGACCGGAGGACGCCTTGATGACGATGGACTGCTGCTTGCCGGTGGCCTTGTCCTTGGCGGACACGTTGAGGATACCGTTGGCGTCGATGTCGAAGGTCACCTCGATCTGCGGTACGCCACGCGGCGCCGGCGGGATCTCGGCCAGGTCGAACTTGCCCAGCGACTTGTTCTGCGCGGCCTGCTTGCGCTCGCCCTGCAGCACGTGGATGGTCACGGCGCCCTGGTTGTCGTCGGCGGTGGAGAACACCTGCGACTTCTTGGTCGGGATGGTGGTGTTCTTCTCGATCAGCGCGGTCATCACGCCACCCATGGTCTCGATGCCCAGGGTCAGCGGGGTGACGTCCAGCAGCAGCACGTCCTTGACGTCACCGGCCAGCACGGCGCCCTGGATGGCGGCACCGATGGCGACGGCTTCGTCCGGGTTGACGTCCTTGCGCGCTTCCTTGCCGAAGAAGTCAGCGACGCGCTTCTGCACCAGCGGCATGCGGGTCTGACCGCCCACCAGGATGACCTCGTGGATGTCGGAGACGTCCAGGCCGGAGTCCTTCAGCGCGGTGCGGCACGGCTCGATGGTGCGCTCGACCAGCTCTTCCACCAAGGACTCCAGCTTGGCACGGGAGACCTTGACGTTCAGGTGCTTGGGACCGCTGGCATCGGCGGTGATGTAGGGCAGGTTGACGTCGGTCTGGGTAGCCGAGGACAGCTCGATCTTGGCCTTTTCCGCAGCCTCCTTCAGGCGCTGCATGGCCAGCGGGTCACCCTTGAGGTTCATGCCGCTTTCTTTCTTGAATTCCTCGACGAGGTAGTCGATCAGGCGGATGTCGAAGTCTTCGCCGCCCAGGAAGGTGTCGCCATTGGTGGCCAGCACCTCGAACTGATGCTCACCGTCGACCTCGGCGATCTCGATGACCGAGACGTCGAAGGTGCCGCCGCCCAGGTCATAGACGATCACGGTGTGGTCGCCCTTGGCCTTGTCCAGGCCATAGGCCAGGGCAGCCGCGGTGGGCTCGTTGATGATGCGCTTGACGTCCAGACCGGCGATGCGACCGGCATCCTTGGTGGCCTGGCGCTGGCTGTCGTTGAAGTAGGCCGGGACGGTGATGACCGCTTCGGTCACGGCTTCGCCCAGGTAGTCCTCGGCGGTCTTCTTCATCTTCTTCAGGACTTCGGCAGACACCTGCGGCGGCGCCATCTTCTGGCCCTTGGCCTCGACCCAGGCGTCACCGTTGTCCGCCTTGACGATCTTGTAGGGGACCATCTGGATGTCTTTCTGCACGACGTTTTCTTCATAACGCCGACCGATCAGACGCTTGACCGCGTACAGGGTGTTCTGCGGATTGGTCACCGCCTGGCGCTTGGCCGGCTGGCCAACCAGGGTCTCGCCATCGTTGGTGTAGGCGATGATGGACGGCGTGGTACGGGTACCTTCGGCGTTTTCCAGTACCTTGACGTTGCCGTTTTCGAGGATCGCGACGCAGGAGTTGGTGGTCCCCAGGTCGATACCGATGATCTTGCCCATGTAGTCTTCTCCAGAAATCTCAGATTCCGCGCGGCCCGCTCAGGGGGCCTTTGATGTTCGCTTGCCTACCAGATGGGGCCGAGCGAAAGAATTTCAAGCCTTTTCGTCGATGCTCGGCTGCTGCGCTGCAGGTGCCTTGCTGACTACCACCATCGCCGGCCGCAGCAGGCGACCATTGAGCAGATAGCCCTTTTGAAACACCTTGAGCACGCTGCCCGGCTCGGCGGTGGCGCTCTCCTCCATGGCCATGGCCTGGTGGTGTTCCGGATTGAAGGGCGCGCCGTGGGGATCGACGGCTTCGACCTGATAGCGCTTGAGGGTGTCCTGCAGCATCTTCAGGGTCAGCTCCATGCCTTCGCGCATGGGCTTCAAGGTCTCGTCGGTGGCGTTGGACAGTTCCAGGCCACGCTCCAGGCTGTCGAGCACCGGCAGCAGGTCGCCGGCGAATTTTTCCAGGGCGAACTTGTGCGCCTTCTCCACATCCTGCTCGGCGCGACGACGCACGTTCTGCAGTTCGGCGACGCTGCGCAGCGACTGGTCCTGGGCGGCGGCAAGCTGCTCTTCGAGCGTGGCGACGCGGGCGGCGAGATCCTCGTGCTGGACGTCGCCCTGGGCGGCTTCGTGCTCGGGGGTCTGGGAGTTCTGTTCGTCGGCCATGGAGTCCTCCTGTGATATTGCCGGTGGGCGCGCCCTCTAATGGGCATCGCCTTGATCGATGGCGCCTATATGGGGCCGCCGGCCGGCGCTTCAAGAGCTGTATGGATTGCCAGTGCGGGAGAGGCACTGTATAAACAACCAGAAAACCGCCTTCGGAGATCGTCGCATGCTGGTGCATCTGTCCGTCCGCAATTATGCCATCGTCGAACACCTCGACCTCGACCTCGAGCGCGGCATGACCGTGATCACCGGCGAAACCGGCGCCGGCAAGTCCATCATGCTGGACGCCCTCGGCCTCACCCTGGGCGATCGCGCCGACAGCGATGCGGTCAGACCCGGCGCCGACAAGGCCGATGTCCTGGCCAGCTTCGATACCACCGATATCCCCGAAGCGCGCCAGTGGCTCGCCGAGCGCGACCTGGAGCAGGACGGTCCCTGCCTGCTGCGCCGCGTCATCACCCGCGAAGGGCGTTCGCGCGGCTATATCAATGGCTCGCCCTGCCCACTGGCCGATCTCAAGACCCTCGGTGGCCTGCTGATCGATATCCACAGCCAGCACGAGCACCAGTCGCTGCTCGGACTCGACACCCATCGCCGCCTGCTGGACGAATACGCCGGCGCGGGCGAACTGGTCCGCCAAGTGCAGCTCGCGGCCCAGCGCTGGCGTCAGGTGCGCCAGACCCTGGAACGCCTGACCCGCAACGGCGACGAGCAACGGGCCCGTCATCAGCTGCTCAGCTACCAGCTCGAAGAACTCGACAACCTCGCCCTGGCCGAGGGCGAGTTGCAGGCCCTGGAGCAGGAGCAGAGCGATCTGGCGAGTGCCGAGCACATCCTGCTGGCCTGCCGCCAGGCCATGGACCTCTGTACCGAAAACGAGCAGGGCAATGCCCTGTCGGCGCTCAATGCCAGCGTGGCGCGCCTGACCGCCTTCGACCGGCCGCCGGCGCAGATCCAGGAGGCCAGCAACCTGCTCGCCTCCGCCCAGATCCAGATCGAGGAGGCGATGAACGAACTCAATCGCTTCGTCGATCATTTCGAAGCCGACCCGGAGCGCCAGCAGGCGGTGCAGGAGCGCCTGGACAACGTCTACAGCCTTGCCCGCAAGCACCGGGTCCAGCCCGAGGCGCTGCTGGAGCTGCACGAGCAGCTACGCAACGAACTGCAATCCCTGGATGCCGACGACGTCGCCCTGGAGCGCCTGCAGGAAGAACTGACGGCCTTCGAGCGCCACTACCAGGAGAAGGCCGGCGAGCTGAGTCGTCTGCGCGAGCAGCGGGCGCCGGAGCTCGCCGCCGCGGTCGAGACCGAGATGCAGCGCCTGGGCATGCCGGGTGGCCGCTTCAGCATCACCCTCACGCCAGGCAGTACCGGCGAACCCCAGCCGCTGGGCAACGAGGGCGTCGAATTCCGCGTCAGCGCCAACCCGGGCCAGCCCCTGCGCCCGCTGGCCAAGGTCGCCTCCGGTGGTGAACTGTCGCGTATCAGCCTGGCCATCCAGGTCATCACCGCCCAGACCTCGCGCACGCCTACCCTGGTATTCGACGAAGTGGACGTGGGTATCGGCGGCCCCACCGCCGAGGTGGTCGGCCAGCTGCTGCGGCAACTGGGCGAGCGGGGCCAGGTGCTGACGGTGACCCACCTGCCCCAGGTGGCGGCCCAGGGTCATCAACACCTGTTCGTGCACAAGGAGCGCGGCACCGACGAGACGCGTACCGCGGTGGCCAAGCTCGACCGCGCACGGCGCGTGGAAGAGGTGGCGCGCATGCTGGGTGGTGTCGACCTGACCCGTGAATCCCTGGCCCACGCTCGCAAGCTGGTGGTCAGCCGCTAGACGCAGGCAACCACCGGACATGAAAAAGGCGACTCGAAGGTCGCCTTTTTCATGTCCGGGTCTTCACTTGCGCTGGCGGATGTAGAGCACCAGGTTGTGATCGACCAGTTCGAAACCATGCTCTTCGACGATCTCGCGCTGACGCTTTTCGATCGAGGCATCGGTGAACTCGATGACTTCGCCGGTATCCACATCCACCATGTGATCATGATGGCCGGTGTCGGCCAACTCGAACACGGCATGGCCGCCGTCGAAATTGTGGCGCACCACCAGACCGGCCGCTTCGAACTGGGTAAGGACCCGATAGACCGTTGCCAGCCCCACGTCCTCGCCCGCTTCCATGAGCGCCTTGTAAACGTCTTCGGCGCTCATGTGGCGCTGTTCGGTGGTGTCCAGCATCTGCAATATCTTGACGCGCGGCAGGGTCACTTTCAGACCCGCTTTGCGGAGTTCGTTGTTCTCTACCATGCTCTTTCTCGGTGCCGAGTGCTTTCGCAGCCCTCGGGAATACGGGTATGATCGGTGCTTCGTTGCCCAGCAAGATAGTGGAAGTCTCCCACCGATGCAAAACCTCAAGCAAACGCTGACCGGGCTCTCTCTGATGGGCCTAGCCATGCTCGCCGGCTGCTCTCTGCCGGGGGTTTACAAGATCGACATCCAACAGGGCAACGTCGTCACCCAGGACATGATAGACCAGTTGCGCCCCGGAATGACCCGACAACAAGTCCGGTTTATCATGGGTTCGCCGCTGATCCAAGACACCTTCCATCCCAATCGCTGGGACTATCTGTACAGCCTGCAAGCCGCCGGCGGTCAGCGTAAGCAGGAGCGTGTCAGCCTGGTGTTCAATGGCGACAATCAACTGAGCGGCCTGGCTGGCGACTTCATGCCCGGCACCAGCCGCGAACAGCAGATCATGGGTACCGAAAGCGGCACCACCGTGGATCCCACCGCCCCTGCGCAACCCTCGGCACCTGCGGCCGTGCCGGAAACGCCGGCCGTACCCGGTTCGACCGAAGACAACATCCAGAAAGAGATCGACAGCGCCCGTCCGGCCGCCGTGCCGACTCCCGATCGCATCCGTACCGACGGTCAGTGATCCCTGGCTAGAGGCCAGTCCTGGACTTGGCCTTTTCCGCGCGCCGCTTGCGACTTTCCTTGGGATCCGCAAGCAGCGGGCGATAGATCTCCACCCGGTCACCCGCCATCAGCCTGCGCTCGTTCGGCCTGGCTACCAGCTTGCCAAAGATGCCGACTCGAAAGGCTTCGCGCTGTTCGGGTGGCAACTGCTCGAGCAGCCCCGACGCCCGCACCGCCTGCTCGACCGTGGCGCCCTCTTCGAGCTGCAGACTCAACAGCCATTGCCGCTCCGGCAACGCCAGCGCTACCTCGATGGCGAGACACTCAGCCATAGAGGGCTCGAGCACGCTGGCAGAAGGCATCCACCATGGTATTGGCCGCCTGATTGAACAACGGACCCAGGGTCGCGCGGACGATGGCGCTGTCGTATTCGAAGGACAGGTCCAGGGAAATCTTGCAGGCCTTGTCGCCCAGCGCCTTGAACGTCCAGACGCCGTGCAGCTGCTTGAAAGGACCCTTTTCCAGATCCATGGTGATGGACTCGTCCGGCACCAGGGTGTTGCGGGTCGTGAACTGCTGGCTGAGACCACCCTTGGCCACGGTGAGACCAGCGCGCATCAGGCCTTCGTCCTGCTCCAGGATCTGGGCAGACGAGCACCACGGCAGGAACTCCGGATAACGGTCCACGTCATTAACCAGCGCATAGAGTGCTGAAGCAGGATAGGGCAGCAACGCCGAACGTTGGATGTGCGTGCTCATCGGAACCTCGTAGAATAGCGAAATCGGTGTCGGACCTTGAATTTGAGGGCGGCGCACGCATTTTACTCCCGCACCAGCCTGCCGCAGTCCAGAACCGCGGTATTGTCCGTGTTTGCTCATACCCGCTCAAGCGCGTGGCGACATTTCCCCTGACTCGCTGTACCCTGGAATCATGGCCAAGCAAAAGAAAGTCTCCCCCGGCAGCATCGCGCAGAACAAAAAGGCGCTTCACGAATACTTCGTCGACACCCGCTTCGAGGCGGGTGTTTCCCTGGCAGGCTGGGAGGTCAAGAGCCTGAGAGCCGGCAAGGCGCAGCTGACCGACAGCTATGTGCTGCTCAAGGACGGCGAAGCCTGGCTGCTGGGCAGCCACATCACCCCGCTGCAGACCGCCAGCACCCACGTCATCGCCGATCCGACCCGCACCCGCAAGTTGCTGCTCAACAAGCGCGAGCTGGGCAAGCTGTTTGGCGCCGTGCAGCAGAAGGGCTACGCCTGTGTCGCCCTGTCGCTCTATTGGAAGAAGCACCTGGTCAAGTGCGAGATCGCGCTGGCCAAGGGCAAGAAGGAATTCGACAAGCGCGCGACCGAGCGCGAGCGTGATTCCGACCGCGAGATCCAGCGCGCCATCCGCAAGGACGCCAAATAGCCAAGCGGCCGAAAAACGTTTCGTCAGCAATGACTTGCGTCGGACGGCCGGAATTTCTATAGTGAACGACCAGCAAGTTTTGGGGGCGATTAGGATTCGACGCCGGTAACGAAACTTGAGGGGCATGCCGAGCTGGTAGCAGAACTCGTAAATTCGCTGCTGCAAACTTATAGTTGCCAACGACGACAACTACGCTCTAGCTGCTTAATGCGGCTAGCAGTCGCTAGGGGATGCCTGTAAACCCGAAACGACTGTCAGATAGAACAGGATCGCCGCCAAGTTCGCTGTAGACGTAACGGCTAAAACTTATACAGCTCGCCCAAAGCACCCTGCCCGTCGGGCCGCAATGGGTTAACTCAGTAGACAGGGCTAAGCATGTAGAACCGATAGCGGAGAGCTGGCGGACGGGGGTTCAAATCCCCCCGCCTCCACCAAAAAGAAAGGGCAGCCACTGGCTGCCCTTTTTCTTTGCCCGTCGTTTAGAACGGGATGTCGTCGTCGAAGCTGTCGTAGTCCTGCTGAGCCGGCTGCTGCTGCGGACGGGACTGCGGCTGCTGCTGGGGACGGCTGTTGCCGTTGCCGCCATTGCCACCATTGTCATACTGCGGGGCCGACTGCTGCGGACGGGGGGCACGCTGCTGCTGGGGCGCAGGCGCGCTCTGATTGTATTCGTCGTTACCACCGGCATTGCCGCCACGGCCACCCAGCAACTGCATGTTGCCGTTGATGTCGACCACGATTTCGGTGGTGTAGCGATCCTGACCGTCCTGGCCCTGCCACTTGCGGGTACGCAGGGTGCCCTCGACATAGACCTGGGAGCCCTTGCGGATGTACTCGCCGGCGATCTCGGCGAGACGACCGAAGAACACCACGCGGTGCCATTCGGTGCGGTCCTGCTGCTGACCGGTCTGCTTGTCCTTCCAGCTTTCGCTGGTGGCCAGGGTGACGTTGGTCACCGCATTGCCGTTGGGCATGTAACGGGTTTCGGGATCGGCGCCGGCATTGCCGACGAGGATGACTTTATTGACGCCACGGGCCATATGAATCTCCTGATGAGGCTGTCGATCAAGCGGCGACCGGTGTTTGACTAACCAGTCGCTCCAATTGCGCCCGATCGACGATTTTAGTATCGATCTTGATGTAGACGGCCTGCTCTTCCGCCACCACTACCGCATCGGTCACTCCGGCCAGGGCCAACAGGCGTCCGACCAATCCCTGGTCGTTGACTAGCGCGGGCGTAACCGGCAAACGCAGACTGGTGACATAGGGCGGTTCCCGCATCGTACCAGCTACCACCGCCCATCCCAGGCAAAGCGCCGCACAACCCAGGAAGACGGTGGACAGGCCACCATGCTGGAACAACCAGCCCCCGAGGATACCGCCCAACGCGGAACCAAGGAACTGACTGGTGGAATAGATCCCCATGGCGGTGCCCTTGCCACCGGCCGGGGCCACCTTGCTCACCAGCGACGGCAGCGAGGCTTCCAGCAGGTTGAAGGCGGTAAAGAACACCACGATGCCGATGACCAGGGCCACCAGGCTGCTGCTGAAGAAAAAGAAGTACAGCTCGCACAGCACCAGCACGCTGATGGCGCCCACCAGCACGCGCTTCATGTGCCGCTTCTTTTCACCATAGATGATGAAGGGGACCATGGCGAAGAAGCCGACCACCAGCGCGGTGAGATAGACCCACCAGTGCTCTTCCTTGGGCAGCCCGGCATGTTCCGCCAGGGCCAGCGGCAGGACGACGAAACTGGCCATCAGCACGGCATGCAGCGCCAGGATGCCGAAGTCCAGCCGCAGCAGGTCGCGATTGCGCAGGGTCGCGCCCAGCGCCTGGCGCGCCAGGTTCGACTCCCGATGGGCGAAGGGCGAAGCCTGGTGCGGCACCAGGAACAGCACGATCAGCAAGCCGACCAGGGCCAGTCCGCAGGTGGCCCAGAACAGCCCGGCGAGACCGTAGGCACGGGTCAGCAAGGGGCCGGCCACCATCGCTACGGCAAAGGACACGCCGATGCTCATGCCGATCGTGGCCATGGCCTTGGTGCGATGCTGCTCGCGGGTCTGATCCGACAGCAGCGCCATGATGGCGGCCGAAATGGCGCCGCCACCCTGGACGACACGCCCGGCGATGACGCCCCAGATCGAGTGGGCATTGGCGGCAATGGCGGCACCAAGGGCGAACACCAGCAGTCCACCAATGATGATGGGGCGTCGACCGATGCGATCGGACAGCGTCCCCAGGGGAATTTGCAGGACCGCCTGGGTCAAACCATAGGCACCTATGGCGAGGCCGATCAGCGCCGGGGTGGCATCCGCCAACTCCTGACCATAGGTCGCCAGAACCGGGAGCACCATGAACATACCGAGCATACGAAAGGCGAAGACCAGGGCCAGCCCGAAGGCGGCACGGCGTTCGACGCCGTTCATGGCTTCACTGCGCTTGTCGAGCATTGATAATCCTCTCGTCGGCGACAGGCTTTTACGTCGCCACACAGCTTTAAAACAGTCGTGACAATGACCATTTAGGGAGGAAGCGGTGAAGATAGCCGAGCGCTCGTCCGAACGTTCCCGACCGCCAGGATCACGAACGCCCGATCACCGCTGTCGGGCCGTTAATTTTACCAGCCTTACCCCCTCTCTCACAGGCGCGGCAGATAGCCGCAGCCCGGGACGAGACCTCTTTTCTAGTGAAGCGCCGCCAAAACGAGGCAGAAGTCTACGTGGATAAAATCCTCATCCGTGGGGCCCGCACCCATAATCTGAAGAACATCGACCTAACCCTTCCCCGGGACAAGCTCATCGTCATCACCGGACTGTCCGGCTCCGGCAAATCTTCGCTGGCGTTCGACACTCTCTATGCCGAAGGCCAGCGCCGCTACGTGGAATCCCTGTCGGCCTACGCCCGTCAGTTCCTGTCGATGATGGAAAAGCCCGATGTGGACACCATCGAAGGGCTGTCGCCAGCGATTTCCATCGAGCAGAAGTCCACCTCGCACAATCCGCGCTCCACCGTGGGCACCATCACCGAGATCTACGACTACTTGCGCCTGCTCTATGCCCGCGTCGGTACGCCGCGCTGCCCGGAGCACGATGTGCCCCTGGAAGCCCAGACCGTCAGCCAGATGGTCGACCAGGTACTGGCCATGCCGGAAGGCCAGCGGTTGATGCTCCTCGCCCCCATCGTGCGCGAGCGCAAGGGTGAGCACCTGTCGGTGTTCGAGGAGTTGCGTGCCCAAGGTTTCGTCCGCGTCCGCGTCAACGGGCGGCTGCACGAGATGGACGAGTTGCCTAAGCTCGACAAGCAGAAGAAGCACACCATCGAAGTGGTGGTGGATAGATTCAAGGTGCGCGAAGACCTCCAGCAGCGCCTGGCGGAATCCTTCGAGACGGCACTGAAGCTGGCCGACGACATCGCCATCATCGCCCCCATGGAAGGCGAGCAGGGCGAGGAGATCGTCTTCTCCGCGCGCTTCGCCTGCCCGATCTGCGGCTTCTCCATCGGCGAGCTGGAGCCCAAGCTGTTTTCCTTCAACAACCCCGCCGGCGCCTGCCCTACCTGCGACGGCCTGGGCGTGAAGCAATTCTTCGACGCCCGCCGGGTGGTCAACGAGGAACTCAGCCTCAGCGAAGGCGCCATCCGCGGCTGGGACAGACGCAACGTCTATTACTTCCAGATGCTCGGCTCGCTGGCGAGTCACTATGGCTTCAGTCTCGACGCCCCCTTCAAGAGCCTCGACGACAAGCATCGCAAGGCGGTACTCAGCGGCTCCGGGCGCGAGAGCGTCAACTTCCGCTATCTCAATGACCGCGGCGACATCGTCAAGCGCGCCCACCCCTTCGAAGGCATCCTGCCAAATCTGGAGCGGCGGTATCGCGAGACCGAATCCCAGAGCGTGCGCGAAGAGCTGGCCAAGTACCTGAGCACCCAGCACTGCCCGGACTGCAATGGCACCCGCCTGCGGCGCGAAGCGCGCCACGTATGGGTCGGCGACAAGACCCTACCGGCGGTCACCCGTCTGCCCGTGGGCGATGCCACCCAGTACTTCCAGGATCTCACCCTCAAGGGCCAGCGCCAGCAGATCGCCGACAAGATCCTCAAGGAGATCCGCGAGCGCCTGCAGTTCCTGGTCAATGTCGGCCTGGATTACCTGACCCTGGATCGCAGCGCCGACACCCTCTCCGGTGGCGAGGCGCAGCGTATCCGCCTGGCCAGCCAGATAGGCGCAGGCCTGGTGGGTGTCATGTACATTCTCGACGAACCCTCCATCGGTCTGCACCAGCGCGACAACGAGCGGCTGCTGGGCACCCTGACTCACCTGCGCGACCTGGGTAACACCGTCATCGTCGTCGAGCACGACGAGGACGCCATCCGCCTGGCGGACTATGTCATCGATATCGGCCCGGGCGCGGGGGTGCATGGTGGCCAGATCATCGCGGAAGGCACCCCGGACCAGGTCATGCGGCATCCCGACTCGGTGACCGGTCAGTACCTGTCGGGCCGCAAGAAGATCGTGGTGCCCGCCAAGCGCACGCCACGGGACAAGAAGAAGCTGCTGAAGCTGAAGGGTGCCCGCGGCAACAACCTGCAGAACGTCAACCTGGAGATTCCGGTTGGTCTGCTGACCTGCGTGACCGGGGTCTCCGGCTCTGGCAAGTCGACCCTGATCAACAACACCCTCTTCCCGCTGACCGCCACGGCGCTCAATGGCGCGACGACCCTGGAGGTCGCCGCCCACGACAGCTTCGACGGCATGCAGCACCTGGACAAGGTGGTGGATATCGACCAGAGCCCCATCGGCCGGACTCCACGCTCCAACCCGGCGACCTATACCGGACTCTTCACCCCCATTCGCGAACTGTTTTCCGGCGTTCCGGAATCCCGTTCTCGCGGCTATACCCCGGGCCGTTTCTCCTTCAACGTCAAGGGTGGCCGCTGCGAGGCCTGTCAGGGCGACGGCGTGATCAAGGTGGAAATGCACTTCCTGCCGGACGTCTACGTCGCCTGCGACGTCTGCAAGGGCAAGAGATACAACCGCGAGACCCTGGAGGTGAAGTACAAGGGCAGGACCATCACCGAGGTCCTGGACATGACCATCGAGGAGGCTCATGCCTTCTTCGAGTCCATCCCTGCCCTGGCGCGCAAGCTGCAAACACTGATTGATGTCGGCCTGTCCTATATCCGTCTCGGCCAGAGCGCCACGACGCTGTCAGGGGGTGAGGCTCAGCGTGTGAAGCTGGCCCGGGAGCTGTCCAAACGCGATACCGGCAAGACGCTCTATATCCTTGACGAGCCCACCACGGGCCTGCACTTCGCGGATATCCAGCAGCTGCTCGACGTGCTGCATCGACTGCGCGATCACGGCAATACCGTGGTGGTGATCGAGCACAACCTGGATGTCATCAAGACCGCCGACTGGCTGGTGGATCTTGGTCCGGAAGGTGGCTCCAAGGGTGGCCAGATCATCGCGACGGGCACACCCGAGGAGGTCGCGGCAAACAAAAAGTCCTATACCGGCCACTTCCTCAAGCCCTTGCTGGAACGTGACCGGGAATAAGCCCGAACACTGACCTGAACGCAAAAAGCCCGGCATCTGCCGGGCTTTTTTATAGGTGACTCACTGCTCTATCGCGGCCATGGGCCGCTCCTACGGCATGCCTCCTTGTAAACGGCAGCGTTGGCGGACCACCATGGCCACAATAGCCCGGCGCAGCCGGGCTGTTGTGGCTCTTTGGCTTTT
>NZ_NKID01000027.1:0-5264 GCF_002256045.1 Pseudomonas sp. PGPPP4
CGACGACTTGCGCAACCGGGTTTTGCCGGCGGGCCAGCGTACGGTCGATGACCTAACTCGCGGCTTCTCGCTGGGACGTTTTGCCCAGCTGGATGTGCTGGAAGCCCAGCGCGCCCTCATTGCCGCTAGGGGGCAGTACCTGCTCTCTCAACGTGCGCAGATCAATGCCTGGGCCCGCCTCGAACGCCTCCACGGCCCGCTCTTCACCTCCCCATGACGCTACAGATCCCGGTAATAAATCGGGTGCGGAGTTCTTGCATGACCATGACTTCATTCAGGCCGAGACTGCTGCGGCCGCTGCTGATTGCAGTAATTGGCGGTGGGCTGCCATTCAGTACCATTCAGGCGGGTACCGGTCACGACCACCCCGAACCCGCTGCCCCCCTAACGAAATCGGCAGATGCCAAGGCTGAGGCGACCCAGCCTCGCCCTGATCTGGACGAAGGCAAAGACGGCCATGACGCGAACGAGGGCGCCCATGGCGACGGCGAAGAGACGCATGCCGAAGGCGAAGTCGAGCTGAGCGCAGAGCAGATTCGAGCAGCCGGCATCGAAACCCAGGTGGTCACGCCGGTGAGCGTTGGCGCCTCTTTGAGTCTTCCGGGCGAGATTCGCTTCGATGAAGATCGTACCGCTCACGTGGTGTCCCGTACGCCCGGCGTCGTCGAGGAGGTGAAGGCGAATCTTGGAGACCGGGTGCGCAAGGGACAGGTGCTAGCAGTCATTGCCAGCGAGCAGCTTTCCGAGGTGCGCAGCGAGCTGGCGACCGCGCAGCAGCGGCTGCAACTGGCGCGCACCCTGTATGCCCGCGAGCAGAACCTCTGGCAGGAGCGGATCAGCGCCGAGCAGGATCTACTGCAGGCGCGGCAGACACTGCAGGAAGCCGAGATTGCTGTACGCAACGCCCGTCAAAAAGCACAGGCCTTGGGTGGAGCAGCCTCCGCTCAGGGCGGCAGTCGCTACCAGCTGCGCGCGCCCTTCGACGGCGTGGTGGTGGAGAAGCACCTGGTCCTGGGTGAGCGGGTGGACGAAGCCAGCAACCTCTTCACGCTCACCGACCTGTCCCGCGTCTGGGCCACGTTCGCCGTTCCTGCGCGTGACCTCGATCGAGTCACCGTTGGCCGAAAGGTGGAGGTACTCGCGGGTGAGCTGGATAGCCGCACCGAGGGCACCGTGGCGCATGTTGGCAATCTGCTGGGCGAACAGACCCGGGCGGCGACCGCGCGCGTCACCCTAGCCAATCCGGCGGGCGCCTGGCGCCCGGGTCTGTTCGTTACGGTGCGGCTCGATGACGAGCGACAGGCCAAGGTACTTGGCGTGCCCAATGGCGCCGTGCATGTCGTGGAGGATCGCACCGTGGTGTTCGTCCGGACGGCAGACGGCTTTCAGGCGACACCCGTGGTCACCGGGGTCCGGGACGGTGAGCGCACAGAGATTCGTCAGGGCTTGAGCGCCGGCCAGGTAGTGGCCGACCGCGGCAGCTTCATTCTCAAGTCGGAACTGGGCAAGGGCTCGGCCGAGCACTCCCACTAAGGGCGCATCATGTTCGAACGTATTCTTCGCTTCGCCATTGAGCAGCGCTGGTTGGTGCTGCTTGCCACGCTCGGCATCGCTGCACTCGGGATCTACAGCTATCGCCACCTGCCCATCGATGCGGTGCCGGACATCACCAACGTCCAGGTGCAGATCAATGCAGAAGTACCGGGCGCCTCGCCGCTGGAGGTCGAGCAGCGGGTCACCTATCCGCTGGAAACAGCCATGGCCGGCCTGCCGGGACTGGACCGGACCCGTTCGTTGTCGCGTTCGGGCTTTGCCCAGATCAGCGTCATTTTCGCCGATGGGACGGATCTGTACTTCGCTCGCCAGCAGGTGAGCGAGCGCCTCCAGGGTGCGCGCGAAGCCCTGCCAGAGGGTGTGGAGGTCAACCTGGGTCCGCTGTCCACGGGGCTTGGGGAAATCTTCCTCTGGACGGTGAAGGCCGCGCCCCAGGCGCGCCGCGCTGACGGCGAAGCCTATACGCTCACCGATCTGCGGGAGATCCAGGACTGGATCGTCAAACCCCAGTTGCGCACCGTGCCCGGGGTGGCGGAAGTCAACACCATTGGCGGCTATGCCAAGGAGTATCAGATCGCGCCCGATCCCAAACGGCTGGCAGGCTATCGCATCACCCTAGAGCAATTGGCGATGGCGCTCGAGCGGAACAACGCCAATGTCGGCGCCGGTTTCATCGAGCGCGCCGGGGAGCAGCTGGTGATTCGGGTACCGGGGCAGCTCGCCTCCGTCGAGGATATCGCCACCATCGTGCTCGCTACCGTGGACGGTACTCCGGTACGGATCCGGGATGTGGCCACGGTCGGGGTCGGGCAGGAGTCACGCTCCGGAGCAGCTACCGAAAATGGCGAAGAGGCGGTGCTTGGCACCGTCTTCATGCGGGTGGGTGAGAACAGCCGCGAGGTGGCCCTGGCAGTGGCCGAGCGCCTGGCGCAGATCAACCGCAACCTGCCGGAAGGCGTGCAGGCGGTCGCCGTGTACGACCGCACCACGCTAGTGGACAAGGCGATCGCTACGGTACGCAAGAATCTTGTGGAGGGTGCGCTGCTGGTCATCGCCGTGCTCTTCGTCTTCCTCGGCAATCTGCGCGCGGCGCTGATCACCGCGCTGGTGATCCCGCTGTCGATGCTCTTCACCTTCAGCGGCATGGCCGCGAATCGGGTCAGCGCCAACCTGATGAGTCTGGGTGCGCTCGACTTCGGCATCATCGTCGATGGCGCCGTGGTGATCGTGGAGAATGCCATTCGCCGGCTGGCTCATGCCCAGGAACGGCACGGTCGGGCGCTCGATCGCCGGGAGCGCTTCCAGGAAGTGTTCGCCGCCGCCCGCGAGGCGCGGAGACCCCTCATCTTCGGGCAGCTGATCATCATGGTGGTCTATCTGCCGGTGTTCGCCCTGACGGGTGTGGAAGGCAAGATGTTCCATCCCATGGCCTTTACCGTGGTGATCGCCTTGGTGGGCGCCATGCTGCTGTCCATCACCTTCGTCCCGGCGGCCGTGGCGCTGTTCGTCACGGGTCGCGTGCAGGAAAAGGACAATCGACTGATGAGCGCGGCGCGGCGCGGCTATGCCGTCGCGCTGGATGCAGCCATGCGCCGGCGGCCACTGGTGTTCGCCGGCGCTGGCCTGAGCGTGGTGCTGACGGTGCTGCTGGCGCTGCGCCTGGGCAGTGAATTCGTACCCAGCTTGAGCGAGGGTGATTTCGCGCTGCAGGCGCTAAGGGTGCCCGGTACCGGCCTGGGGCAATCGGTGGATATGCAGCAACGCCTGGAGCGCTCCATCCTGGATCAGGTACCCGAGGTGGAGCGGGTATTCGCGAGGACCGGCACCGCCGAGATCGCCGCGGATCCGATGCCGCCGAACATCTCCGACAGCTATGTGATGCTCAAGCCGCAGGCGCAGTGGCCTGATCCAGGCAAGTCTCGCGAGCAGCTGATGGCTGAGCTGGAAGCAGCGGCTGCGCGTGTACCCGGTAGCAATTACGAGCTGTCGCAACCGATCCAGCTGAGGTTCAACGAGTTGATTTCCGGGGTGCGCAGCGATGTGGCGGTCAAGGTCTTCGGCGATGACATGGCGGTGCTGAACAAGACCGCTGCGGACATCGCCAGGGTGTTGCAGAAGGTCACCGGCGCTGCCGAGGTGAAGGTGGAGCAGACCAGTGGGCTGCCGCTGCTGAGTGTGCAGATCGATCGTGAGCGAGCCGCACGCTACGGCCTCAATGTCGGCGACATCCAGGATGTGATTGCCACGGCGCTCGGCGGACGCAAGGCCGGCACGCTCTTCGAGGGCGATCGCCGCTTCGATCTGATGATCCGCCTCCCGGAAACCCTGCGCAGCGATCCGGCGGTGCTGGCGCGGTTGCCCATTCCATTGCCAGCGGTGGAAGGCCGCGTCGAGTTCATTCCCCTGGCCGATGTGGCGCGCCTGGAAACGGTGCTGGGGCCGAATCAGATCAGCCGAGAAGACGGCAAGCGCCTGGTGATCGTCAGTGCCAATGTGCGCGATCGGGACCTGGGTAGCTTCGTGGCGGATGCCACTGCCGCCATCACGGACCAGGTGCGAATTCCCGCAGGCTACTGGACCAGTTGGGGCGGCCAATTCGAGCAGTTGCAGGCCGCCGCCGCCCGCCTGCAACTCGTGGTGCCGGTGGCCTTGCTGCTGGTGTTCGTGCTGCTGTTCATGATGTTCGGCAATCTGCGCGACGGCCTCGTGGTCTTTACCGGCATTCCCTTCGCCTTGACGGGCGGGGTATTGGCGTTGTGGTTGCGGGACATTCCCTTGTCGATCTCGGCCGGTGTGGGCTTCATCGCACTGTCGGGCGTCGCAGTGCTCAATGGCTTGGTGATGGTCTCCTTCATCCGTGGCCTGCTGGAGGAGGGCAAGCCGCTGGATATCGCCGTGCGCGAGGGCGCGCTGGTCCGCCTGCGGCCGGTGCTGATGACTGCGCTGGTGGCCTCGTTGGGCTTCATTCCCATGGCCTTGGCCACCGGCACCGGGGCGGAGGTACAACGCCCGCTAGCGACCGTGGTGATCGGCGGCATCCTGTCCTCCACTGCCCTGACACTGCTGGTCTTGCCTGCGCTCTACCACAGCGTCCTGCGCCGTCGCGAACAGCCCCCGGCAGGATGACAGGATTGTAATGCGCGGCTCATCCTGGCGTTAGCCGCGCCCCTCTAGAGTGGCTCTCATACCCACGCTGCACTCTAGAAGGAGAAACACCATGACGTTCCTTAAAATTGCCCTGTTTGCCGCCACCCTCGCCGTTGCGAACCTCAGCTATGCCGCAGACGGCAGCGAGCGCTCGATCTCGCACAACCAAGATTTCCGCGATAGCCAGGCGGCGCTCCAGCAGCATCGAGAGATGCATGAAACGCTGGCACAGGAAGGGCGTCAGCCAGATAAAGCATCCAACGTCAAAGCGACCAACTGAGACTACGCATCTGTTTGGCCGTAGACGATCGATGCCGCGCATCTGAGGCTCGAACAGAAAGCGCCATGTGGCGCTTTCTGCATACCTAAAAATATACTGCCCTGGAAAAACAGCTTCACCGGCACCACTTGCCCCCCTTTTGCCCGCGCTCCACCTCTGTTACGGCCAAATAGTAATGTCGCGATCCAGCCAGATAGAAATGTCCCGATCACGTATGGCAGCTAGCCTAGCGGCTTTGCAGCCGATGCGGAGCGATCAGGATGTCAGCCTACGAGCGGATCAC